>NZ_JBHIOO010000001.1:0-325828 GCF_042195585.1 Bartonella sp. AS69XJJH | reverse complement strand
TTAACACCTACAAACTTTACTGTACTCTCTGCACCAATATCTGTAGGCTCTTCATCTTCAACAGCAAGTTTCCAACCCGTTTTAATTTTCGCTGTAAAATCTTGCAACTGCTTATAATTAACTGCATCCTCAGCATCAGTTCCCGCCAGCACTCCCGTAATCTTTTTATTACCAGCATAAATACCACCAGTAGTCATATTAGGACCACCAGTAATCACGAAGCCATTATCACTTACATTCGCCTTACCTGCTATTACACGTTTAACTCTGACAATATCATTCAAATCAAACTTTACAGTATTGTCATCGTTTTTGGTAATTTTGATATTCTTACTTTCTTCATTACCATCCTCTGCGTTAACACCTACAAACTTTACTGTACTCTCTGCACCAATATCTGTAGGCTCTTCATCTTCAACAGCAAGTTTCCAACCTGTTGCCATCCCTGCTGTAAAATCTTTTAGCTGCTTATAATTTACAGCATCATTATCTTCAGTTCCCTTTGCAACTTTTGTAATCTTTTTATTGCCAGCATCAATACCATCAATAGTTATACTTGGTCCCCCATTAACAAACTTAAAGCCCTCATTACTCATAATACTGTTGCCTGTTGCGACACTTGTGAGCGTAAGATTATCATTCAAAGAAAATGTAACTCTATTATTGTCTTTTGCAATTTTGATATTTTTGATTTCACCCGCAACAAGATCTACTGTACTCCCAGCTTTAACATCTGTAACATTGTTACCATCAACAGAAAGTTTCCAGCCTGTTGCCATCCCTGCTGTAAAGTCTTTTAACTGCTTATAATTTACAGCATCGGTATCGCCTTCCCCTGCCGCTACTCCTTTAATTGTTTTATCACCAGCATGAATGCCATTAACAGTTATGCTCGGCCCAGTACCATCAGTAAACATAAAGCCAGCAGCACTCATAATGCTTTCTCCTGCTGTGACACTCATTACATTAATATTATCAGCTAGATCAAATGTGACATTGTGATCATTATCTTTTGTAATCTTAATATTCTTTCTATCTTCGTCTCCAGCTGCTTGGAAATTTACTGTGCCATTTGGTCCAATAGCTGTAGCATCTCCACCGTTAACAGCAAGCTGCCAACTCGTTTTGGTTGCCTCTTGTACAGCTCTCAGCTGTTTATAATTCACTGCATCGGTATCTTTAGTCCCTTCTGCTACATTTGTGATCTTTTGATTGGCTACATCAATACCATCCACAGTTATATTTGGACCATTATCATTAATAAAAAAGCCATCCACAGTCATGCGCGAACCATCTTTACCATTAACAAAAAAGCCATCATCACTCATCGTGCTTTGGCCTGTGGTGACTTGCGTCAATTTAAGATGATCACTCAAAGTAAATTCAATTTTATGCTTATTATCTTCAGTATTTTTTGCAATCTTTAAGTTGTCTTGTCCTTCTTCTTTTTCACTTTTTACTGAAAAATCTACGGTATTGCCTGCTTTAACCTCTGTAGGATCTTTATCATTAGCAGAAATCTGCCAAGTACCTCCCCCTGCTATGACGTCTCTCATAGCTCTCAGCTGCGCCACGTTTACCGCATCGGTATCTTCACTACCCGCAGCGACCCCTGTAATTTGCCGTGTTAGCGTACCGTTATCCCTGCCACCAACTTCACCAACACTAAAAGCACCTGTTGTGCTCACCCATGCCATACCGGTTTCTGTCGTATCACCATCAAGGTAAGGGTCATACCCTTTAGCGCCCTTGTCTCTATTAGAAACAGAGCCCCCACCAATAGCAACACCATCCTTCACAAGCGCCTGTGCGTTTGCACCAATAGCAACTGAATCTTCCGTTTCAGCATAGGTATGCGTACCTATAGCAATCGCATTTTCTGCCTTTGCAATTACTCTTCTTTGAGGGTTAGATGCTTCAGTTCTGTCAGAGAGCCTGCTCCCTATTGCAATAGAACCTGATCCCAAAGCGTCAGCGTCCGAACCTATAGCAATTGCATAATTCTTTTCTGCTTTTGTCTTAGTCCCTAAAGCAACGCTATTTTTACCAGAAGCGGTTGTAAGCCCTCCAACAGCAACCGAAGACTCCCCCGATGCTTCTGATCCCACACCCATAGCAACACTTGCTTTTCCAGCTGCAAGCGCAGAAACACCAAAAGCTTGCGCTCCACCAGCTTTTGCCGTTGCGCCTGCACCAAAAACGGTTGAATAATTACCCGTCGCTGCAGATCCACAACCGGTAGCAAAAGAATAAACACCATAAGCCTCAGGCATCGCGCTAATGATACCACTAGTCAGCGTCCCCATATAGCCACCACGAGGGTTTGTCCAACTATCACCACCCCAAGTGACCTTTTCAGTAGTTGCGCCATAAGGATTACGATCACCATATTTTTGATCAGTGATAAATCTGTTATATTGCTCTTCTGCAGTTATTCGTTTAGTAACTGACGCTTGTTGTTTGCCTCCACGACCAACAACATTATCCACACCACAGTGATCATCATCACCAGCTAAAACAACACTCCCATGACTACCGTATGTATAGGAAACACCGGCACCAGGTGTACTTAGATTAGTCCCTCCAGTGAAGGCAAGATTGGCGGCAAAAACAGGAGAAACACTCGATAAGAGTGTAGCTATTGCCGCGCTGAGCGAAACAACTTTAATTAAATTTGGTGTGGAATATTTTTTTTTCATAAGAACCTCCTCCAACAGAGTCAAATCAACACAACGCGCAAAAACCTCACGGCAAAACCGTGTTTGCGCACCCCAAAACAAATAAATAACGATAAAAACTACCCCTCTGCGATAGCGATCTTCATCACAGCATCGCCCTAAAATCTTTGCAACAACATCGAATCTAGAAAAGTCCCCAACCCTTTTAGCTAGAGGGATTCAAGCTAAAAAATAAATAAAAACACAAGACTTTGAAAATATAACTTGATCTCCATTCAAAAACACTGCGATTTATCTCTTAACAAAAATAGTTTCACTAAAGAGCAATTCTACTTTTTAAATAAAGCGCATCAGAAGAATGGCAAGAGTACAAAAAATAATTTTTATAAATTTGTAAAAATACTTCTCAATAAATTAGCTGTTCTTATAAGCACAAATTTATGTTTTTTTAACTTATAGCATAATGTAATGGATGACGATTATCATAATGACCTCACTCTTTTCTGCGAGGTAAGCTGTTTCAACATATGATACATATCTTTGAAAGAAATCTGCCTTAATATAATGATGCACGCCCTGTAAAAAGTTTCAACGTGCTCATCTCATCATCTTCATAAAAAGACAAAAGCGCGCCTATAAATATCTCTTAGTTCGTCTCTCTCATATGTCTGTTACCCTATCTATAAGAAAAAAACATCGTCATTGTATTTCCTACTGTTGTATAAATTTTTTAAATACCACAAACCGAAAAGAAGCTGTTTTTTAGCTGTTTTCCCCACATAACCCATTATATTTTCAATGTTATCAGTATCCTTTTCCTTCACCCAAAAATATTAATGGTGCTATAGATGCTATATTAGCTTATTTTTGAATAAATCTTTTTGTATTACTAACTGTAATTCTTTTATAAGTAGTTTTATCTTTATTAGAGCAATACATTAATATATAATGATATTTTCTCGTTTTTCAGATTGAATAAAAGACTCGAAGATCGTGAAATTTTCACATTCCAAACTTGGTTACACAGCAGAAAATCAAAAAAGTTTTATTTTTTAAAAAGGCTGCTCATTCGTATCTTATGAAGTTTCTAGATGTGCTTTTCAGTTTCGATTTTACGCTTTAAATGTAATTTCAAAAGGGGCAAAGTGGCTTCGACTTCTTCCATATCATTGAGGTTTTGAATAAGCTCTTGCAATTTTCCATAAAGCTCTGCTGCCAATTCCGCAACATCTTCAGGAGAAAGCTCTATTTTTGCATCATGATAGGTCGTATAAACCAAATGTCCAAGCTTTTTCATCAGCCCAGCAGGTATCGCTTGCGGTTTAAAACCAGCTGCTTTCGCCTGTGCCATATCTGAAAACATCTCGCCATTGCCCGTTACAAGCCAATCTAATGAAACACCACAAATTTTTTGATATTTGGAAAGCGCAGAGGCTGTAGGCTCACTTATACCAGTTTCATAAGTTCCTACAGAGCCAGCAGTGATACCAAGATGTTCAGCAAACTGCTTACGCTCTGTAAAACCAAGAGCGTGGCGCACTTCACGAAAACGTTTTGCCAACTCAGTTTTAGGTTTTGCTTCCGGACGAGCCAAAAAAACACTCCAAAATCAATATAATTGTTGACTAAATAATTATATTGATTTATATCTATTATTACTGCCCCTTATGTTGGGCAAAGATCTACACACATAACCCCACAAAAATGGACGCTACAGTATCCGTTTAAGCAGGAGCGAAAATTATGACAATCACACAAAAAATGCGATCGCCGTGGTATTTTACTGAGCTTGCGCCCCTGTAATATAACCTTGGCAAAACTCAAGCCTATCAGAGCCTATTTTCCAAAGTCAAAAACATTTGGACACAGCCCAATGAAAAAGCTAAACGCGCCACTGCCAACTCTATCAGTTTGCACGCCAAGCCAATTCTTGCCAACTGCTTTCTCAAAAGTCACAGTCATATTTTTTCAGAAGCAAAAAGCCCAACACAAGTTCTCTCACTCAACAGCCTAGTAAACCTGCTTAAACTTCTTTGCAAGAATCTATAAATACACTTCCCAAAGTTTTTACATTACAACATAAGGTAAAAAGTTTATCAACGTCTAAAAATCAGTATAAAAGTGGCAAAATAATCGGTCTTCTACAAAAAATGAGATCATCACTCGTTATTAAAAAGTTAGACGTTTACAAACCATGTTTGCTTATTTTATATATTAATAGCGCTGATTTAGCTGTAATTGGCAAGAGAGATTTCAGGGTGTTTGGTTTATCGCCAGAATGCTCCTCTTCTATGCACATTAAAAGCCTTTTGGCAATGTATTTTAAATGCTATAAGTTCTATAGTAAACACATTACCATCCATATTTACAATTGGGCGCTTCAAAATGTTGGAGTAATAAAATCTTTAAATAGGTATTGATTTAAAAGCGCGTATTTTGCAGAAAATTGACAAAACCATGAGGTTCGTAATACATGGCAATTCTAAGTGATGATAGTGGTGTGATACTAAAAAAACTGCATGCAAAACCGCAACGTGGAAGAATTAAGTATGACCTCTTTATGCGATAAAGAATTATCTGATACACTGGTTGGTCTTTATGACGACTATCAACGTGGTTTGGACATTGGAGAAGAGCTTAGACTGTGCGTTGATTTAGCTTTATCTCTTGAATTAGAACTCAGTATTCTCCGTTTAAGTGAAACAGATGCTGTTTTAAAAAAAGAGATTGTACAAACCTTGAATCGTCGCAGAAATGCTCATTCCAATGAAGATGAAATTGATACAATTTTTCATATGGATTTTGAAAAACAAAAATAATGCAACATCCTCCCCATATGATAAGATATTACCTCATCGCTTTACTTTCTACTGTACTTAAACAAAAAACTTTTAAGAAGATTTAAAGTGTTGCGTTTTCGTCTTCTTAACAACAGTGAGATGAATTAAAGAAACACAGCAATTCTTTTGGATCATTATCAAAAAATAGAGAATATTCTCTAGCATACATCAATGTATGCTTTATTCATTAAGCACCAACTTTTACATTTTCTCACTCCTCTGTAAAAGAAAAATATGAAATATGCTGTAGCGTAAATGTTTATAAAATAGCGTATATTTACCACACTTAAATGTAATTTATTGTTTTTCATGTCTATAAAACAGCACTATGAGTATTCCAACAAGCGCAAAAATGCTTTGAAAAAAATATATCGATTGAGGTGATATGCTACTGTTATCGCTTGCCATAATGAGATAGACTCCGAGGATAAAACATCCAGAGATACCATTAAAACTTGCCTGCAATCTTCCTTGGTATTCAGGATCACAAGAGAGTTGTGATAAAGAAATCGAAAGAGCCCAACTCGAAAGTCCAAATCCAATCATAAAGTAAACAGGAAAAGCAACAAAATTGTGTGTATTAACAGATAGAATAGCGAGGCCAATAGCCATAAAAGCTAATAAAATGGCTAATGTTTTCCTTACAGATAAAGTTTTACAAAGAAGCGGTGAAAAAAACGCACCTGTCAATACGCCCATAGAATAAAGCACCTCAAATATTGCAAAGGTCCTGCTATCCGCATGCAAAACCTCTTGTATATAAGGAACGAGAATAACAGGAATGGTCATCAAAAGAGTCATAATAATCATCTGGCTTACATAAGGTACAAAAAGAGCCGGATTCTGTTTAAAATAATGAAGGGATGCTGTATAATTTTCCCACCAATTTTGCTGGTTTTGATTTTTAGATCTTCGGTTTTTAGGTACCTTCATTGCAAAATTAAATAAACCAGCAATAATAAAGAATATACCACCTATTAGAAGAGTTCCTTTTATTCCTGCATAGGCCAGTATCAATCCACTTAAGCCCATACCTGCGATAGTGCCAAGTTCATAAACCATATCGATGGTCGCATTTGCATTAATGAGCTGTTCCTTCAGCACAATACTTTGAATTAAAGAAATAGCTGATGGCATATAAAAAGAGATAAAAATACCCAAAAGAGCAGATAAGACCATCAATTCAATGTCTATACCAAAATGCCAAAGCATTACCCAGCCAACGATTACCAAACCTCTCACAAGATTTGAAATAATAATTTGCGTTTTACGATTATATTTATCTGCCAATATGCCCCAAATAGGAGCAAAAATAATGCTAGGCGCCCAAAGAAAAAGCATCATCAACGCTACACCACGGATTGAACTCGTCTGATTATAAGCAAGCCATGACAATGCAATATAATTTAGTCCGTTTCCAAATGTAGCAAATAAGCCGCTCAAAGTAAAATAGAGAAAAGTTCTATTTTTAAATAAAGCAATGCGTTCCTTCAAATTTGAAGTGAACATAAATTATCCTCTAAAATAAATACCTGTCGATATGCATGATATATCCTGTTTTAAACATGCATTCTTACAATTTTGATTTTAGATCATTAAATTTAAGAAAGCAAAATTCCTTTTTTGAAGCTTTTAAAATCTTTGTGCTGTGATATGATTAATTTTTCTATGAAAACGAAATATTTATGAATAAAAATACAATAAAATTAATATTTTATGTTCATTTTCTTCAGAAGCTACACCTTTATACATATGTGAAACAATTTTATAATATGGAAGCTTCACACACATCATTATCCTTATTATTCCGTGCACAAAAATATGCTCATGTATATCCCTCCATGTCGTTCTTCTATCACCACACTTCGTCTCTAAAAGAATAAACATACTATTATCCTCACGATAAATATTGATAACTTTTCTACTCCCCTTCTCTAAATCTTTTAAAACAAGCCCATTACAGTTAATTTTCCAATTAAAATATATAACGTGATATTTTTCCTGAGTAGTTAAATTATTGCAATCATATCTCTAAAGTTTCAAATTTAGAGTACGAATATATAAAGAAGGATCTATCGTGGATAAATTGATTAATAAATTAGTTTATTCATAATCAAAAACAAACTTCATCTATATGATGTCGTATTTGATGATGAATTAAAGAAACAGGAGCAGTTCCATCAAGTGTTATAAACCGCTCATCTATTTCTGATAAAACTTGGTATACTTCATAAACTTTTTCAATAAAAGAGAGTTTTTCTTCGTATTTTAAGTTTAAACCATCCCTTTTCTGCAACCGCTCCAGTATAGTAGTGGGCGGCAAATGAAGATAAAATGTAATATGAGGTCTTGGAATAGATTGATTTAATTTAACTACACTTTCAACAGAAAGCTCTCGAGCATAAAAATAAGCAAGACTAGAATAAACATATCGATCGCTAATTAATAAATTTTGCGATGAAGCTAAGGAAGGTTCAATAATTTCAAGTGTATGTTTGCGTCTATCTGTCGCTGATAAGAGTGCTAAAAGCAACGGATCAATTGCTTTTCCATTATCTAAGTAATCTCTAATTTCTGGATTATTTCTATACCAATAACTGGGTTGAAAAGTTTGTATTATATGTTTTTCTGTTGAGTAATGGCGAGAAATTTCTTTTATTTGTGTTGTCTTTCCACTCCCATCAAACCCGCATAAGACAATAAAAGAACCAGAAAATTTCTTTGAAGACCACATGAAATTATAAACTTTTTTATCAAGATACATTTTGTCTATATACTCTCCATAAGTTAAATTGTTTTATGTCTAAAATCTCTTAATGTTTAATAAGGTGTTTTTTTACTCGTCTCTAAACAGAAAAACACAATACTCACGCATTTGTATAACTTATTAACTTTATGATAAATGGCGGTATATAGACTTAGTTTTAAGATGAATTTATATGTTAGACAGCTTAAAATGAGATTAAGTATTTGTAAAAAATATATTTTTTGTTCACACTCCATACCCTGCCATTTTTTAACGAATTCTAGTAGAGTTTCTGAGGATTACTTCTATAACGTTGTGTAAGCATATAGAAATGAGTTAGATCTAAGTATAAATTTCCTCCTAAGAGCTAATACTAGATTGCACTACATAGGAATCTAATAAAATCAACTCAATCCTTTCTCAAACCACTGCCCTCGCTATAAGCATTTAATATCCGATTCCTTCAAAAAGCAGCAGAGCAATTCTCGGAAAACATCGCTGAGATATTGAAATATGCCTTGCAAAGCGTTTGAATCAAATGTTTCACTATATCTTTCGGTATACTCATAAACTGAAACTAAGAATATTATAATAAGACCTCAAACAACGACGACGCCCAAATCAGCCGTAACAAAGCCTCCTAAAACTGAACCAATAATACCTTGCTATGAAAAGACTACGATGCAAAGGCTTTAATACAACTGCATACCTTAGCGCTAATGCCATAAATGTTTCTGATAGATAACGAAGTTTGTTGTCACAACAACATCTAACAACGATCAATAGAAAAACCTCAACCTTGAGTATAAACAAAATCAACTTGAAAGCGCAAAATATATCTCTAGGACATAGTTATGTTCGTTATCTGGCTTTCCCCTTATTGGCAAGCCCCCCACAAGAGACACAGTGAAAATACCAGCCTCCATCGCTACTCATTCTCATGAAAATAAGCTATCACTACCATAAACATCAGCGTTCAATTTTTCCCGATCAAAAAACTTGACATTCCCAGTAATATGTGTGTGTATTCATTATTCGTAAACATGTGTGCTGATTTATAATACTGCGTGTTTTAAGAGATTCCGAAATGGGGGGGATGATGTGCACAAACAGCAAATGTTTCGGTTTTATGGGCTTGTTGTCCTGCTTTATCTCTCTGATATGGTTCTGTTCTTAAGTAATCTTTGGAATGCTTATCGCATAACATCCTCATCTGTTTTCCTAGGCGTAACCATGGCTTTGGGCACCCTTATGCCCTATCTTTTGAAAAAAAGCGGACTTGTGCGCATTAAAGCCTCACTGCGGTTGGTCGATTTATACAAAAGGCGGATCATTATCTATAGCCTTCTTTTATTGATTGCACTTTTTCATTACGCTGATACCCCCTTTGGTTTTATCGCTGTCTCTATCTCTATCGGCTATCTCTCTTTGATTACCTTAAGCACACTCGAGACTTATAATACTAAACTAGCGCTTAGTGGTTATATTAGTGCCCAAAAGGCTTCCCGCATTATGCAAACAGTGGTGCAAATTGGCGCCTTTTTGGGAGCAGCATTGAGTGGTTATCTCTTAGAAGCAACCAGCCCTCGAGGGGCAGCAGCTGAAATCGGCTATAATGGTTTGATTGTAGCACTTTGTGTGTTTGACATCATTATAAGCCTTATAGCCGGATATATCATCTTTTGCGATGAATATAACGCTACAGATACCACAGCACCTGCAACCGATAAGAAGACAGCACCCACACCGCAAGCGGATGGACTCTCCCGTGAGCTTAAACTTTTATGCGTCTGCATAGGACTTATTGGCTTTCATATTTGCGCTTATAATACGCTGGCAACCATTCTTTTTCAGAGTGTGAAAAATTTTGGCTCTGAATATTATGGGCTTTGCAGTGCGGTTGCGGGCATGGGCGCTTTTTTGGCTGCTTTTATCAAAATCCCTCGCTTTGAATTTATTCTCCCAGCCCTTATGTTGAGCGTAGCTGATCTTATTTTTAGCACCACACAATCGCCCTATTTGGCTGTGATCTTTTGCTTTTTTATTGGCTTTTCAATGAATACCATGCGAATTAATGCCCGCAAACATACGATTGAAGCGACTAAAACAGAGGATCAAGCAGAGCTGGTGGGAAGCTATAGCGGCATGCTTTATACTCTCTCCCAATCGGCAGGTTATGTTATCCTTGGTCTTCTTACAAGCTCTGCCCTTATGGGTCCTCAAGCAGCTGTTTATCTTCTACCCCTTATAGGCTTAATAATCTTTATTTATGTTCTTTTCCTTTTATTGCAGCGGAACAAAGTATGAGAAAAACTATTCTTATTGTCGACCCTTTCTCCACGGGCGCCCTCTATGGTCCTGCTTTGCAAAAATTAGGCTATGCTTGTTATGGTGTTGTCTCTCAACAAGCTCCTTTTTCACACTATATGCTTTCTTATCAGGGAGAGGGCATGGCAGAAGCGAAACTTCATAATGTAGATGAGATAAAGACACGCTTTCCTATCGGCGCAATAGAGTCTGTGGTAGCAGGCGCCGAGGTAAGTATTTATTGTGCAGATCAATTGGCGGCTTATTATAATTGCCCTGGGAATAATCCCTCAACCACCGATTGGCGACGGAAAAAGGCAGCAATGCAAAAGCGCCTTTGTGAAAATGGTTTATCTTACATCCAATCAAAAATTCTTACAAAAGACAATTGTACTCTCGATGGTTTTGAAAGTCCCAGCGGCTATGTGGTAAAGCCAAACGATTCTGCTGGAAGCGATGGTGTTTTGTTTTTCTCGAGCCGTGACGAAGTAGCAGCGTGGATTTCTGAGATTGACTGGACTCAGAAAAATATTTTTGGCACACCTAACGAGACTTATTTGCTCCAAGAAAGATTGGAGGGAGAGGAATACATCGTCGATGCCATTGTAAAGGGAGATGCTATAAAGATATGTGCTTTATCACGATATAAAAAAGGTATTCATAATGGAAGTGCCTTTGTTTATGAATCGCTTGATGTACTTGATGCTCAAGATCCCTCTTATGCCCCTCTTATCTCTTATGCAAAACAATGCATTCGCGCGCTGGGGATTGAATATGGACCCGCGCATATGGAAATCATGCAAACAACTCGTGGTCCAGTGATGATCGAAGTAGGAGCCCGCCTCCACGGAGGAATTGCGCCAACTTTATTCGCGCATTGCTATGATGATGATTTACTTGAAAGCTCCGTTAACCTTATTGCGGGCATGTTTTCGCAAACACCAAGCCGCCTTAAGAAAAAAGGGCGTATTATCTTTCTTATCAACAAGATCGACGGTCATATTATAAAAGATGTTAACGTATGGCGACAAAAGCTTCATTCTTGGGAAAATATAGTTCATTTTATGCTCTTTTTTAAAGAAAACGAGCCCCTCCCTCTAACCATCGATTTAAATACCTGCCCGGCCATTATAGCAATTTGGGGACACAGTGATGATGAATTATCAGCTTTGGAAAGGATTATTCGTAGCAATTTCTTATAAAATACAACAATTAGGAGGAAAACATGGATTCAGCAGCACAAATAATTGAAAATATAGACAAATATGGAAAATGGAAGCAGGTCGTTTTTAAAGAATTCGATGCAACCATGAATAACACAATTAGGCCTTTTCCCTGCCTATTCGGTGTAAATGGATACTCAAAAATATGCTTAGATTTGGATTCTACAATAAGTTGACCGCAAAAAATATGATGGAAGACCTGATAAATTATTGCGATAACTATAAAAATTTTGGAAAGAACACATCTTTTGTTGCATTCGAGGAACCTGCCCCCGTACAAAGTATCGAAGTTTATAGAGAAAAATTCTGGTCTATGCTGAAAGATTTGAGAATGCTTGATGACCGAGAATGACCTAAGCATATACCCAAAAATATGGACAATCCTCTATGGGAGTTCTGCTTTCATGGCGAACCTATGTTTATAGTTTACAATACCCCGTCTCATATAAACAGAATTAAGTAAGTTCTATATTTATGTTAACTTTCGAGCCTAGGTGGTTTTTTTCTGATCTACTAGATACAGAACAAAAAGCAAAAAATGCATTCTCCGCTGTAGGAAAAAGACTTGAACCTTTTGACATTATCACAAAATCCCCCTTTTTAGGAAAATATGGCGATCCTCAGAATAGAGAGTGGACGCAATATTTCTTGCAAGATAATAATATTGAATCCCCACCTTGCCCATATCATATAATGGAGCACGATAATGACTAAATTTTCTAAAATTAAATTAAATAAAAATATCTATGATATATTAAAAATGATGATGCCAAAACAAGGATCAATAGAGATACAAAGAGACTTTTCCAAAAAAATACACGATTGGCATATTCACAAGGTCGATGAAACTCTCTTAATTATAGAGGGAGAGTTAGATTTTTTCTATAGCGAAAAACGTATAACCTGTACACCAGGAGATATTATACATCTACCTGCCAATACAAGACACAAATCAATTGCAGCAGAAGTAGGATGCATATATGCAATTGCTACAGAAAATCTCACTATTGGAGATAGGTAACTGCTCGCTCTTTAATAGACTCTAATGGATTCTTTCTCATACAGGATTTTACTCTTTTACTCCTGCTTCCCATAATACGCCCCTAGGTTCTGTAGAAGATAAGGTTCTGAAGTTTACGGACCCCACCCCAAACCAACATAGAAATTTTTTAGAAACCGCATTTTACAGCACACAATAGAGCGTTATTCTTTAGGAATAAAAAATGTATCAGGCTTAACGGATTAAGCAAAAGGGAAATAATTTTGTTTATAGCTTTATTATCGAGCATTCACGAATAGATTCTGGTATTATCTCTATCTGGAACTTCCTCTACAGGCATGAAGCAAAAAAGTCATCAAGCATATTTAGTATACCTAATGACAGCTGTTATTACCATGCGTGATGGCTCTAATGTAGGTGGATTTGAACTTTTAAATAATTTGTTTAACTCTTGCATCACTTTATTTCCATATTTTTTAAATAATATTCAATAACTTAAGTAAAATAAATATTTTTGTTTTGGTGTGTTGTTAATCTAAAGCATATGAAGATAATATATTAAAGAATTAAAATATTTACATGTCGAGATTGAAGCAGCCCTATTTTACCAAAAGAAGAACTATTATAACATAGGTGAATTTAGCTATTAATCTTTTGTTGCAAACAAGTGGAAAAAGAATGCTGAATATAGAAAAGATTACATAAGAACCTTTAACAAAAAGGATTAAAATTTAGAGAAAGTTTCAAGGCATAAAATAAAATTTGTTCTATCAGTGCTGGCAATTTTTTCCAGTTAATTTATTCTACAGATATCATTAAGGCTTTCTTCTAATCACATCGTCTATTATTAGAGGGAGATATGTGATTGTTTTTCGAATTGTGACAGCATACAAATTTCGTAATTTATTTTGCCCATTAGAAGATGTTGGTTAGTTAAATAAGTTAAAAAAATACGTAGCATTCGGTATAAGGCACTGTGTATGTATAAAACTTCTCAGAATGATCGTGTTATAGCAATGTTGAAGGAGTGCCTTTTGGGGAAAGATTGTACAGCAATTACGAGTATCTCTAGGAAGAAAAGCGCTGATTTTTAGAACAGAGAGAAACCATCGATCATAACAGTTTATTAGGCTAAACGCAGAATATTTATCCTAATAATTAATGGTTAAATTGTAACAGAATAGGTTTTTGATCATCATAAAGAAAAAGGTAGAGAGCGTATTTCTTTTAGTTAAGGAAGAGTGTTGCTCATTTTTCTTTCTAAAAGTAAGCAAATTCAAAGATAATTTTTGTTCTTATAGTGGTGAGAAAATAATTGTCGAAGTCCGTGAAGAGGAGATTCCAATATATTATTACAAAGTTTAATAAAAGTTGAAATACTTAAAAAATCTTTAGTTCCTATGATGATTTAAGAATACCAGATTAGGATACGAGCAATTCAAGAACTAAAAACTTTGTGATAATATTGGTTTAGAATTACATCTTGTTCATTCAGACGAGATGAGCCAATTATTATATGTCATAGAACCATATGGGGGAGAAATTTAAAAAAAGCTTATCCAGAATCTGACTTAAAGGTTTTGGAAACTTTAGTAGTAAGATTGGCTTGGTCTCATGTTGCCCAAAAATTAGCACCCAATCTTGTTGTGACTAGACTAAATTTAGAAGATCTGCTCACTGAAAGTTTTTATAATATTATGAAATGATAAAAATATTAATATTTCTTCTTGTCCCGTACATGAAACGAATGCTATTTGTATTTGTTATCCGCTGCACCATTATTCGAAATATATTTTAGATGGTTGTCACCTGAAATATGCCTTGGAAAATTATTTGGCAAGAGAGCATACTTATATGTATTGGAAAGCAATTTCCTATTATTTGTCTCAATCTATGGGCGCAACGTTGCCAAATATAGAATCCGTACTGACAGATGACTTGCAAAAAATAAGTGCCTATAACGTATTTGAACTAAAATTTTATGAAAAACTGGAATTTAGTACCGAACCATATTCGACAATGGAAAAAATCATAAAATGGCTTGAGTCTTTTTTTAAGAGTGGGAAGGCTATTGCGTAATTCTGTTTTTCTTATGATTTTGATTGGTTGTTTGACGAGTTTTTGTGCTAGTGGTGTATTATCTATTGGCCTTTCTTTATTACAATTCCAAGATACAACGGGAGAAGCATCTGCTACTTTAAATGTTGTTAATTTAATCGCAATTGGAATTGCAGGCTTATGTTTGGGAAATGTGTTGGTACGCTATCAAGGCTTTATAATTGGGTTTTATAGTCAAATTATTTGCGCTTGTTTATTATCGTTCTTATTATTTATAAACAATCCGGTACTTATTTTATTTGTATTTTTTTTACTTGCTCTCTTGATGGGGGCTGATAACCCAAATAACAATAGTGCCTTAAATCAGCTGGTTCCAGCTCCCAAACAAAAAGCTGGAATTTTTGCATTTTATACTAGTTGCTGTCAGTTTTTTGTTATTATATCCCCATTGCTTATATATTTTATAATTGCCCATTTTGGGCACAAAACAGCCATATCCTTTATTGTATTGATTTATCTTTTGAATGCCAGCTTATGGTTTCGTATAAAGTCTATACAACAAATAAACAGAGTAAAAGAACTATTAAAAAAGCCATCTCAAAAAACTTATGGAGTTGGTTTTCGGTGCCTTTGGCGGATTTCTGCGTTGCGTTTTTTAACGATTAATCGTATTTTGAGTAATTTTCTCTATACAGGGCCTATTGTTCTATTGCCACTTGTTCTTGCATCTATAACACCAGATAATATAAAATTTACAGCTATTCAAAATTCTATTTTTTCTTTGTCAGCACTGGGTTTTGTAGTCAATGGTCTTATCTCATCCTATTATTTACGGAAATTTCCATCTTTAATTCGTTTTTTTGTATGGGGAACACCGGCTTTTGCAGTGATCGCAATCTCTTTTGTTTTATATTTAAATTTTACTCAATATTCCCTTTATATTATGGGTTTTTTATTAGGTATTGGACAATTTTATTTTAGGGTATCGGGAATAACAATTGGACAAGCTATCACACCTAGTGAAAATTTAGCCGAAGTGATTTTGGCAGGCGATGCCAGTGTGCGCATCGTAACAGCTTTATTCTCTATTGTGCTTTTATATGCAGGAAAACTTTTTTCATTTTCTATATTATACGTCCTGTGTATATTTATAGGTTTTTTCGCCCCTTTATTTATTTTACACGGACTATCTATTTATATACAAAGCTTAGAGATAAAAGAAAACGCCGCATAAATGATATTCAATTATTATATTACGTCAGCCTTTTTTTGATTACCGTATAGATAAAAATTTTGTATAAATATTCATGCCATTAATTTTAAATGAGCACATTGCGTGAGAAAAGCTTAGGTATTTGTTGCCTCTCGTGTAGATAAAACGCATTTAGCCCGTTAATCGGAATTACAAATAGCACTATGATCACCATTAATTCTGAAGCTTTATCAGAAGTTAGTGATAATGGCAAAATCCCTTTATGATATTTGAAAAGATCGTTTATGCTAGATCAAGTTATCTAAAGATCGAGAGGATAGGAGCTTAGAAATTATAAAATTCATGGAAATTCACCAGCAATTTCTAGTTATACATAATGACAGACACAGATCAGCACAAACTGGTCAATTGAAAACAATAAAAATCCTGCAAATCCTGAGCTTTTTAAGCTATGTCATACAAGCATATGAAAATTCGTTTTAAATTAATGGCGGAGAGAGAGGGATTCGAACCCTCGATATGGTTTCCCATATACACGCGTTCCAGGCGTGCGCCTTCAACCACTCGGCCACCTCTCCAGAAGTCTCGCACTATACCCAGAAAGAAATAACGTGCAAGCCTAAATTATACATTCAAAGTTCAAAAAAGAAATTCATTTATTAAAGTAAGAGCTTATATCTGTTGAATAACAAGCACATCCCTTCTTTTTAAGAAAAAACTTTTTCCGTGGATAGGTTTGTATAATACAATAATGGGAATAAAAAGATTGTCACCAGTCATAAACTTTCATGCTCATTTGTGCACTTTCTGCTTCACAAAAAATACTTCTCTTAAAATTGGCATACAGTCCATGGTTTTACACAACCAAATAATTAAATATCTCTCGCTTAACACCATTGATTACCCTAATAATAAATAGCATAATAACGATATAAACTTCTTATATCCCTAATATTAAAATTGTTTATCCAAATAGTAAATTTTATTTCAATAAAAATCATTTTCAATCTCCTTCTTTCCTCCAAGGATGAAAATACTTAATCACTATAACTTTGATTACAAACATCTCTCTCTTGAAATGAGATCTACCTGTTCATCACTTTTATGTTTCAGACAACATATAAGATATTGATTTATAAATATAAATTATCGTTCATGCATCATAAAAACCTCGAATATCGTGATTTTTTTCATCATAACCCCTTTCATATTGAATTAATTAAAATCACTTGCTTATACGTCATAAGCGGAGATAGTATGTGGGGGGAAGTACATTTTAAGAGATGATAAATACCTCTTATGCATTTTTTCAAATAGCACGAATTCTTGCAACACTGAGGGCTGTAAAATAGTGTTATGATGTCAATTTTCTCTTTCATAGGATTATAGAATAAGCCCTACTCTAATCCTCTATTCAATTTCACAGTTCTATATTTAGGTGATACTAAAGAAAATAAAACTTAAACAAAAAAGACCTTTGCATTTTTAATTTAATATGCATGAATATATCTTATTTTCTGAAATGAGAAAATAGTCTCATTTTTTTCAAATACACAATCATAACGATGCAAAGCTATTTTCATTTTTAGCCTATACTTTTAAATTCAGCTTTACAGTTTTCAAAATATCTAAAGTAATCTCTATTATTTAAAAGAGATTACGTACTCTTCATACTTTTGATTATTGCATTCTTTAAGTGAGATATGCTCTCATAACAAAACAAGATACTCTAAGAATACTATTTTCTTTCTCATCCACACGTTTGTTAAAAAAACATCTCTTAAAGCTTGTCATATCTATCTCATACGGTGTCTATAAATGGTATAAAATCTGTTGGATAGCTTCATCTTTCCTTAAATAAAAAATACAAGCCAAGTACCATCGCGCTATTTATCCCCTAATGTTGCAATATCCCTTGCTATTTGAGAGAATACATAAAAGGCTTTTATTCTTTCCTAAAGTGTTTTATCCATACGTTACTCCTTCTTGTAACGTATAAAAAAATAATTTTTATTAATTCAATATAGAGAAATTTAAAACGAGAAAACTCTACGATATTCAGGGCTCTCATTATGTAAAACGATAAATTACCATTATAAATTAATATACTGCCTATAATCGTCCTAAAGGATAATGTTTTACAGCACTAAAGACCTGATTACTCTGCAAAATGAGCTAGCTCATACCTCTTAATGTTCTTTATCACCTTATATCCCTGCTTAGAGCACGTACAGCTCGTGCCGTTTCACATTGTAATGCTTTTTGTGCTAAAATTTTCATATCTTCAAAACTATGAGTTTGTAAACACGCCTTTACTGGAGAAATATCGCAAGATATCATAGAAAGCTCATTAATTCCCAATCCAGTCAAAATCATTGCACCAAAAGGATCTCCAGCCATACCACCACATACACTAACCCAACACTTATGTTGTGCAGCTCCCTGAATAGTCTGATAAATCATACGCAAAACTGCTGGATCAAGGCTATCAGCTTCAGACACAAGGTATGGATTTTGCCGATCAACAGCCATTGTATACTGTGTTAGGTCATTGGTTCCAATTGAAAAAAAATCAACATGGGCGCTCAATACATCTGCCATAATGGCCGCTGCTGGAACTTCGATCATAATACCAAGTTTTAATTTTGGTGCATCAATATCGTTGCGGATTTCCTCTGCAATCTTTTTTATAGCGACAATCTCTGAAACAGACATTACCATCGGAAACACAATCCATAGATCTCCACCCTCTTTTGCTGCTCGATACAAAGCCCGTAATTGAGGCACCAAGAGATCACGTCGACGTAACAAAAGCCGCGTTCCTCGAACACCTAAAAAAGGATTGTCCTCTTTAGATAAATGTAAATGCGTAACCTGTTTATCCCCACCAATATCGAGCGCACGAATAATTAATGGCTTATCTCTTACAGCTGTAATCATCGCCCGATATGTATTAAATTGTAGCTCTTCATCCGGAATATGTGGATTCTCTAAAAACAAAAATTCTGTGCGCATGAGTCCAACACCTTCAGCCCCCAAATCAAGCGCAATAGGAACCTGACTTGCGTAGTTGACATTAGCCATAATACGAATTCTTTGACCATCTGTCGTTTGCGCTGGTAACCTACACGCACTTGTTTCACTGACACGTTTTTGCGCAACAGTATCAATATGCCTTTGAGCATCTTCAACGTCTTCAAGCGTAGGATCAAGGTAAATAAACCCGTTATCGCCATCAATAATAGCCTGAATATCAGACTGAATCGCTAAAATATCATCACCTGCAGCAACAACCATTGGAATACCAAGAGTACGCGCCAAAATAGCTGTATGAGATAACGGACCTCCCCATGCTGTTGCTAATCCTTTTACCCTTGTACAATCAAGTTGTGCTACATCAGAAGGAGAAAGGTCATTTGTAACCAGAATTACACCATGTGGAATATCATTTAAAAAGAACGATCTATAGGATGGATTGATTTCACCTAAAACACGTCGACCAACATCAACTAAATTAACAGCACGTTCTGCTAACAAAGGGTTATCTACCTTAAAAAACATATCTGAAAATTGACGAACCGCTCTATCCCAAGACCAAGCTACACCATGACCTTCCGCTATAAAACGACAAGCTTGAGCTATTAAATTTTCATCTTCAAGCAAAACCATTTGCGCAGAAAAAATCGCTGCAGAATCTGCGCCCATACGCACTGTAATATCAGAAATCACAGATGCCATTTTATGTTTTGTTTTTGTAAGAGCATTTTCAAGACATGCTGCACCAGCTGCAAAATCAATTGGCTGATCTATTATGGAAATATCATTTTGCCTTAAAACAAAAATCTTACCAAATGCTAATCCTGAACTCGCTCCAACACCAGAAATGCCTTTTTGCATAGAGCGTGGATACCAACCATGAAAAGCCTTTGTTTGAGATTCCATTGCTCTCATCAGACATTTTTCACTAATACTCACTTTTTTTGCAATAGCAATGGCATCATTGAGAAGTTGTGCTCCTTCTGCAGCATCTGTAGAAAAAATCAGAACATCACCGTTTTTTGCTCCTAATTGCAATAAACCAACCAAATTTTTCATTTCAACGGTATATTGACCATGGCGAACTCTGATAGAATTTTGAGCCTTTTTTGCAAAATCAACCCAAAGAGAAGCTGGTCGTGCATGAAGACCACTTGGATAATCTAAAGTCCATTCCTGACATACCGAAAGGTCACCAATAAAAGTTTTTTCTATCTTCATATCTTGGTCAAACAAAGTTGTAACAATTTGCTGTTTGTCCATAGTTGTTGCAAGTACTTCAAGCTGTTTTTTATCAAATAAAAGAGACGTCAATTTTTTACAAATTTCTCTATAGCGATCTGGACACGCTGCAATGGCAATAACCAAATGTGCTTTTTTGCCATCCTGCCACTCAACACCAGCAGGAACCTGTATAACAGCAACAGCATCCTTGATAATTAAATCACGATTTTCAGCCATACCATGAGGAATGGCTATACCATTTCCAAACCAAGTATTGGTTGTTTCTTCACGTGCAAGCATGCTTGCCAGATAACACTTATCAACGGCACCAACCTGAACAAGCAATTCAGCAGCAGCATAAATTGCATCATTTTTATGATCAAAAGCAGCTGCAAGTTGTATAGATCTTATAGACAAGATTTCACCATCGGCAAAATCTATATTCATTGCTTCTGCTTTCTCATATCTCATCATGAATTCAAATTGCCTCACATTTGAACACCAATATCTCTGATAAATTCCTTTTCAAAGCTGCATTTCCCAAAATACAAGCTATAAATACCACCACAGCTTTATTTATATTTTACGGAATATAGCTAAGTGAGGTGCTTAAAAGCATCACGCACAAGTTTGCCTTTACTCTTTTACTTTACAAAGACAAAACCCCGATTTTTACAGCACCAATCACCTGAAAAACTATGTTTTAAAAACGCTCTCATCCTCCAAAGTTATTCAACATAACTTTTCATTATTCCCTCTACAAGAAAGCATCCTTCCCAACCATCCGTAACTTCAACTAATATTTTAACTGATTCCTCAAAGTTTATTTAACCTATCATCCCTCTTTATAAATTCATTACATAATTAAAAATTGCTCCATGCAACTCATCATCTTTAAAATTCCGTGAAGCTATCCTATGATACAAAACCCTCAATATATAACATTTATATATTTTAAGCTCCTCCTTTACTTCAATCAATATCGCAAACACAATGCCCCTTGTCACCATTTGCAAAGTATGGATATCCCCCAAGCACCATCCATAATCAACTACCAAAATCAAGAAAAACTCTACAAATAAGATAAATAAAGTAAAAAATGAAAAGAAATTATTGCCTTAACCCTAGCTCCTATGCTTGTTTATTTCCAACAATGCACCATAATAGTGAAATCAGAAAAATATTCTTGAAGAGCGCTGATTGCACGTTGGTTATTTTTATATCTTTAAACACCGTCCTCCTTAAAAATATAACTTCACTTTCGATTTACCGAAAATTCCTTAACGCACGTCACTTTCAAAGTAGCTTTGACTGCCATCTTATAGATTTTTTATCCCTATGTCCTTTTAAATGAATAGCCTCATCTATCCACACCACTACCTAAAAACAGTATAACAACTCATCAATACCACAATGCCGATATAAAGATTCATCTTTATCAAAATGATTACATAAATAATGCTTTCATTAAATTTCTCATAATTTCCTGAAAACAAACTGCTTCTCTTATAAAGAAATTACTAGACACTTCTTCATGTATAAAAAGAAAGTCTCTCATCACTATTATTATACAGAAATTTATCAACAAATTCTATCATAATACCAATAGGTTCAGTGCTAAATACTAACATCACACAAACTTCTCCCCTCATTGAGAAAAGCCATTTCCCCAATTCTATCTTTTTCGTTATATCTTCTACATTTACTATAGTACCAACGCAAAAAGGGAAAGATGAGATTCTATCTTTCCCTTTTAATACTTATGAAACCACAACTACAATTCAATGAAAGCTTATTGGTTGCTAGAAAGTGTTACAGATTACTCTGCTGCCTCCACCATAGGAATGACTGAAACATAAGAACGATTACCCGCTTTGCGTTGAAAGGAAACCTTTCCATTTGATAATGCAAAAAGCGTATGGTCTTTTCCAATGCCGACATTGTTGCCAGGATGCCAACGTGTACCACGCTGGCGAATAATAATATTTCCAGCAATAACGGTCTCACCACCAAATTTTTTAACGCCTAAACGTTTCGATTCTGAATCGCGACCATTACGCGAGGAACCACCAGCTTTTTTATGTGCCATAGACGCTCTCCTTTAATCTTTCTTACTCTTTGATGCTACAGACGCTTTCTTCTGCGACGCAGTCTTTTTTTCAGCCGTTTTTTCAACAACAGCAGCAGCTTTTGTTTCTTTTGGTGCAGTTGCTTCTTCTTTTATCGGTTTCGCAGCGACTTTTTTAGGTTTTGAACCACCCATTAAAATTTCTAAAACACGAAGCCTCGTAAATTCTTGACGATGACCACGCGTGCGTTTAGAATTTTGACGACGGCGCTTCTTAAATGCGATAACCTTGCGCCCACGTGCCTGTTCTATAATCTCAGCTGTCACCAATGCATCAGCAACGATAGGGGTACCAATAACCGCATTACCTTCTTGCCCAACCATCAATATGTCATTGAATTCAACAACATCACCCGCATTTCCACTAACTTTTTCAACTTTTACCACTTGATTAGCAACAATGCGATATTGCTTACCACCAGTTTTAATGACTGCGAACATTTTTTATCCTTCCGTTCACTCCAGCTCTTATTTAATTTCTACCTTGAAATAAGGGAAAATAGGCTGCTTTTTATCAGTCGTAATAGATTTTAAAGAAGGATAAAACCTTCTTCAACACAAATATGCGCAGATCTCCCCACGCTTATATTTTGTATATATGAAGGAATTTCTATTCTCTGTCAATAAAGTCCCATAAAAAAGAAAAAAAGGTTGTACCAAAAACAATTGAAGGTTATCTACCCCTTATACACTCAAATAGTGCTGATTTTTGTTTCACTTTATTATGGAGAGATGGCTGAGTGGTTGAAAGCACCGCACTCGAAATGCGGCATAGGGGTGACTCTATCGGGGGTTCAAATCCCTCTCTCTCCGCCAAAGTTTATAAAGCAATATTATTAAAATGTTGTAGCTTGCCAGCGGTGTAGCTTGCTGTAGCTTGCCAGCCCAGCGGTGTAGCTTGCTGTAGCTTGCCAGCGAGTTTTGTATATTTTGCCACTAGGTTTTGTACCAATCCATTTTTCAAAGGGTCTTCAAAGACCTTTCAAAGCTCTTTATCGTTTTTGCGAATAAATTTTCATTTTTACAACTTTTGCACTTTTTTGATTTTTTGTTACATAAATCCAGTTCAGATAATAAGAGAACGCATAGTACAATTGAAAGAATTATCTCATATTTCTCTCTCATTCTACTTTTGCTTAGTTAGTACAAAACCTACTGTAAAATTATATTTATTTTGCACGTCTTGCTTGAATATGTGCTAGCAACCCTAATGTTGAACTATCACGATTATCCGCTTTACTTTCTCCACGAAGAATTGGTAGTAACTCGTTTGCTAATTCTTTACCAAGTTCAACACCCCATTGATCAAATGAATTAATATTCATTAAAATCCCTTCAACAAAAGTACGGTGTTCATAAAGCGCAATAAGACGACCGAGTGCAAAAGGTGTTAATAAATCTTGAACTAGCGTAATGCTAGGACGGTTTCCTTTAAAACTTCTATGAAGTGCTAAATGATTTGCTTCATCCTCATCAACTCCATTTTTTATCAAGATATGCCGAGTATCTTCAATACTACGCCCCTTCATCAATGCTTTTGACTGTGCTAAACCGTTTGCTAGCAACATCTCATACATAGAATGTAAATTTTTCTCATGCCCTTTTATAAATAAAATAAACTCTACAGGAATAATATCTGTTCCTTGATGAAGAAGCTGAAAAAAAGCATGTTGACTATTTGTGCCTGAATCCCCCCAAACAATTGGACCACTTGAAAAACTTAATGGTTTTCCATCCAGCGAGACTTGCTTACCATTTGATTCCATATCAAGCTGTTGTAAATAAGCTGGAAAATGTATTAAACGCTGTGCATAAGGAATGATAGAACGTGATGAATAACCACAAATAACACGATGCCAGAATCCTAAAAGAGCAAAACGAATAGGAATATTTTTATGCAAAGGCATAGTTTTAAAATGTTGGTCCATTTGCAAAGCACCATTGAGAAATTGGCGAAAATTTCCACCACCTATTGCACACATAACAACAAGTCCAATGGCTGACCAAATTGAATAACGTCCTCCAACCCAATTCCAAAATTTAAAAACTCTTGTGGAATCTATGCCAAATTCTGCTACTTTATCAAGCGCACTTGAAACAGCAACAAAATGCGTACAAACGGCTTCTTCTCCTAAATGTGAACAAATCCACTGACGTGCAACTTGAGCATTTACCATTGTTTCAGCCGTTGTAAAAGTTTTAGAAGCAATGACAAACAGCGTTGTTGCTGGATTCAAAATAGAGAGAGTATCAGAAATATGAGCACTGTCAGCATTCGAAACAAAATGACACTGTGGACCATCATGATAAGGTTTTAAAGCATATGTGACCATTGCAGGACCAAGATCAGAACCACCAATACCAATATTGACAATATCACTTATTCTCTCGCCACTGTTTCCCTTATAGCTGCCATCACGCACCTTTTCAGAAAATCTTTCCATATCTTCAAGGACGTCTTGAATATCGCGAATAAGATTATGACCATCCAACATGAAAATTTCATCCGCAGGTAAACGTAATGCAACATGAAGAACTGAGCGTTTTTCAGTTGTATTAATCGCCTTACCAGAAAACATTGCATCACGCCGGCCTAACACATCTGCTGCGACAGCTAAATCATCTAGAAGTTGCAATGTTTTAAATGTCACGCCACATTTTGAAAAATCGAAAAGAAGATCATCAAGTCTGAGGGAAAAATGGGAAAAACGCTGTTCATCTTCTACAAAATGCCGACGAATATCATAGACCCCATCCTTTGCAGCATGGTTTCGTAAAGCTTTTAATGTGGCTTCAAAAGCCTTTTCATTTCGAATCGAAAAGCTATCTCCCATAAGCTTATCCTATATGGTTATTGATAATGAAATCTATGCCTAAACAATAACAAAGCAGAAAGCGTCTCCTTTATTGCTCGCTATTTTCACTGCTCACATCAAAATGAAGGAATATACAAAATAAAAGGATAAGATCCGAAAATGATATTTTTACAAGAATAAACTTTCAAATCTTTTCTACCAGATACATCATTTAACTTGATTGAGTTCTTTTATTAAACGTAAATCTTCTTCTGCTTTTGGTCTTATAAAACGCCCCAAAAAAAGATACGCAACCGGTGTGACATAAAGCGTAAAAATAGTTGCTAAACCTAAGCCACCAACGATAACCCAACCTAAAGCTATACGAGCTTCTGCGCCAGCACCTTTGGCTAAAACCAAAGGAATACCTCCTAAAATGGCACAAATCATTGTCATACAAACTGGACGAAGGCGAATGTTTGCTGCTTCTTCTACGGCTTCACGCACGCTTCTTCCCTGATCGCGTAATTGATCTGCAAATTCAACAATGAGAATACCATTTTTTGCCATAACACCAATTAACAAAATTAATCCAATTTGGCTGTAAATATTAAGACTCACACCGCTTAATAGCATAGCAATTACAGCGCAACCAATCCCTAATGGGACAGTGGCCATGATAATGAATCCTGAAATAAAGCTTTCAAACTGAGCAGCCAAAATCAATAAAATAATCAAAAAGGCAATACCAAAAACAATCATAAAATTGGAAGATGTTTCATTAAGCGTTTCGGCTTCCCCTAAGGGAACCAAATAGGTTCCTTTCGATAACAAAGGAGAAGCAATTTTCTGTACAGTTTGGTAAGCTTCCCCTAAAGCGATATCTGGAGCAAGATTTGCGCTTAAAATAACAGCACTCATGCGTTTTTCCCGTTTTAATTGGGGGGCGATAGCTTTTTCATGTAAACGCGCAATAACCGATAAAGGAACATATCGATTGTCTTTAGTCTTTAAGAAAATATTTTCTAAATCACTAGGACTCTTCATAGAATTTTTACGCGATATCAATTTAACATCGTAAGAATGATCATCCACGTTAATGGAACCAATCTTTTTACCATCCAACATTGCTTGTAATGTATCGCCCAAATTGGTGATATCAATCCCTAAATCAGAGGCTTTTTTTCGATTGATTTCAATAAAAAATTGCGGTTGTGTTGCATCAACAGTAAGGCGTGGGCGAATAAAACGCGGATCATCTTGTAAAGCACTCACCAGCTTATCAGCAATGGGTTGTAATGTTGCATAATCATTGCCAAGAATTGCAAATTGTAACCCTTGCCCAGTTCCGCTCACACCTAGAGAATTTCCCTGCGCAGCAAACACAAAAACTGCAGGAAACTGTTTAACCTTTGCATTAACATCTTTCACAATTTCTTGCTGACTACGTAAACGTTTATCCCAAGATGAAAGCAATAAAATCAAAAAAGCAGTATTGGGTGAACCTCCAATACCCGCGATAGAGTAACTGTTAGCAATCTCCCCTGCATCACGTAATGGCTGTAGACTTGCTTCAATTTGCTCTACCTGCTCGTTCAAATATTGTGTCGAAATCCCTTGTGGTCCATTAATGACCAAAAAGATCACAGCTCTGTCTTCTGCTGGCGTTAATTCCTGTTGTAGCTTCGTATAGCCTCCAACACAAAGACCCCCAAAAATAAGTGAAGCAAAAACAACAGCCCAAGGCTTTTCTAAACACTTATGCAAACTGTAAGTATATGCCTTATGAAAAAAAGTACCTAATTTATATAAAAAAGTAAAATAATGATGGGACTTTTCCTCTTTATCCTCAATATGTTCTTTGAGAAAACGTGAAGCCAACATGGGACAAAGTGTTAAAGCAACAATTGAAGAAAGCAAAATAGAAATTGCCAAAACAAAACCGAATTCTCTAAAAAGTCCTCCAACTTGCCCAGGAAGAAAGGAAATAGGAACAAACACAGCCACTAATGTCAATGTTGTTGCTAAAACAGCAAAAAATACTTCACGTGTTCCTATCACCGCCGCTGCTCTGGAACCTAATCCCATGTTGCGCCACCGAACAATATTCTCAAGAACAACAATGGCATCATCCACAACAAGCCCTGTTGCTAAAACAAGTCCTAAAAATGTGAGAATATTCAATGAAAATCCTACAAGATAAATAGCTGCAATGGTACCAATCAAAGCGACAGGAAGAGATAAAGCAGGTATCAGTGTTACACGAATGTCTTTGAGAAAAAGAAAAATGACCAAGACAACGCTCAAAATAGCAATGACCAACGCAACCTCAACCTCATGAAGGGCACTTTTAATAAAAATTGCATCGTCATTAATAACGTCTATATGTACAGAAGAAGGAACAATACTTTTGAGATTATCAACAACAGCTCTCACACCTTCAGAAATATTAAGAGTGTTGGATTGTGCTTTACGTACGATACCTAATCCAATACCTGTCTTTCCATTGATACGAAGAATAACCGTTTCTATATCCGGCGATAAAGTAACATGCGCAACATCACCAAGATGCACATGAGGCTTTAAAACAACTTGTTCAAAAGATTCTGGTGTTGTTAAACGTGCAGTAGCACGTACAACTAAAGTTTGCTTAGAATTGCGTAATGACCCTACTGGCACATCTGTTGTCATATCAGCAAGAACACGTGAAATATCTGCTACAGTTAATCCATAACTTGCAAGTTTTGCTTGATCTATATCAATCTGAAAAATCTTTGTGCGAGCACTATCGACCTGTACATCACCAACACCATCAACAGCAGAAATAGCATCAACAATCTGATCGTTTACAATCGTGGTTAAATCATCAACACTCATTGTTGGTGACGTCACAACCAAATACATCATGGCAGCAGCATTCGAATCTGCTTTAATAATCAAAGGCGAATCCGCATCTTTCGGTAAAGAATAGGTAACACGGGAGAGAGCATCACGAATATCAGATGCCGCTACATTCAAATCAACACCGACATTAAAATTAATCTGCACGCGGGAGCGTCCAAAAGAAGACGTTGAAGAAATCGTCTTAACACCTGAAACACGAGAAACAGCATCTTCTATAACTTTTGTAACTTCACGATCAATTGTTTCTGCCGATGCACCAGAAAACATCGTCACAATCGTTGTTACGGGAGTATCAACATCGGGTAATTCTCTTACATCAACATTTAACCATGCTGCAAATCCTGCAATGATGATCATAGCATTCAAAACAAGAGTAAAAACCGGTCTGCGAATAAATAAGGTAATGAGACCACCTTGCTCCACCTTTGACGTAGGCTGTTTTGTGCTCAATTCTTGGCTCATTGTATATCCATTCCATAACCTGCTGATAATTGCTGTTGATGGGACTTTGGATCATCAATAGTTACTTTACTTCCTGGATAAAGCATTTGCACCCCTTGAATGACAACCTGATCACCATTTTCTAGGGCAGCTTTCACGAAAACCTGATCCGCTTTATGCTGAATAATTGATACGGGTATAGACTCTACTTTTCCTTCTCTCACGCGCCAAACGAATGACCCTTTACTGTTCCATTGAACAGCAAGAGGATTAACGACAGGAAAAGAACCACCATGAAATTGCAAGACAACAGAAAAGGACATACCAGACATGAGCGTATCTTTTTCATTATTAATTTCAACCTGAGCATGAAGTGTGCGACTTTCTGGATCAACGATATTATCAATCGCATAAATATGACCAACAAAAGATCTATCTGGCTGCGCTGTTAACGTTGCCGTTACCTCATCTCCTTTATGGATGCGCGACACATATCGTTCAGGGGCCCATATATCGACCAAAATACGTTCTCTATTCTCAATACGGCCTATTACAGTATTAAGGGCTACATTATTCCCCGCATCAACGGGCAAAATACCAACAACTCCAGGAATCGGTGCACGAATTGTTCGCCTATCGAGCTCTAATTCAGCATTACGCAAAACTAAATTTGCGTTATCCAACTCTAAGCGTGCCATAATTTCTTGAACTTCCGTTGCTGTATTGCTGGCGCGTAATTTAAGAATGCGCGAAAGCGTTAACGCATTATTATCACGTTGTACTTTTGCTTTTGCAGCCGCTATTTCCTCTTTTTTAGAATCAAGCTTTGCAATCACATCATCGGCTTGTACTTTTGTGCCAGCTGATACAAAAAGCTTATCAATAACACCTGAGGATAAAGGGGTAAGATCGACTTCTGCAAGAGCTTTTCCACTCCCAAGCACGTTAAGTTGTTCATAAAGATCTTGAACTTTTACAAGATCAACGACAACATTCACCGGTGGTCGTCCCATTTTTTCCTTTGAAGCTTTATGGGATACTCCTGTTTTATCCACTATAGAAATGGGTTGTTCTGCACTCTTTTTTCCAGCCCAATAAGTAACCGTTAAAACAACGATTAAAAACACTAATGGAAAGCTCTTTTTTAATAACGCCATACACCCATCCTTGCTGTGTCATGTTCATCTGAAATAGTTTTCAACAGTAATATCGGCGTTTTACACAAAAACCATACAGCGGGTGTATATATCTTACCCCCACCGCAAAAAACACATCTCATCCCTGCTTGACTATCTTTCATAGATTAAAACGTCAAGTTAACTATCGTTCATATTGCTTTGTACGGTCAAAACAAAAAAATGATCAAATCAAAACCAACTGAAACAATAATATATTATATCCTTTTTTAAAATATCTCATAAAAAAGAGAGATTTTTTTATGACGCCCCAAGTTTCACTTGCATTTCTTGAATGAAACGATTAGGAACCTTTTGTCTTAGACAATGTAAAAAATTGAAGTGTATGCACCCGTAGCTCAGCTGGATAGAGCACCAGACTACGAATCTGGGGGTCAGGAGTTCGAATCTCTTCGGGTGCGCCATCTATCAATATAATACCTTACTTATAAAGTCAGGCTTTTTAAATTCTTTATTTTGTGATTTATTTTTACCTATCTTTGATTTTTTTGCATTTTGTTATTTCATTCTGTTGTGAGTCGTTTCTTTAGCTATTTTGCTAGAATAGGATGTTACGAGTCCTTCAATGCAGCCCCAAGGTGCTTTTGTTAGCTAATAATCATAGCGATTGCGTGAGTAGCGTGTGTTGTTGTTTTCTTTTTTCAATCTATGCGCTTGTTTTTGGTCTCTTCCGGATTATACTCTCTAATCAGTCAGGTAATTTTTCACGTGCTGATTTCTAATTTTTCCATAACTGGATATTTCTGAATATTTTATTTCTAGCAGTTCCAACTTAAGAGGCACTTCAGATGTGCCACCATAAATTCCGGTTTATCACCATATAAAACTTTTTCAGTGTGTTGTTGGAAAGAATAAATAAACTACTTCTCAAACGTACCACCATCAAACACTTATGGTATCCATTAATATCATCAGAATTTTGTTGCAAACCAAAGCTTCTTTTCGAAATATTTTTAATTGAATTAAACGTATTTTTACTGCTTAAAAGCAGAGAGATTCTTTTCCTAAAAAACAATAAAACTCTTCTTGTGCTTCTTTAGCATTATCTCTTGCATGGCATATCATCGACTTCTATGATATCTTAACATTTTTTGTTCTCTATGAATTCTTCTAATTAATTCATGGGGTACAGATCCCGAACATTAATAAAAGTTAAGTTTAAAGAATTTTTCCATGCTTAAAACAGATATTGAAATTGCTCGCACTGCTAAAAAACAACATATTATTGAAATTGCACAAAAAATTGGTATCTCACATGAAAATCTTATTCCCTATGGCCATGATAAAGCTAAAATTTCTTCTGAATACATAAAATCGCTTAATAAAAATCCAGATGGTAAACTTATCCTCGTCACAGCTATCAATCCCACACCTGCCGGAGAAGGCAAAACAACAACAACAGTTGGACTAAATGATGCTCTTAATCTTATTGGTAAAAAAACAATCGCTACCTTGAGAGAACCGTCTTTAGGTCCCTGTTTTGGCGTAAAAGGTGGTGCTGCTGGTGGTGGTTATGCGCAAGTCGTTCCAATGGATGACCTTAATTTACATTTTACCGGTGATTTTCATGCTATTACAGCTGCTCATAATCTTCTTGCCGCGATGATAGATAATCATCTTTATTGGGGCAATACTCTAAACATTGATCCACGTCGCATTGTTTGGAAACGCGTTCTTGATATGAATGACCGTGCATTGCGCGATATTGTTATTTCATTGGGGGGCATAACAAATGGTTTTCCACGCCAAACAGGTTTTGATATTACTGTTGCGTCAGAAATTATGGCACTTCTTTGTCTCTCTGAAAATTTAGAAAACCTTACACAAAGACTCAAAAAAATTATTGTTGCTTATCGTTATGATAAAACGCCCATCACCGTTTCTGATCTCAATGCGGAAGGTGCAATGGCAGTTCTTCTCAAAGATGCTATACAACCCAATCTCGTACAGACAATTGAAAATAACCCTGTTCTCGTTCATGGAGGACCTTTTGCCAACATTGCTCATGGTTGCAATTCAGTTATAGCAACAAAAACTGCTTTAAAACTTGCTGATTATGTTGTCACAGAAGCAGGGTTTGGAGCAGATCTTGGAGCAGAAAAGTTCTTCAATATCAAATGTAGACAAGCAGGTATTGTACCAAATGCTACAGTGATCGTCGCAACTATTCGTGCATTAAAAATGAATGGTGGTGTGGATAAAAATAACCTGACAGAAGAAAATATCACCGCTTTAGAAAAAGGAACAGCCAATCTTTTACGACATATAAAAAATATGGAGCACTACGGTATTCCTTGTGTTGTGGCTATCAATCATTTTAACAGCGATAGCGATGCTGAAATAAAAACATTACAAAAAATAGTTGCAACAACTGGACACAAAGCTATTATCTGTAAGCATTGGGAACAAGGTGGAAAAGGCGCTATAGAACTTGCACAAGAACTCGTTACCTTGATTGAAGAAACACATTCTCATTTTAAAGTTTTATATCAAGATAATATTCCACTCGTTCAAAAAATTAATTGTATTATAACAAAACTATACGGTGGGCGTGGCGCCGTCATCCCAACCCCTATTCTCAAACAACTTGAATCTTGGGAAAAAGAAGGTTTTGGGGACTACCCTATTTGTATGGCAAAAACACCTTATTCTTTTTCTTCTGATCCCAAGCAATATGGTGCTCCTGTTGATTTTGAAATTCCCGTACGAGAAGTTCGTCTCTGTGCGGGAGCCGGCTTTATTGTTGTCATTTGTGGAGATGTTATGACCATGCCGGGACTACCCCATTATCCCACAGCTGAAAAAATTCATCTTGACGAAAATGATCAAATACAAGGACTTTCATAAATTTATAACCGTAAATTCTATCATTCATTATAAAAAGCGTTTTATTGCAAAAAGAATAGAATTTTAAAAAGCGATATAGACAAATGCCTTCTTTATATGATATAGGTGTTTGTCCTTTTGGATATGCCTTTAAAAGGACGTAGGTTTTTCCTATCATTTATGACACTGAAAAAAGCAGGATAGATAGTGCAAGTACTCGTTCGTGATAATAATGTTGACCAAGCGCTCCGCGCGTTGAAAAAAAAGATGCAGCGTGAAGGTATCTTCCGTGAAATGAAAATGCGTAGTTATTATGAGAAGCCATCTGAGAAGCGTGCTCGTGAAAAGGCTGAGGCTATTCGTCGTACACGTAAGCTTGCTCGTAAGCGTGCGCAAAGAGAAGGTTTTGTTAGTAACGGACGAACTGTTGCGGCGAAGTAATATACTTTATGATATTATATAATTGCATAAGCAATAGATAATAAGCTACTAGAAGATTTTATTTTCATAGGCGGTTTTAATAAATTGCTTTTGTGTAGGTTTTCTTGTGCAATGTTGTATAGTATGTTAGTTATTTGAAAATAATAAGGTTTCTATCATAGAGGTGGCTTTTATTTCACTCTTATATTTCAAAAATAGATAACAAACTACACTTTAGATATTTAAGTGACTTGTTCCTCTGTGAATTGAGTGTGAGGTGTTTTATTATCACTTTTCGCTATAACTTTTCTTTTTCTGGATATCTCTTAAATAACTGTTTTTATGTGAAAATTTCATGATGATTTTCTTTTTTGTCATTAAATATTCTACATCTTTCGAACATCCTAGATCAGATTGCAAAACAAAAATAACTATCGCAATATGCGGTTGTGTGTAAAAATATTATATCAAATGCATAATCCTCTTTCCCTTCAGTTATGTAACAAAACGATATAATTCCATAACTTTTTATATCTCTTGCCTCTGTCTCTCTAGAGGATGACGAATTTCAACCACTGCACTACAGATTCTTTTTTCTTGCTAAATGTCTTCTATTTATCACTTATGTAATTACCCTCATAAGTGTATCGAATAAGCCCTTCTATTTCATTCAACTTTCTTCTATACAGAGTTAGAGAAAAAGAAAATTGACAATAAACAGAGAAACCACTGTATTTTAATATGGATGAATGTGCCTTTTATTACCATTTTTGATGGAAATATTTTTACAATTTAAATAGCGAGTTAAAGTTTTTAACGCATTGATTTATCACTATAAGTAATCGTTTTTCATATTAAGTAATAATTCTGAATCACGTAAAGTTTCTCAACACCTTCTCATATTGAATCAATGAAGATTATTTTCTTGTACATCATAAGCGGAATTCGTATGCAAATGGAATAAAAGCTATTTAAGAAAAAACAAAAATGCTTCTTATGAACACCCTAAATAATAGGAACTGCATAACATTGAAAGCTGATAAATAGAACGATGGAGCCACCTTATCTACCATACAGATAAGCATTATCATGGTATAAGATTATGGTATAGCAAATTTTATAAAATGGATTATCACGAAAAAGTGTCCTGTTAAAATTAGCCCTTCACATATCAACCTACTCTATAATGTTGCTCATATTTTTACGCTTAAATATTTTATTTATCGTATTATTTTGTCCATTCAAAACTTTTTTCATGCCACACGATACCCCCTTTACTGAACAGCTTTGTTCATAATATGCATACATGTACTTTTACTTCGAGAAACAAACTTAGAAAAGAGATGCAATACGTTAGCCCTAATTTCCTGTACAAAAACTGCTACGGCTCCAGACGGCTCCAGTATGCTTTACTGTTTTATCGCGCGTACAGCTACATAAAAATCCAATGTTTATTTATATCTATCCCCTCATAAACAAAATAAGCACTAAGAAATACAAACTTTTGTTTTCCTTATTTTGATATTTTTGTAGCAATTTGCTCATCGTTTAGATCTCTTTAACGAGCAGTGTGTCATACTTTTTATCAGTTTCCAGTCTTATCTTTCAGATTTTAAATTTCCAATATATGACGAAATAAAGGAGTTCGGTGTGCAAAATTCTCGTTGGTTTCGTATTTCAATACTCGCATCATGTATCTTAATAACAACAGTCATTGTATTGGGTTCACCTCATTTGTTGCATGCACAAACATTTAATCAAAATTTAGGGCCTAGTGGTTTACCACTTCCGCGATTTGCTTCTATTAAACCCACCAGCGTTAATGTACGCGTCGGACCAGGAAGCAACTATTCTATCATTTTTACCTACAAAAAGAAGGGATTACCTATTGAAATCATTCAAGAATATGATCAATGGCGCAAAATTCGTGATGCAGAAGGCGATGAGGGATGGGTGTATCAATCGCTTTTATCGGGAAAGCGAACCGCTATAACTATTCCATGGCAAAAAGATAAAACAAAAAGGCTGATGCTACGAAAAAACCCCACCGACAACGCAGAACTTGTGGCGGAAGTAGAACCTAATGTCATTGGTAATATCCGCCAATGTGATGGACAATGGTGCGAACTAAACATTAATAATACGCGCGGATGGCTTCAGCAACCCCAGTTATGGGGAATCTATCCTGATGAAAAAGTAAAAGGTTGGTGAACGCTCAAACTCATCAAGTTTAATTTTTATTCCTCATTGAATATCTTCACTGCCTATCACAAGATTGATTTTTTGGTTTCAATCGCACGATCAAATCAACATGTGAAATTTCCATACCTTCTGGTGGCTCAGGCAAATTTCTAATAATGGGAGCTTCTTCCAAATTGTAAGGAATATCAAGAATACGATTTTCGCCTTCTATATAAAAATGGTAGTGATCAGAGGTATTGGTATCAAACCAAGTTTTTGAGCCTTCTACGGCAATAATCCGTAATAATCCCGCTTCCGTAAATTGATGAAGCGTATTATAAACCGTTGCTAAAGATACAGGTACACCTGCCCTCACAGCTTCCTCATAGAGCTCTTCAGCAGTAATATGACGATTTCCTTGGGAAAAAATCATATGCGCAAGTTCCAACCGCTGACGTGTTGGACGCAAACCATTTTGACGCAAACGCTTTTCTAACATAGAAATGGAATAATATTGCACAATTTTTCCACACTCTTTTGTGAACTGTTGCTCTTCATTGATATCTAAATTGTCTGCACTCACTGACATATTACAAACCCAAATATATTCCTGCTAAATAAGATCAAAATACAAAAAAATGGGAATAGTATGGTGTAATCTTGTATTCCATTTTTAAATAATTACCTATGTAGAATACATAAAAAAAGGCTTTTGTCATTAAAAATGATATAAAATCATTTCCCTCTCTTTAAAATTTGCTCTAAAAGTAGGTTGAGAAAAGCGCAGAAATAAAGATATATGCAAATAAATGGAGTAACAATGGCTGAACAAAAGTCTCGCTACACTTATGAAGAGCTTCTAAGCTGCGCTCGCGGCGAAATGTTTGGTAGAGGTAATGCGCAATTGCCAGCACCGCCAATGTTGATGATTCATCGAATCACTCAAATTAGTGAAACTGATGGTAAATACGATAAAGGGATGGTTCGCGCCGAATTTGACATTACACCTGACATGTGGTTCTTTAATTGTCACTTTATAGGCGATCCCGTCATGCCAGGATGTCTCGGACTGGATGGTATGTGGCAATTAACAGGCTTTTTTCTTGGTTGGCTAGGCGAACCAGGAAAAGGAAGAGCGATATCAACAGGTGAAGTAAAGTTATCAGGGATGGTAACTCCACAAACCAAAATTCTTGAATATGAAATAGATTTTAAGCGTATTCGACGTGGAAATTTAGTCTTAGGAATAGCTGATGGGTGGTTAAAAGCAGATGGAGAGACTATTTATAAGGCGAATGATTTACGCGTTGCTTTATTCAAAGAAGATTGAACGTTATTTCCATTAGAAAGAACTTTTCACTATTCTGTATGGAACGAGGAGGTATGAATGCGTCGAGTTGTTGTAACCGGAATGGGAATTGTCTCCGCGATTGGAAATAACCCTGGAGCTGTTTTAACCAGTTTACGTGAAGCAAAATCCGGAATTTCTTACGCACCTCAATATGCCGAATTAGGCTTTCGTAGCAGAGTTTATGGCAAACCCGATATTAATATAGAAGAACTTGTAGATCGACGCGCTCTACGTTTTCATGGGCGTGGAACAGCATGGAATCACATCGCCATGGATCAGGCAATTGCTGATGCGGGTCTAGAACCGCATGAAGTATCGAATGAACACACGGGTATTATTATGGGTTCTGGAGGTGCTTCAACACATTCAATCGTTGAGGCTGCTGATATTACACGCCAAAAAGGTCCAAAACGTGTTGGACCTTTTGTTGTCCCTAAAGCGATGAGTTCTACAGCATCCGCAACACTTGCAACTTTCTTTAAAATAAAGGGGATCAATTATTCAATCTCTTCAGCTTGTGCTACCTCAAATCATTGTATTGGTAATGCTTACGAAATGATTCAATATGGTAAGCAGAAACGCGTCTTTGCGGGTGGCTGCGAAGATTTGGATTGGACACTATCTGTTTTATTCGATGCCATGGGCGCTATGTCCAGCAGATATAATGACATCCCTCACAAAGCTTCACGTGCTTATGATGTTAATCGTGATGGTTTTGTCATTGCTGGAGGGGCTGGTGTTTTAGTCCTTGAAGATTTAGAACTTGCTAAAGCACGTGGTGCAAAAATCTACGGAGAAATCGTTGGATACGGTGCAACATCCGATGGGCATGATATGGTTGCCCCATCAGGAGAGGGAGCGGAACGGTGCATGCGCATGGCCCTTGCAACAGTCAATAATAAAATTGATTATATCAATCCCCATGCGACAGCAACTCCTGTTGGTGATCCTCCTGAGATAGAAGCTATCCGTCGTGTCTTTGGAGCAGGTGATCAATGCCCCCCCATTTCCGCTACCAAATCTCTAACAGGACATTCCTTGGGTGCAGCTGGTGTTCAAGAAGCAATCTATACATTGTTAATGATGAATCATAATTTTATTTGTGAAAGTGCTCATATTGAAGAACTTGATCCAGCTTTTGCCGATATGCCAATTGTTCGTAAACGCCGCGATCATCAACAACTTAATACCGTGTTGTCAAATACTTTTGGCTTTGGCGGTACCAATGCAACGCTTGTTTTCCAACGCTATGAATAAACAAAAGTTCTTAGTAATTGAAAAAAGCACGGTCTTACGGAGAATAATATGAAAGGTTTGATGGAGGGCAAACGTGGCCTTATTATGGGAATTGCGAATGACCATTCAATTGCTTGGGGCATTGCCTGTCAGCTCGCACAAGCAGGAGCTGAATTAGCATTGACTTATCAAGGAAATGCTTTTGGAAAACGTGTTCAGCCTCTAGCAGATAAACTTGGCTGCAAATTAGTGCTAGAATGTGATGTTGAAAAAAGTGAAAATATTGACTACGTCTTTGAGCAACTTGAAAAAGAATGGGAAACTATTGATTTTATTGTCCATGCCATTGGTTTTTCAGATAAAAATCAGCTAAAAGGGCGTTACGTTGATGTTACAACACGTGAAAACTTTCAACGTACGATGGTTATTTCAGCGTATTCCTTTACTGAAATTGCTCAGCGTGCGAGTAAGCTTATGCCCAATGGAGGAACACTTTTAACTCTTACCTATGGTGCTTCACAGCAAGTTGTGCCTAATTATAACATCATGGGTGTTGCTAAAGCAGCTTTAGAAGCTATGGTCCGTTATTTAGCAGCGGACTTTGGTCCTCAAAATATCCGTGTCAATGCGATTTCCGCTGGTCCTGTTAGAACTTTAGCAGGTAATGGTATTGCAGCCGCACGGGCAATATTTTCACATCAACGCCGTAATGCCCCATTACGGCGTACCGTAAATATTCATGAAATTGGAAAATCTGCTCTTTATTTACTCTCTGACTTATCATCAGGTGTTACAGGTGAAATCCATTATGTTGATTCAGGCTATAACATCATGTCTATGCCAATACTTGAAGAACTGAAAAAAAGTGATGATACTCAGGAAGGATAAAAATCATCGCACTTAGAAAAATATGACGTAAGTCACCTGTGGGGGGCTTTATAAGAATAAGTGTAATACAAAACCAGATATATGATGCCTTGTTTTGCAAATTATTTTATAAAAAATCCGAATGTTTTTTCAATCCATGGTTGATAAATTTTGTATTTTATGACGTTATTTACTTTACTAAAGCATATGCTTTTGCCGTTGCTTATAAATCAATATCCAGCCCTCATGCCACCGCAGTTTGAAACAGAGATTAGAGAATTATTAAAATCCTTAGTCTCAGCTTTTGTATACCAAATTGAAAAAAATATTGCCTACCGTTTGGTTTATTCTTGAAACGGAAATACAATCTAATTTAGGAAGAATATGAAGGCGTCAACAAATCAATCATTAGCCTTACTATTATTCTTTAATGAGGCTTTACGGTTTTCAAAGCATCCGCATCAATATTTTTTTAATAATAGAGGTTACGCTTTACCTCACACCTTTATTTTTCTCATTTTTTAATGAAAGCATTTCTCTAATGTGTCAGATAAAAGAGAACGCCCAAAAACACTACAGTTGTTGCTCCTTCATGCATTTTTTAAAGATATCTCTCAATGCACGCCATTCCATTTCACAATGGTATCTGTAGATACGTATAAAAAATCCCTGTGAAGTACATCAAATCCTTTTTGCACCACCATTTTAATGTTTATACAGATGACAAACCGACACCATCATTTTACTTGCCATATTCTAATGTTGAAACAACTCTTGATACGTGAGATGATCCATTAGAAGTATTTTTAATAATTTTTATCCACATACTAACCCGCTTGTGACAAGAAAACACATATTTTTTAATTAACTCAATACAAAAATAAAATGAATTATTCATATAAATCAATTTGTTATCTTTATAATCACATTTTTTTCAGTTTAGATGACAGCCACAAACAAGTACAATAACATTTTTTCAATCTTAGACTTTTAAAGTTGTAATTCCAAAAATCATTTCTTGCATATAAAAAACAGAATTGACATGTGAGAAAATAAAAGGCGTAAATATCTCTACTGAACAACTTCAATTGCCAAGAACTGTCTCAACATCGAGGGGGTAATGATGCTCGGCTTCCTCCTTCATAAACGTAAAGATGGGGATGCGCACAATGGCTTTATCGCTACACTATTCACGGTCCCCGTCACGAATTGGGCTTTAGAGTTTTAAGAGAGGTCTCTTTAAAATAAACGCGTGAATATACAACAACAATCGGGTTTTTTGGGCATTCTATTTTACCTGACACATCAGAGAAATGCTTTCATTAGAAAATGAAAAAATAAAGGTGTGAGATAATCTCCATTATTTAAAAGATATTGCTTTCGATAGCGTAAAACTGAATTTAAAAATAATTGTAAAGATGAGAATTGGTTTTTATCTTTAAAATTCCATCTTCTTCCCAAATTAGATTGTCTTCTTGTTTTAAAGAATTACAAAAACAGAGATACACAATATCCCTGCCCCGATATTCTTAGCTTATACGTTACATAAATAAGATGCTTCTACCTAATGAGTCTTGTATTATTTTGTTTGCAAATATCATTGTGAGATGAATTTAAGAGACAATCAAAATATCTTGTTCATTACATTACATAAACATGCGTAAGTGGAAACGATAATCTATTTTCAAAGAGATAGCTCTTAGACAAAAGCCAAAACTTTTATATTTCAGCCATGTTTTATAAAGAATCGAATGATATGAATCTATAATTTGCTGGAATATGACTGCCTTATACAACCATCAATACAATCTATTTTATATGCTTCATAACATGTTTCTATTTTTTACGATTGGAATTATTTTTTAAAAACAAAATATCAGTGTATTTCGTCCTTGAGGGCGCGGCTTAGTAATGTGTTTGCCGCTTCAGTTATGTTTTTACCACAATAGAGAATTTGATAAATTTGTTCTACAATGGGCATTTCCACCCCAATACGCTGCGCCAATGTATGTACTTCCTTGGTATTTAAGTACCCTTCCACAACCTGACCAATTTGTTTTTCCGCTTCTTTTATATCTATTCCTTTACCAAGAAGTATTCCAAAACGGCGATTACGCGACTGATTATCAGTACATGTCAAAACCAGATCACCTAAGCCTGTCATTCCCATAAATGTGGAAAGCTCAGCACCCATAGCTCCTCCTAAACGACTGATTTCAGCTAATCCTCGTGTGATGAGAGCTATTCGTGCATTTGCCCCAAATCCCATGCCATCTGATATTCCTGCACCAATAGCAATAACATTTTTGACTGCTCCCCCTAATTGAACACCAATCATATCTGAACTTTTATAAACTCTAAAACTTTTGTCACAATGAAAAAGTTGCTGCAATTCTTTACCAAACTCAACATCAGAAGCTGCTATCGTCATTGCAGTAGGCCAACCAATAGCGAGTTCTTGAGCAAAAGTTGGTCCAGAAAAAACAGCTAAAGGAATTTTTTCACCTAAAATCTCACGAGCAACCTCTTGTAAGAAACGTCCAGTACCATGTTCTAAACCTTTTGTAGCCCAAATAACGCGTGAATGCTGATCTAAATAAGGCTGAATATTATACAAAACTTGATGAAATACATGGCTTGGAACAGCGATTAATATATTGTGACTTGCTGCTATTGCAGTTTCAAGCGAAGCTTCAAGTAATAAATTTTCAGGAAATCGAATATCAGGTAAATATACTTGATTACAGCGTTGTTCCTGTAATTCTTGGATATGTTGAGGACTATATCCCCAAAGTAAAACATTATGACCATTACGGGCAAGAGCTATCGCTAATGCAGTACCAAAAGAACCAGCACCAATAACTGTCATTACAACGGGTTTCATTAAGTTTTCTGATTATTCTCTAAATTTTTGATTTAAATGGCATATTATTATTGCAAATAACTTTAATGGTATCTTTAATATAAATCCTGTAAATCATAAAAACGTTACTGCTTCGTAGCTTTTTTTATCTTATACAACATAAAAACTTGTTTTTCACATTCTCTCTCTTTGTAGTGAATTGTATAAATATCACTTTTTGTATATTCTACAAAGAGCTATTTGTCTCAAAAATTAAAGCTTAACTCAATACCCCATGGAATTTCTCTTTTATAAAATAAAAGTACATTCAAAATAATGATACTACTCATTTCATTGATATCTTGTACCTACCCCCTCTTTAATATCCCACGAATTTCTTGTAAGAGCTGATACATGCCGCATCAGCTCCACAGATATTTCTAACCACTACTCTTCTACAGGAGTTTGCGTACTTAAACCCTGCCCCATAGGCATTTCTGAACCAGGTGCTTGATCTACAGGAGTTTGCGTACTTAGACCCTGCCCCATAGGTATTTCTGAACCAGGTGCTTGATCTACAGGAGTTTGCGTACTTAGACCCTGCCCCATAGGCATTTCTGAACCAGGTGCTTGATCCACAGGAGTTTGCGTACTTAGACCCTGCCCCATAGGCATTTCTGAACCAGGTGCTTGATCCACAGGAGTTTGCGTACTTAGACCCTGCCCCATAGGAACTTCTGAACCAGGTGCTTGATCCACAGGAGTTTGTGTACTTGCACCTTGCTCCATCGAAACTTCTGAGCCCTGTATCTTTTCTGGCTGTTTTCTTACGGACATGTCTTTGTCTGATAACTGCTCAGATACTGAAGAATCATCTCCACTTGATATTTCCGGTTCAATAACACGTCCTGAACCACCCATCATATTATAATTCAAATGAGAAATAGCCCACCAAGTTCCCCCAATAATAACAAAAACGCAAATAGCAGCAAACCACAATGCGCTTAAATTCCACTTGGCATCTGGACCAGAATTCAAGTGCAAAAAGAAAACAATTTGTACTATAATCTGAATAATCGCCATCCCAATAAGATACGCAACCTTCGTACTAACTGCCCAACTTTCCATCATTCCATACATCACAGGAATAAAAGAACCCAAAGTGAAAAATACAGCCAGAATAAAGCCAACTAAATAGGAACCAGTACTGGGACCATGTGTTTCATTTTGCACGCTCATCACAACGCTCCTAATAGATAAACCATGGTGAAAACACCAATCCATACAATATCAAGTAAATGCCAAAAAATGGAAAGGCATGCTAAACGTGTTTTATTGTTCTGATCCAAACCATTACGACGAAGATGAAAAAACATCACTATCATCCAGAGAAGACCAACACTTACATGAAGACCGTGGGTACCAACTAAAGCAAAAAACGCTGACCAATATGCAGATAGAACTTCTCGTCCAAAAAGCTGTAAACCTGTTGCAGGATCAATACCTGCATAAGCATTAGGATCGTAATAGAATACCTCGTTCAAAAGTTCATGAAATTCGTAAATTTCCATTCCAATAAAGCAAAACCCCAATACAAAGGTAATAGCCATCCATAAACGAACACCACTGATGTTATTTTTATGTGCTTGTACCATTGCAAAGCCATAAGTGACGGATGAAAACAACAAGAAAGCAGTCTCAACCAAAACAAACTTTAAATCTATAAACTCATTGCCCGCTTTACCACCGCCATAAGAAGCAGAAAATACAGCAAAACTTGAAAACAGTGTTGAAAACAGGATCAAGTCTGAAAGAATATAGACCCAAAAACCAAACGTCATTACCGAACTACTATCGTGGTGAAGTTCATCTATAGTACTCGCGTTATTCATTGTCACCGCGCTCATACTGCTACTCCTTGTTCTTTAAGAACAGCTGTAAAAGCGTCCTCTGTTTTCTGCACTTCTTCAGCTGGAATATAGTAACCATGATGATCGCCTGTTAACGAATGACACACAATCGTTGCAACAAAACCAATCAATCCAATCGCAACAAGCCACCAAATATGCCAAACAAGGGCGAAACCGACAACCAATGAAAAGAATCCTGCAATAATTCCAGCGGACGTATTTGATGGCATATGAATTTTTGCAAATCCACTTGTCGGACGCTGATAACCATTCTTCTTCATATTCCAATAAGCATCATCAGATTGTACCTCTGGAAGTATTGCAAAATTGTAAGAAGGAGGCGGTGAAGAGATAGACCATTCAAGTGTTCGTGCATCACCCCAAGGATCACCTATTATCACCGGTAAGCATCCTTTATGTTTAATACCGTACCAAACCGCCAAAACAACTTGCAGCACAAAACAAAGGATACCGAGCAAGATAATAATAGCACCCAATGCAGCAATCATAAACATTGGTTGCCAACTAGGTTCCATGTAATGCTGGAGACGACGCGTCGCCCCCATTAAACCAAGTGCGTAGACTGGGAAAAAGGCAAGGTAAAAACCAATAAACCAACACCAGAAAGATGCAATACCCAATGCCCGATTCGGTTTATAACCGAAAACTTTTGGAAACCAAAATGCAATCCCCGCTAAGTACGCAAAAACGACCCCCCCAATAATTGTATGATGGAAATGCGCTACCAAAAACAACGAATTATGAAACTGCCAATCAGCAGGCACAATAGACAACAAAACACCTGTCAACCCACCACCAACAAATGTAAAAATCATTCCCATGCACCAAAGCATTGGAGGCTCAAAGCGAATCCGCCCCTTATACATGGTCAGCAGCCAATTAAAGACTTTAACACCTGTTGGAACCGCAATAATCATCGTTGCAATACCAAAGAAAGTATTCACAGCTTCACCGCCACCCATTGTAAAGAAGTGATGCCCCCAAACAAGCATAGAAAGAATCAAAATAACCAACATTGCCCATACCATTGAGGTATAACCAAAGAGACGTTTTGAAGAAAAAGTTGATACAACCTCAGAAACGATTCCAAAAGCAGGAACAACTAAAACATAAACTTCAGGATGACCAAAAATCCAAACATAGTTAATCCACACCATTGGATTTCCACCAGCAACATTGGTAAAGAAATTCATGCCCAAATAACGATCACACGCCAACAATGCAAATGCTACAGCTAAGACAGGGTAAATAACTAAAATAAGAACATTGCTGACAAAAGCACTCCAACAAAAAATAGGCATTCTCATCATTGTCATTCCAGGAGCACGCATTTTAATCATCGTTGCAATAAAATTCACTGATCCCATTGTTGTTGCAATACCAGAAAGCTGAAGTGACCATAAATAATAATCTACCCCTGTATCTGGACTCGTTTGCAATTCTGTAAAAGGTGGATACATCAACCAACCACCACGACCAAAATTCCCAACACCTAAGGATATGTTAATCAATATCGCCCCTGCAGCCGTAATCCAAAAACCTAGATTATTTGCAAAGGGAAAAGCAACATCACGCGCACCAATTTGAAGCGGTATAAGATAATTAAAAAGACCAAATAAAATAGGCGTGGCCATGAAAAAAATCATGATCGTACCATGTGCTGAAAAAATTTGATCGAAATGCTCAGGAGGTAAATAACCCGCTGTTTCACTCCCAAGAGCAAAAGCTTGATGTGTCCGCATCATAATCGCATCCGCAAAACCACGAACAAGCATGATAATGCCAAGCACGATATACATAATTCCTATGCGTTTATGGTCAACCGTTGTGATCCAATTTCGCCATAAAATCCCCCACCACCCAAGTGCTGTTAGAGCAATAACAGCAATTAAACCAACTAAAACAATTGCAATACATGTATACAAAACGATCGGTTCATGTGCAAGCGCATGAAAAGCACCTGCCGTAGGATCTGTAAGTCTTCCAAACATTTCTCAACCCATTTCAAATGAAATTCAAGTTTAAAAGAAACCTTTGTTAAAAGGCTCTTTACTTTATTAACTCTTTAAATAACATCAGGATCAAATACTGAACATAGCGCACCCCACAGTGTCTGAGCAGCGGCACGCTTCATTAAATCTTCATTACATACCGTCTTTTCATCGACACATCGATTAACAACACGATAGTAAAGCCGCTTCTCAACAGGTGCAAAATAACGAACTTCAGCATCCTTTTCCTTCGCAGCAATATCACCCATACGAGGCGCAATAGAAAGTTGACGATAAGATGCGCGATTAAGTACTTGACCATTAGCCCGAGCTTTTACAATCCAATCTTCAAAGTTCTGAGAAGAAACGGAATGCCACTTAAACCGCATACTCGCAAAACCATCGCCACTGTAATTTGCTGAAGCTCCTTTGAATACGCCTTGCTCTTCAGCGACCAAATGCAACTTAGCATTCATCTGTGGCATAGCGTAAAGAACTGTACCCAATTTGGGAACCCAAAAAGCATTAACAGAATTCTCTGACGTCAATTGCAATAAAACTTGACGTCCTTCAGGCGCATAAATCTCATTAATCGATGCAACACCATATTCAGGATAAATAAAAAGCCATTTCCAATCAAGAGCAACAGCATCAATCTGTAATGGCGTTCCTTCACCCACAACTTCCACTGGAAGAGGATTTGTAGGTTCAAGCTTATAGGTATAATAAGCTGTTAATGAACCTAAAACCATTACAATTACAACTGGAATACCCCACATCAATGCTTCAATTTTATTTGAATGCGCCCAATCAGGAGAATAGTCCGCTTTCATATTCGATGCACGATATTTTATAGCTAAAAATACCACACTCACCATAACTGGGATGACAATACAAAGCATCACCACCACACAAACAACGATCAAAATGAGCTGTTGACGTGCAACATAACCTGATGGCTGCATAACATCAATTTTACAACCAGACAAAAGCAGTGCTCCCCCTAAAATCACAAGCATTTCTAATTGTCTAACAAAGCTTTTCACCTTCACTTACCCCCGTCATACGCACTAAAAATTGTCATAAATACACACCTCACATTGTACAGATTTGAAAATAATTATCAAGAGAATTCAATGCCTATATTACTCTTATCAAACGCTTACTCTTTATCTATCACAATTTAATTTGTTTTGCTTAATTGTTTTGCAATATACTCAAGTGCAAACCAATATCCATCACCTCCACACCCAGTTATGATAGCGTCTACACCTGCAGATGTATAAGAATGGTGACGAAAAGCTTCACGCTGATAAATATGAGATAAATGAACTTCTACTTTCGGCCCTGAAAACATTTTTAGGGCATCAAGAAGTGCAACAGATGTATGACTGTAAGCCGCTGGGTTAATGATCAATCCAGAACTTGTCTCTATTGCCTCTTGTATCCATGCTACTAATTGCCCTTCACAGTTACTTTGATAAAAATTTATTATAATATCATTTTTTTTTGCCCATTCTCTGCATCTTTTTTCAATATCTTCTAAAGTTTCAGTTCCATAAATTTCTGGCTCACGTTGACCTAGAAAATTTAAATTAGGACCATTTAAAATCGTTATCATCTCAGACATAGCAAGCCTTTTCTTTCAGACCTATCACTTATTAAAAAAATATTTAGCATGTTTTTATGGCAATAAAGCTCCATCCTTAATCTCAAAGAATTCTGCGCGTCCTTTTAAATCATCAAATAAAAGACGATCTGTTCCTGTCATAAATGTTTGTACAGCTAAATCATCAAGAATATCAAATAAAGCAGCACGTCGATGCGAATCAAGATGGGCCGCCATTTCATCAAGAAGAAGAATGGGAGATCTTTCCGATATCATACCTGTTAGACGTGCATGACACAAAACTAAACCTGTCAGCAGCGCTTTTTGTTCACCTGTTGAACAAGAGGCAGCTCCCATATTTTTATCAGCATAAAAAACCTGTAAATCCGCACGATGTGGTCCTTCTAACGTCCTACCAGCAGCACGATCCATTGCGCGATTATGCCGTAATCGATCACAAAATTGTTCTTCAACTTCAGTTGCTGATATTTCACTAAGAGCTGTTTCCAAAAAGCCATCAATTTGCAAAAAAGCTCGTGGAAAAGGTATCTGTGATGGCATTTGTGTAAACATGTCATTTAAAAGACGAATAACATCAACACGCGCCGCAGAAATAGCTGTCGCCAGTTCTGCCATCTGCTTTTCTAAAGCATCAAACCAAGCGCAATCTTCATTTCCGTCTAAAAACAAACGATTACGTGCGCGCATAGCTCTATCATAATCGGCTATGCGGCGCCTATGCAAAGGATCAATTGCCAAAACCATACGATCCAAAAAACTACGGCGCTCAAGCGAAGGACCTGTAAAAAGACCATCCATAGATGGTGTTAGGACACTAATATGACAATAATCTGTTAGGCAATCACCCGACTCGTTCACACCATTAATATGGACCTTTCGACTGTTATCGCTAACCTCAAAAGCTGTACCAATCTTTACTTCACCATAAAGGGCACATTCAAGACGCGCAAATACAACAAATCCTCCACCACTACCATCTACAAAGCTAACGTCGGAATAAACAGCACGTCGCAAACCACGACCAGGAGACAGAAAAGATAACGCCTCTAAAAGATTCGTCTTACCAGCACCGTTATGGCCAGTAAAAACCACATGCTGACCAGAAAAATGAATATTGAAAAAAGAATAATTGCGATAACGTAAAAGCTTCAGCTGCCTTACTGCTACTTTGTGCACATGACTAACCATGCATTGCAAAACAATAGCCCCTTAAACGCGAATAGGCATCAGTACATAGAGCACATCCGCATCATCATTATCACGAATCAGAGCTGGTGCTCCGGCCTCAGCCAACATAAAAACCATCTCATCGCTTGAAAGCTGCCCAGCAATATCCAAAAGATAACGTGAATTAAACCCTATCTCAAGCGGTTCAGATGCATAAGTTGCTGATAATTGATCTTCTGCACTGCCTGAATCTGGGCTATTAACAACAAGCTTTAACTGTCCATGCTCAATCGTTAATTTAACTGCACGCCCCCGATCACTTGAAATTGTTGAAACACGATCAACTGCAGAAGAAAAGTCCTGCCTATTAACAATTAATTCTTTATCATTTCCAAGAGGGATAACACGTTGATAGTCCGGAAATGTTCCATCAATTAATTTTGATGTAAAAATCACAGAACCTATAGAAAAACGAATTTTTGTCTCTGAAAGCTCTATACATACATCGCTATCATTTTCTTCTGAAAGAAGTTTTTGCAATTCTCCTACAGCTTTACGGGGAACAATAACACCGGGCATTCCCTCAACTCCTGAAGGAGCCTCCATCTCAACTTGTGCCAAACGATGACCATCAGTTGCAACCAAACGCAATTTCAAAACATCATCATTAATAATATGGAAATAAATACCATTAAGATAATAACGAGTTTCTTCAGTAGAAATAGCAAATTGTGTACAATCAAGTAAATGTTTTAAGCCTGATGCCGATAGAGAAAAACGATAACCAAACTGCCCAGGAAGCGACTCTGGAAAATCTGCCTTCGGAAGACATTGAAGCTGAAAATGTGCACAACCCGAAACAACGGACATTGTACCTGCTTGATTCTCATCGACGGATAATACAACTTCATTGCTATCAGGAAGTTTACGAATGATATCATAGAGCAAATGTGCTGGAACAGTTGTTGCTCCAGCTTGTTTAACATTAACTGCGAAAGATTCCGTAACCTCTAAATCAAGGTCTGTTGCTTTTAACTGCACACGGCCATTTTCTGCATTAATCAGCACATTCGATAAAATAGGAACAGTATTACGGCGCTCTACCACACGGTGAACCCGACCAAGAGACTTGAGAAATTGACTGCGATCAACTGTAATACGCATAAAAGCCCCGTATGATTTACTAAAAACTATAAGAATTCTTTAGGATTAAAGAATAGACCCTCTTTAAAGAATCGCCTGCTAGAGTTTATTAAACCTCTCTTAAAATGGCAAGTCACTCCTGCATAAGAAAAAATAAATCTTTTCATTAAATTCTTTAAAGTATCCCCACAAAAAGAAATGATAAACACTATACAGCTTGTTCTCCAATCAACCGCTTCAGCAATTCAAGTTCCTTAGCCAAGGTCTGATCACCACAAACCAAATCTTCAATTTTACGCACAGCGTGTAAAACTGTTGTATGATCACGCCCACCAAAACGGCGTCCAATTTCTGGCAATGAGCGAGGAGTTAATACTTTTGCTAAATACATTGCAACTTGCCGTGGCTTCACAACCGTACGTGTTCGACGATTAGATAACAAGTCCTGTTTAGAAACATTATAATGGCGTGCTACCGTACGCTGAATTTCTTCAATCCGAATACGCTTAGGTTCACCAGGACGTGTCAAGTGACCTAATAACTCATCAATCCGCTCTAAAGATAAATCAGACTCAAAAGATTGACGAAACAAGAGCTGATTAAACGCACCTTCAATATCACGCCCCGACCCTAAAACCGTTTTCGCAATATATTCCAAGATATCATCAGAAATTGATACCATGCCATCATCTTGTTGCGCCACCTTCAACCGCTGGCGCAACATTTGCAAACGCATTTCATAATCTGGTGCTTCAATTTCAAGAGCTACCCCTCCCTGAAGACGAGAACGAACGCGAAGATCAAGCGATTCTAATTCTGCTGGTGGACGATCTGCAGCGACAACAACCTGTTTTGCACTATCAAGCAACATATTAAGCAAATGGCAAAACTCATGTTGTATCGACTTACCCTGCAAAAACTGCATATCATCAATAATCAAAAGGTCGATATCACGAAGCTGTTCTTTAAAAGAAAGAGCATCATTATCACGAATAGCTGTTGCAAAACGCCACATAAAATATTCAGCAGTTAAATAAATAACGCGCGCAGACGTTAAACGCTTCAATGCAGAAGCAGCAATCGCTTGAAGCAAATGTGTTTTTCCTAAACCAACAGATGCGTGAATAAAAAGAGGATTAAAACGTAAAGCACTTTTATGTCCCTCCGCAATTGAACGCGCAGCTGCTAAAGCAACGCGATTAGAAGCCCCCTCAACAAAACTTTCAAAAGTATAGCGAGAATCAAGTGGAGATCCAAAAACTCCCGTTTGAGAACTCTTAGCTGAATGCTCTGCGCAACTTTCAACAAAAGATGAAGCCGCCTGCTCCTCTAACACAACAGAAGGAACACTTCTTTTACAAACGACATCTCTTGAAACACGTTCCATACCACGAACAATAACCTCAACACGAAGAATTGCTGAATTCTCTTGTTTCCATAAATGAGTCAAAAGAGAACCATAGTGATTATTAATCCATGAGCGTAAAAAGGCAGTAGGAACAGAAAGCTTTACAAGAGTATGACTATATTCAGCAAGCTTCACACGTCCAAACCAACTGGTATAAGCCTCAACACCAACCTGCACCTTTAATTGCGCCATAACACGTATAAAAGCCGCCGCACTTTCCTCCTCTGAAACAATAGAATGCCTTATAGAAGCATTTCTACAAACGTTCTCATCACTCTCCGTCATCCTATTCTTTATTATGTTCTCTGCCGACAGGATATTTACCGAAACCCTTTTTAAGGAACTAGCTTTAGAGTTCAATTTATCCACCATCTTCCATCCTGATAAAAATAAAATTTTGTCCTGCCAAACAGCTAAAATAAATCTAGCCAAGGCAAAACGCCCTACCCCAAATAAGATTACTCACCCTCCCCTAGGATAGCCTCATCACAACCCCACTAACAAAGATGACCAATAAGATTTACTTGCACTCATGATATGACCCACCCTTCTAAAAATGGTAAACATATCCATTAAGAAAACTAAAAAACCGTCAGAAAACCTCTCCAACACAAAAGTTTCGAAAAGTCTAAATCAAGACATCTTGTATTCAAAAAAATACAGAATAATGCGCTGATGTAACCCCTTCATGCCTTTTAGTCTTAGTCTTCATAAGAACCATACAAAACAGCAGAGGTAAAATGCAAGAGGTCAAAATAAAATCAAAAAACCCGAAAAAAATGCTTATATTAATGAGGACTGAAAAAAATATTGATTCAATTCATTTTTTTTCTCTAAATTTACCAATAATTAAAGAATCTCTTCAGATTTAAAAAAAAAAATAAAATGCTTGACAAAAAAGACTCTGTACAAATCCACAAAGCTTGTGGATAACCATACCCCCCCCTATAAACTTTCTCTCCTTTTTCAAGTGGAGAATCATCACCGATTCTTATTTTCAATAGAAACTTTTTGAAATAATAAACAAAAAGCCAGCATCCTCATGGATACTGGCTTTATTCTCAATAAAGAAGAAAAAGCTTAAACGCTGAGAGCCTTCAAACGTTTAGCTAAACGCGATACTTTCCTCGCAGCAGCATTTTTATGAAAAACCCCTTTAGAAACTGCACGCATAATTTCAGGCTCAAAATTCTTAAATGCAATCTCTGCAGATGCCTTATCGCCACCCGCTAAAGCATCATCAAACTTACGTATAAAGGTACGAACGCGTGAACGGCGGGCTTTATTAACCTGTGTGCGTGCCGCAACCTTGCGCACCGCTTTTCGAGCAGAAGGTGTATTCGCCATAAATATAATCTCTCTTTCAACACCTTGGTAAAATGAATCTAAAGAACAACTCTACCAATATAAATAAATCCAACCCAAGCAAAACTATAAAGCTGCCTATAACTCGTGTGACTTATAGCGCAATCCTAAAGCTAACGTCAATTAAATTTTCAAAGATAGTTATAAAAAACGAAGCCAAACTCTTTGATCCGCAACTTTATAGCTTAATAACAGATACTCCTTAACAAACAAAAGAATTTAAACGGCTAGCTTACGCAAGACATATTGCAAAATTCCCCCATGATGCAAATAGTCTAGCTCATCTTCAGTATCAATACGACATAATAACGGAACGGTTTTTACCGTACCATCAGAAAAAGTAATTGTTGCTACTGTCTTTTGACGAGGTTTCAAGTTATGAATTCCTTCAATTGTTACCTTTTCATCTCCCTTTAAGCCCAAAGATTTCCAACTTACACCCTCCTCAAAGACAAAGGGAACAATGCCCATACCAACAAGATTAGAGCGATGAATCCTTTCAAAAGACTGCACAATCACTGCTTTTACACCAAGAAGATTGGTACCTTTGGCTGCCCAATCGCGGGATGATCCATTACCATATTCAATACCAGCAAAAACAACGAGCGGAATACCTTCTTGTTTATACGCCATAGCCGCATCGTAAATGGCTTGTTCTACCACTGACGGATAATGAACCGTATAACCTCCTTCTCGACCATTTTCCCCTAACATGAAATTACGAATACGAATATTGGCAAAGGTCCCACGCACCATAACTTCATGATTCCCACGACGCGTTCCATACTGATTAAAATCAGCCACTTTAACACCATGATCCATTAAATATTTTCCGGCAGGAGAAGCTGCTTTAATAGAACCAGCAGGAGAAATATGATCCGTCGTGATTTTATCACCAAATAAACCTAAAATCCGTGCATCTCTAATATCTGGTAAAATATCAGGTGTTTTCTGCATATTATCGAAATAAGGTGGATTGCGTACATAGGTGGATTGCTCATCCCAAGAATAGGTAGAACCCGTAGGAATCTGAACTTTTTGCCAATTTTCATCTCCCTTAAAAACATCTGCATACTTTTCGGCAAAAACCTTACGCGTGACATTTTTTTCGATAAACTCTTGTATTTCTTGAGAAGTTGGCCAAATATCTCTCAAATAAATGGGGTGACCATTTGAATCTTCACCAAGAGGTTCCTTGGTTAAATCTTTACACACCGTCCCGATGAGCGCATGTGCAACAACTAACGGTGGTGAAGCTAAATAATTCGCTTGCACATCAGGGGAAACACGCCCTTCAAAATTACGATTTCCGGAAAGAACTGCAGATGCAATTATACCATTGTCATTAATCGTTTTGGAAATAGCTGGGTGCAAAGGACCTGAATTCCCAATACATGTTGTGCACCCAAATCCTACTAAGTTAAATCCTAATGCATCTAAATCTTTTTGCAGACCCGAATTTTGAAGGTAAGCCTCAACGACTTGTGAACCAGGTGCAAGAGAAGTTTTTACCCATGGTTTGCTCTTGAGACCTTTTGCCACAGCATTTCGTGCCAAAAGACCCGCTGCAATAAGAACACTTGGATTCGATGTATTCGTACACGACGTAATCGCAGCGATCACCACATCACCGTGACCAAGCGTATATTCTTCACCCTCAACCTGATAACGCTTATCTTGTCCAGAAGTCTTCTTATAGTCTTCGACCAATGCCTTTTCAAAACCCTGCCCAACATTTTCCAATGCAACACGTCCTTCAGGACGTTTAGGACCAGCCATTGAAGGAACAACAGTTCCCATATCTAATTCAATTGTATCACTAAAAATGGGATGAGCTACCATTTCGTCATGCCACATCCCTTGTGCTTTGGTGTAAGCCTCTACTAAAGCAATTCGATTTTCATCACGCCCTGTCATATTGAGATAACGCACTGTCTCCTTATCAATTGGGAAAAAACCACACGTTGCTCCATATTCAGGTGCCATATTTCCAATCGTTGCCCGATCAGCAAGCGTCATCTGCTCCAAACCAGGACCAAAAAACTCAACAAATTTACCGACAACACCCTTCCGGCGTAGCATTTGGGTCACCGTTAATACGAGATCGGTAGCTGTTACACCTTCTTTAAGTTTACCTGTTAGACGAAAACCGATCACTTCAGGTAACAACATAGAAACAGGTTGGCCTAACATTGCAGCTTCTGCTTCAATACCACCAACACCCCAACCCAAAACCCCTAAACCATTTACCATAGTCGTATGCGAATCAGTTCCCACACAGGTGTCAGGATAAACCGTCTCACACCCCTCTTCATTCTTCATCCATACACATTGTGCTAAATATTCTAGGTTAACCTGATGACAAATCCCTGTTCCTGGAGGAACAACGCGAAAATTTTGAAAGGCTTGCTGCCCCCATTTAAGGAAACGATAGCGTTCACCATTGCGTTCATATTCATGCTCAACGTTTTCCTTAAAAGCCATGGAATTGCCAAAAGCATCAACAATAACGGAGTGATCAATGATGAGATCAACGGGAATGAGAGGATTGATTTTTTCAGCGTTACCACCAAGTTTAACCATAGCATCACGCATTGCAGAAAGATCAACAACTGCTGGAACACCTGTAAAATCCTGCATAAGAACACGTGCAGGACGGTAAGCAATTTCTGCCCCAGCGCTCCCTTTGTCGTTTAACCACTTAGCAACATTGAGGATATCCTCTTTTTTAACTGTGCGACCATCTTCAAATCGCAATAAATTTTCGAGAATAACTTTCATCGAAAACGGTAAACGAGAAACACCTTCAAGGCCATTCTTCTCCGCTTCGATCAAGCTATAATAAGTATATTCTTTGCCACCAACATTTAATACTCTGCGACAATTAAAGCTATCAATTTGAGTCATGACTGTCCACCCTCATACTATAACCACCCAATTTCCAGGAATGAACAACACAAACTACGAGTCAAGGTCGCAGCTTGAGCGCAGACGCAACTACCTCCGCTATCCATTTCCCCCTCCACCCTCTCATAGGCAAATGCGGAAATCAGCGCCAGAAACCATTTTACACCAGATATTGATGTAAGGTATCCCTTATAGAACTATTTCTAGAACTATTCTAGGTACAATTGAATAAAAAATGTGTTTTTTATTCAATAATGCAATAAAGAATATGAAAATAAAAACAAAATAGGCAATCACATGGTGTTATCAGGCAAAGATTTAGCCGCTTACAGAAATGAGGAAATTCTGTTTAAAGGTCTTTCTTTTTGTTTATTTTCACGGCAACTGATGACAATCACCGGCCCTAATGGTATCGGAAAGTCTACATTACTCCGAATCATTGTTGGTCTTCTTGAAGCTTCTGAAGGTCATATAATACTTAAAGACCATGATCAAATATACCCTGTTGCAACTGCGTGTCATTATCTTGGTCCTCAAAATGCTATGAAGCCTCTCTTATCTGTTATGGACAATTTGCAATTTTGGGCAAATTTTTACGGTCAACATTCACGCTTTGTGCATGAAGCTCTTGCCGATATTGGTCTTTCTAACCTTGAACATTTACCCTTTAACGCTCTGTCAACTGGGCAACAAAGACGTGTAGCTATTGCTCGCCTTTTGCTCTCCTATCGTCCTCTTTGGATTTTAGATGAACCAATATCTGGGCTTGATAACCATGCTCAAAAACTCCTTACTTGTATTTTCCAGCGTCATCTCAATCAAGGTGGTATGATTATCGCTGCAACTCATAATTTCCTAGGTATTCCAGAAAACCATAAAATTGCTCTGGAAAAATTTTCACCTCTCTAGGAGAGAATCAAATGAAAGCATTGTTCTGGCGTGAGCTTAAACTATTATTAGCACCACAAGCCTCTTCACTAAAAGGACTATTGTTTTTTATCGCTGTTGTTGTCATAACCCCCTTTGCCATTGGACCAGATCCCAAAATTCTTGCACAAATAGGGCCTGGTATATTGTGGTTTGGAGCCTTTCTTGCTGGACTCCTCAATCTGAACAAACTTTTCCAAATCGATCGCGATGATGGTAATCTCGACCAATTTATCCTTTCAGGGAAAAGACAAAGTTTTACATTAATTATCTTTACCAAATGTCTTGCCCATTGGGTAGGGACAATGCTTCCTCTTATTTTTGCTACACCTATTTTAGCCCTCATGCTCCATTTAGATCTAACAATAACTTTTACAACAATACTTACCCTTTTATGCGGAACACCAGCCATTATTTTTATTGGCGCCATAGGAGCTGCACTCGCAACCTCATTGTTGCACAGTACTCTGCTTATTTTTATCATTATCTTGCCGTGGATCATTCCAATTATGATTTTTGGTGTTTCTGCTGCTACAGCCCCAATAAATCCAAATATTTCTTTTCTCACGTCCTTGGCTCTTCTCAGCGCTTTTTCACTTCTTTTGAGTCTCTTTGGCTCTTTTGTTGCTGCGATAACGCTTAAACTTTTATCAGAATAATAAAAGATGATTGCCGCATAGCAAAACTCTGCCTATTATGAATTTCATGAATGAACTATCTCGTACATATAAAATCAGATCGCTTCCTGCAAGTTTCACCTTTTTCATGAAAATAAGCAGTATCGTCTTACCTTGGTTGGCCGGCATAACATTGTGTTTCCTTATCTTAGGGCTTATTCTGGTGATGCATTCCCCTGATGACTATCAACAAGGCATTACTGTTAAGATTATGTACCTTCATGTACCCTTTGCGTGGTTGTCGACATTCTGTTATGTAATGATGAGTGCAGCGGCATTAGGAAATCTGATTTGGAAATATCATCTTGCTGATGTGGCACTTAAATGTGGCGCGCCTATTGGGGCAATTTTTACTGCCTTGGCTCTCATGACAGGAGCACTTTGGGGGCGACCTACATGGGGAACGTGGTGGGTCTGGGATGCACGGTTAACATCAGTTTTAATTCTGCTTTTTATCTATCTTTCCATTATCCTGCTTGGACGCGCTTTTGACAACAAAGTAAAAGCCGCTCGCGCTACTTCAATTCTTACACTTGTTGGGTTTGTTAATATTCCTGTTATTAAATTTTCCGTTAATTGGTGGAATACATTGCATCAACCAGCATCATTGTTACGTGCTGGAGGATCAACAATCGACAATGCTATGTTATGGCCCCTTATAACAATGCTATTTTGTTTCATCTTTATGTTTATTGCGCTCTATTTGATGGCTATGCGAAATGAAATCAATCGTCATTATATCCGAATACTTCAGATTAAAAAATCCCGTCGTGCACAACAACAGGACGCTTCATCATGCTCGACCTAAATAGCATCCAGGGCGGACTTTTAGGAAATCTATCTCAGAAAATTGATTTTTTCCTTAGCACCCTTAAACACGAGCAAATTGTTGTTTTAAGTTATGTGCTTTCTGCAATATCCCTCTTATGTCTTATTGGATATATTCTTTGCAAAGCCCTATACCAAAAAAAAATTCTCCAACAGCTAAACAAAAAAGAGTTGTCACAAAAAGAAAAGTATAATGAAAAACATCCCTCCAAAACTTAAAAAAAATATATCTTTGCCTGTTCTGCTTGTTTTTTTTGGACCATTTGTACTTTTTCTTCTTCTCATGGTGCTTTTTTTCAACTTTATGGATAAAAAACACCTTAAAGATTCTTCTCTTCTTCCAAACGCATTAGCTGAAAAATCTGCTCCTAATATTCATCTTCCTCTTCTTGATAAAGAAAGTTATCTCAATTCAAAACAGTTTAAAGGACGTGTCACATTGGTCAACTTTTGGGGCTCTTGGTGTTTGCCCTGTCGCGAAGAGCATCCTATTCTTATGAAAATTGCACAAGATAAACGTTTTGATCTGATTGGTATTAATTATAAAGATAACAAAACTAACGCCCTGCGCTTTTTAAACAATTTTGGCAATCCTTTTAAATTTATTGGCTTTGATGTTTCAGGATATACAGCCATTGATTGGGGAATATATGGACCCCCAGAAACCTTTCTCTTGAATAAAGAGAGCATCATTATTGCCAAACATGTTGGTCCCTTAACATGGCAAATTTATCAAAAAAAAATTCTACCCAAAATTGAACAAGCGATCATGACAGAAGAAAAATAAAATATCAACATATTGATTTATAAATAATAATTTACAATCTTTATCTGTTAAATGACAATACCTTATACTATGAGATTTTTCAAAGTTTCTATATGTTGAATCAAAAAAACATTTAAGATAAAGGCTAAAAATACCTTTTATGAATTGTCTAAACGTGAAAATAATTGGCAATATTTTAAGTTGAAAAATATAATAATGCAGGTTTGTAAAAACATAACGTTTAATCATGCTATGTATGCTATTTTATTTATACGACCCCTCATTCTTCTTAGGAAAATTTGGCAAAAGCATTACCATTGTTGATTCAAAAACATGTGTACAGAAATATCTGTAGAGCAAACCTCCAAAATATGACAAAATTTAAGTAGTTTTCATTTTTCTTTAGCAATTAAATATCTGTTTAGGAGCTTTATTTTTAATTAGTTGGACAAAACAATATTGCTATAGAAACATCGCTAAATTAGTGAAGAAACCAACTATTATTTTCAAAATCATATAGTGCTCTGTCTCCGCTTTTTTATCTGAAATGCACATTGTTATGAGGAGACCTCACCACTATTTTCATCTTTATAAAATAACAAATCCGTTCCTTCGCAGCATCATTGTTATATTTATTCCCATTACACTATCTGTTCGTAATAGACTCTATAAAGTCCATATTGAGTCTATACATTATTTATTCTCTCGATAACTTCTCTTATGATTATAGCTAATGAGCTTTTTTGACTCTTAAATAAGATAAATCCGAGTAAGAAAATATGACTACAATCAAAAAATCTTATTTAACAGAGAAAATAAGTTATGAGTATATAATCAATCTATCAATGAATATTATAAAAGAATTCATTGTAAGAAATAAACTTTTGAGATGTAAAAAGTAAAAAAGAAGCTTTTTCGAGAGGAGAAAATATATTGTACAGAGAACTCTTTTTAAGCACTCTATGACGTAATTGCTGATTTCAGCAGAAAGATCACTCGTATACATTAAAAAACTTTAAGAAAAGAAATACTCTACAAGTTCATATGAGCTTAGGCGTAAATTTTTATGATGCAAATAAAAGTTGCAATCATCATTTTTTATGAAAAACATTTGATTATGTTTTTTCTTCTAAAAACTCTTGCGGTGTAAAACAATATGTTTTTGAGCAAAATTCACATGTGACTGAAATATATTTATTTTTAACCATTTTATTGCGTTCATCAATAGAAAATCCTGCTAGGATTCCTTTAATTTTTTCGTGTGAACAAGAACATTGATCGACAAGAGAAAAAGGATTAAAAACTCTAATACCTTGTTCATGAAAAAGACGAAACAAGAGCTCTTTGCTACCGACTTGAGGATCTGTTAATTCTGAACTTTCAATCGTTGCCATGAGCATTTTAGCTTCCTGCCATTGGTTATCCAATTGGGTATGGGTTTTCGTTTCTTCTCGCTTTTGATGAGGAGCATCTATTTTATGATGAGACGATTCTTGGGGTAAAAGTTGGACCAAAATACCTCCAGCTCGCCAGCTTTTCTGCGTTTTTCCTTGTTGGTCACGATTAATTAATATAGCAACAGCCAAGCGGATATCGGTAGGAATTTGTTCTGATCGATCAAAATAAATACGAGAAGCTTCTTGTAAATTTGATCCTTCTAATGCAACTATCCCTTGATAGGGTTGCATATGGGGACCTTGATCAATTGTGAAGGCTAAAGTGCCTTTTCCTAAAAGTGTTTCTGAAGAGATTTGATTATTGTCTATGGCTTGTTTAAGCTGTTCTTTATCAAAACGAGCGTATCCACGTAAACTGGACGGAGGCGAAAAATCGCACACCAACATATTAACCGGCCCATCGGAATGAGTTTGTAAAATAAATTTTCCCGTAAGTTTTAGAGAAGTTCCAAGCAGAACAGTTAAAAGTAAAGCTTCTGCTAGAAGATAAGAAACCGGTTCAGGGTATTGATGTCTGTTAAGAATAGAATTTAAAGTTTTCCCAAGTTGTACAGCACGTCCACGGATATCAAGTTCTTCAACTTGAAAGGGAATAACACTATCATCTTCATACAAGAAGTTGTTGTTAAGAGAGGCTTCATCTTTAGCTTGTTCACTCATAGCTTTGCCTTTTTTATATAATTTGTTGTAGGAAGGCTATTGTGGAGAGAAAAACGCATCTTGTAAACACCAAGAAAGAATTGCTTTTTGAGTATGAAGACGATTTTCAGCCTCATCGAAAACAACGGAGTGCGGTCCATCAATCACAGAATCAACAACTTCTTCACCACGATGAGCAGGAAGACAATGCATAAAAAGAGCATCAGATTTTGCTAATTTCATGAGAGATTCATTGACTTGATAAGGCTGAAAAATAGAATGACTGCGAGCACGAAATTCTTGTCCCATGGAGACCCATGTATCGGTCATAATACAATCAGCATCTTGAGCTGCTTTTTGGGGATTATGGGTTAGTGTAAGGTGCGCTCCTCGTTCACGTGCCCAATGTATAAATTTTTCTTGTGGTTCACTGCCCTTTGGAGTGGCAATACGCAAATGAAAATCAAAAAGAGTTGCGGCTTCAATTAAGGAATGGAGCACATTATTACCGTCCCCCATCCACGCAAATATTTTTCCAGAAATTGGTCCCCGATGCTCTTCATAGGTTAATATATCTGCTAGAACTTGGCAGGGGTGTGTATCATCTGTAAGGGCATTAATGACAGGAATTTGTGCATATTGTGCCAATTCAAGCATACGTTGATGTTTTGTGGTTCGTAATATCACGATATCCACAAAACGGGATAAAACACGAGCCGTGTCAGCTATAGTTTCACTATGACCAAGCTGCATCTCTGAACCTGTGAGCATGATTGTATCTCCGCCAAGCTGACGCATACTGATATCGAATGAAACACGGGTTCGTGTGGATGGTTTTTCAAAAATCATCGCAAGCGTTTTACCCATAAAAGGTTTTGAACCTTTTCCTGCTTTAAAAGATGCTTTAAGGATTTTTGCATAGTCGATCAGTGCGCGTGCTATTGCTGGCGTTAAAATGGATAAATCCGTGAAATGACGAAGAGCATTTGTCATGTGTGTGATATTTGTCTTTCTTTGTTTACTTGCGAAAGATAAGCTATTGCTTTTTCAATACGATGCAAACTTTCATCTATTTCTTCTTCCCTAATGATGAGAGGAGGCAATAAGCGCACAACGTTGTTGTTGGCAGCAACACTTAAAAGATATTCATTTTCTAAAGCATTAACGACAAGATTTGAAGACACAACACACTGAATACCCACCATTAGGCCCATCCCCTGAACTGCGCAGATAACATCAGGATAGCTATTGAGAATGTGCAAAAGTCCACTTTTTAGTTTATTTCCCATGCACTGAACATGGTTGAGAAAATTTGGCTCTAACAAAATATCAAGAACACTATTTCCTACAGCCATTCCAAGAAGATTTCCTCCAAAGGTTGAACCATGGGTCCCAAGTGTCATGCTTTTTGCAACTTTATCCGTTGCAAGGCAAGCACCTAATGGAAATCCTCCTCCTAATCCTTTTGCGAGGGTAAGAATATCAGGCGAGACATCACTCCATTCATAAGCAAAAAGCTTTCCTGTTCGTCCTATACCCGTTTGGACTTCATCCAAAATCAATAACAGACCATTATCATCGCATATTTTGCGCAAAAATCTTAAATATTCATGAGAAACCGTTCGTATTCCTCCTTCTCCTTGAATAGGTTCAATAAGAACAGCGGCAGTATTTTTATTAATAGCGTTACGCAAAGCGATTTCATCACAAAAAGGTACTTGAATAAATCCACTAGCTTTAGGTCCAAAGCCTTCAAGATATTTTTCATGCCCAGTCGCAGCAAGTGCTGCAAGTGTACGTCCATGAAAGGCCCCTTCAAAAGTAATAATTTCAATGCGTTCTGAATGACCCGCAGCATAATAATAATGGCGTGCCGTTTTGAATGCGCACTCCAATGCTTCAGTGCCTGAATTGCAGAAAAAAACCTTATCCGCAAAACTATTTGCACAAAGCCGTGTAGCAAGAGATGCTTGTTCAGGAGATTGAAAAAGATTAGAAACATGCCAAAGTTTTTCAGCTTGCATTTTGAGCGTATCAACCAATTTTGGATGTGAATACCCTAATGCATTAACAGCAATACCAGACGTGAAATCAAGATAATGCTCTCCCTTATCGGAAATAAGCCATACACCATGCCCCTGTTCAAAATGCAAATTTCGTCGTGCGAAGCATTCATAAAGTGGTTGTATAGAAACGGCATCCATCATAATTTCCTTTATATTTTAACCTTTTCAATATATATACAAAGTAACACTACAAATAAAACAACATGGTACATTTCGCTACGGTGCTTTCAACATTTCATTACGATTAATGATTACACCTATGGAATAGATCATTACACCAATTGAAAAAAAGTCAATAAAGGTTCTACCAATAAGCATTTTGGGGAAAAGCCTTAAACAAAAGTGATAGTTTAACCTATGATTGATTTGCAAGTTGGGGAAAACATTCTAAATAAACTCTTCAAGAGGTAAAGACTCTTGTCATAGAGTGAGTGCATATTGTAATTTACAATATAATAAGAAAGATGATGTGTTTTGATTTGTAAGTCCACAGGTTGGATGATTTTCTTATGCTCGCTTAGAGTGTAAAACTCTTTCATTCAGCGTAATGAAAATATTATTTAAACATTTGAAGATGCAAAGGGGGAGAGCATCTTAGTGACATAATCGGAATGGAGTGCTGGTATGGGTTGGACATGTGAACGCGTTGAGCTTCTTAAAAAGCTTTGGAGTGAAGGGTTAAGTGCAAGTCAAATCGCTGCTCAATTAGGTGGGGTCAGTAGAAATGCAGTCATCGGCAAAGTACATCGATTAAAGTTGCCAGGACGTGGTAAGACAGCACAAGGAAGCGCACGTGCGCAAAAAACTCCCATGGGAAGCAGCCCACCATCTCCACGTGTGCGTCGCAACACGTCCACGGTATCGCCAATAAACACATCATCTGTAAGCTCTGTAAGTATTGAAGAAACAGCTTTAAAGACAGAATTTGTAGTGGAAGATGTAAAAGAAGTTGATGTATCCACAAAATCCAATGTAGTTGTGCCTATATCACGTCAACTTAATCTTCTACAATTGAGTGAAAATACATGTAGATGGCCGGTTGGCGATCCACTATCAGCAGATTTTCATTTTTGTGGTGCAGATTCTGATGAAAATAGCCCCTATTGTGCCTTTCATGCTAAGCTAGCATTTCAACCAATATCTGAAAGACGTCGGATAAGAGTGTAATATCCTCGATTGAATCTCATATTTTATGCTTTCTGCGCTTCGTTATTAAATTTTAGTTATCAAATTATTATGAGAAAGAAATTTGATGAAGCTTTTGATGAATGAAAAAAATTCTTCATGAAATCATTCAGCGAAATTGTATCTTTTAGTGCTATTGCATAGCTATATATTGTAAAGTTTCTTGTTTATTTTCAAGATTCTCTTTAATTTAGTTGTACTGATTTTAACACTATCCATAGCAATCTCTTTTGAATAATACAGTTTCTCAATTTTTCATGTTGTTATTTTTCATGTATTTAATAGAGTAATGCTGTGGTTTATAAAAATAATGTATCGCTTCGCAACCTGAATGAGATTCATCAATATCTCTCTCATTTTAAGCCCTCTTATATTGAATCAATAAAAATCTTTCGTTTGGGTGTCACGAGCGAGATGAGAGCTGTGGAGAGTAAAAACACTTAGAGAAAAGCTTGCCTCTTATAAATGCTTTCAAGTACCAAGGGCTTCAAGGGGTGTCGCAACATTGGGAGCTGGCAAAGTGTATGATGATGCCAGCGTGCTCTTTTATAAAGCATAAAGATAGGGAGCGCTCAATGGATTTACCGTTATACCCTTCACAAATGGTGTCGCGAAATGGGCTGGGGAGCATTGAGAAATATTTCTTTAAAACAAGCTCGTGAATATATGCAATCCAATGGCATTCTGTTTTACGTAAGGCATGTACCCCATTAAAGCATGCGATAAACAAAAGCGTGCAGTAATACCTAGAATGTAAAATAATATATTTATAATTTTTTATAAAAAATTATAAATAAGGGGATATTGTAATTCAAGGCTCTTACGAAACATACGAAAACTATAAATTATTACGTATAAATCAATATTAAACCTAGAACAACCACAACAACATCACTTTCCTTTTCCCTACACAAAACGGCGCAACCAAACATAAAGCGCACCTTCTCCTCCATGCTGACGCGCTGCTTGCTCAAACGCGTGGACATAATATCGAAAAGCTGGTGTTGATAACCAATACGGAACAAACCTATACAAAGCTCCATCGCTCCCAACGGATCGTCCTTTTCCTGTAATCACAAGGACATAACGCAATCCTCTCTGCTGAGAGGATTGTAGAAAATTTTTTAAGAAAAAATAAGCTTCTTCCTGCATATAACCGTGGAGATCAAGACGCGCCTCAAGAGGATAACGACCTTGGGAAATTTTACGATGTGCAACATGATCAAAGAAATGAATCTTTTGTGCTTGTGTAACTGCCCTCTTTCCTCTTTTATTAATCGTCGAGGATTGTTGATTTTTCTGAGATAATGTGGAGATTTGAGTTACAGGCTGTTTTTTATCATTAATATTTGCAATCATTTCTGAAGTAGAAGACAGCATCTTACCATGAAGCGGCGTTATCGTACGACAAACCATCTCCCATAAAAGGCGATCTTGTGAAGCCAATAAATCTCTTTTTTGTCTCCATTTACTTGAGGACATTTTAATTTCTCATAAATCATTGAATGCTTATGGAAGAAAAACAAAAAGTATTTTAATTTTCATTTTCTGTAGCAAAAAGTTTCCAGTTGGGATCTGACGACAAACTATTGCGAACAAAAGTCCAAATATCCCTAATTTCTACAATAGCATCAGGATCACCGTCTATACGCTCGCCCTGTTCATTATAAGTAACAGAAATCATCTCACTGACAATACGTATTGTTAAAAGTTCATCCTTTTCTTGTATTGCCGCCGCAACAAATTCAATCTTATTAATTCCAACAAAAGTGAACTCTATTCTTTCTTTATTTTTTTCTCGTTGCTCAATAGCCGCACAAAAGCTCTCAAAAACATCCTGACACAGCAAGCTTTTAAGTTGATTGAGATCACCTTTGGCAAAAGCTGTTACAATCATTTCATAAGCAATTTGTGCACCTTTTATAAAAAATTGAGGAGAAAAATGAGGATCAATTCTATGCAATTCCCGCAAATTTTTATTCAAAATACTCCCCTCCGGTGAAATTTTATCAATTTCACTAAAGTCATCTTTTTGTGAATTTTTATGATGAGGGAACGAAACAATATTATCAGCCGTTTCTGCTTCAACCTGTTTTTTAGAACGACGTGAATAAGGATCAAAGGGGGGCTTTTCAAACCCAATTCGTTTCCCTAATACATTACGGAGTTGCACAAAAATAACAACCATAACAACAAGAGCTATGACAAGTATAACGTCAAATTCCATGGGCGCTGTCAATCTCCAAAGCTTAAATCTCTAATAAACATTGCAGTCAATACCATTTATCAATAAATATGTAAAATAAGGAATCTTATCATTCAAATATTTTTATAGATTTTATATTAAACGGAGTGCTCTTAAGAATTTCTCCCCACCTCATCCAGAAGGAAATTTTCATGTGATAAAACTTTATTCTATAAACCCTCGTTTTTTTGTTGTTATCTTTCTTTGCATTCTTTTAATCGAGATTGCTGGTTTTATCTTTGTTGGTCAAGAAATTGGTATTTTGGCAACTTTGAGTTTGGTTATTCTCACAACCATAGTTGGGGTTGTTTTATTGCGAATTCAAGGGATTAGCCTTTTAAAAAATATACAAACTGAACTTATCCAAGGACGCACATTAGAGAATAATATTATTAATGATGCTTTCATCATGTTTAGTGCAATTTTACTTATTCTTCCTGGCTTTGTAAGTGATCTCTTGGGAATATTACTTCTTATTAAACCAATTCGCTCTGTTGTTTGGCATTTCTTTACATCATTAAAAAACAAAATGAATCCCAATACTAAAAGAAAAAATGACTCTGAAAAAATAATTGATCTTAACGCAGAAGATTACACAATTTATGATACGACAGAATCTCCATGGCGCAAAAATAATGATAACCATTGAAATGCCTAAAAAATCTGTAACAAACTAAAAAAATATTCAAGATAAAGAGCGCATTTCTTGCAACCTTTTGCAAGGCGTGATAACCAATTCGGACTTTAGATCTAAATAAATATACATATTATAATGAGAGAGGTTCGTCGTATGGCCGAAGGTGAAATAAATAACAGTGGTGGAGAGCCGGTTTTTGCTGTATTAACTCAATATTTAAAAGATTTATCATTCGAAAACCCAGGTGCTCCTCGTTCATTGCGTGCACGTGAAAAGTCACCACAAATTGATATCAATATTAACGTCAATGCGAACCCAATTGGTGATGACAATTATGATGTCGTTTTGTCTCTCTCCGTCAAAGCCAATGATGAAACTGAAACATTATTTCATGTAGAATTGATTTACGGTGGTGTTTTTCACCTTAAAAACATTCCACAAGAACATGTGATGCCATTGGTCTTTATTGAATGTCCCCGTCTTTTATTCCCATTTGCTCGCCAAATTATATCTGATGCTACTCAAAATGGTGGTTTTCCACCTTTGTGGATTGATCCTATTGATTTTGCAGCACTCTTCCAAAAGCGTCTTGCTGAAGAACAAAAAGACAGTCAAATACAGCCCTCTTAAAAAATTTATTCTTTGCTATCAAAAGCCCCTTGATATATTATTGGTATATTAGGGGCTTTTTTCCTTTAGACGACTTTTGCGGCATGATAAGCCGCAAGCATTGCAATATTGACAACATCTGTATCGCTTCCACTAAACGGTACAATTTGGACAGATTTTTCCAATCCAATTAAAATAGGGCCAATGATGGTTGCTTCACCTAGTTCTTGTAACATTTTGCTTACAATGGAAGACACGTGATATCCAGGCATAACCAAAATGTTAGCGGGTTTTGTTAATCCCATAAATGGATATTGCTGCATCAATTTGGAATTGAGTGCCACATCGGCGCTCATTTCTCCATCAAACTCAAAATCAACCTTGCGTTCATGCAAAATATTAATCGCATCCTGAATTTGCTGTGTGATCGGCCCTTTCATATAACCAAACGTAGAAAATGCTAGAAATGCTACCCGTGGTTTATATCCAAATCCACGTACAAACGAAGCGGTTTGTTCCGCTATATCAGCAAGTTCTTCAGCATTAGGATTTTCATAAACGGCTGTATCCGCAATAAACACAGTTCTTCCACGGCACATAGCCATTGAGATACCAATCAATCGTTCTTTTGGTTTTTCATCAATTGCACGACGTATATCAATCAGCGCTGTTTCATAATTGCGTGTCACCCCTGTAACCATTGCATCAGCATCTCCTAGTGCCACCATACACGCAGCAAAATAATTGCGATCATTATTGATACGACGATGACAATCACGCAACAGCCAGCCTTGACGCTGCATCTTTTTATAAAGATAATTCGCATAAGCATCTGTACGGCAAGAAAGCTTAGCATTCATAATAGAAATACCTTCACGATCCAGATCAATTCCAGCGATAACAGCCGCTTCTCTTACTTGCTCTTCACGACCAACCAAAATCGCTTGTCCTAATTTTTGATGAACATAGGAAACGGCCGCCCGCATAACTTGCTCTTCTTCACCTTCTGCAAAGACAATTTGTTTTGGCGCTTGACGAACATGATTATAAATCCCACGCATCATCGAGGAAGTAGGATCACGTCTCGCATTCAAATCGCGCTCATAGGCCTCTAAATCATCTATGTTCTTTTGCGCAACACCGCTTTCCATTGCTGCTTTTGCTACCGCTATTGAAACAACCGTTAATAAACGCGGATCAAAAGGAACAGGGATGATATAATCAGGACCAAATTTTAATCGCTTTCCACGATAAGCTTCTGCAACGCTGTCAGGCACTTCTTCATGCGCTAAATTGGCAAGAGCCTTTGCCGCAGCAATCTTCATGTCTTCATTAATAACTCTTGCACGCACATCAAGTGCACCACGAAATATATAAGGAAAACAGAGAACATTATTAATCTGATTTGGATAATCGGAACGTCCTGTTGCGACAATGGCATCATGACGCACTTGCATAACCTCTTCCGGCGTAATTTCTGGATCGGGATTAGCCATAGCAAAAATGATCGGCTGGGGGGCCATGGATCTTACCATTTCAGGAGTAAGAGCACCTTTAGCAGAAACCCCAAAAAATATATCTGCACCTTCCATTGCCTCCACAAGCGTACGTTTATCTGTTTGAATAGCATGCGCAGATTTCCACTGATTCATTCCCTCTTTGCGCCCTTCATAGACCACACCCTTTGTATCACATAATATGATATTTTCGGAACGAAAGCCCATCGCTTTAATCAATTCAATACAAGCAATCCCGGCAGAACCAGCACCATTACAGACTAACCGCGTATTTTGCATATCGCGCCCTGTTAAAGTCAAAGCATTGAGAACACCAGCAGCAACAATAATTGCTGTACCATGTTGGTCGTCGTGAAAAACAGGTATATTCATCACCTCGCGTAGGCGGCTTTCAATCATAAAGCACTCAGGCGCCTTAATATCTTCAAGATTAATTCCACCAAAAGAAGGTTCTAAATGACGCACCAAATTGATAAAACTTTCTGTATCGTTTATATCAATTTCTAAATCAATGGAATCAATATCCGCAAAACGCTTAAATAGCACTGCTTTGCCTTCCATGACCGGCTTAGAGGCAAGGGCCCCTAAGTTGCCTAACCCTAAGATAGCTGTACCATTTGAAATAACAGCAACAAGATTTCCTTTTGCTGTATAATCATAAGCTAGCGCTGGATTTTGAGCAATTGCCTTCACTGGAACTGCAACACCTGGTGAATAAGCAAGTGCTAAATCATGCTGTGTTGTCATAGACTTTGTTGCAACAATCTCAAGCTTTCCTGGTCGACCACGACTATGAAAATCTAGAGCTTCTCGTTCGCTCGCACTGTAAACAGTTTGAGACATTTTCTGATCCTGCTCGCTTTTTTTCATCTCACTTTATTTTCTCCAAAAACAGTGTAAATGTTGCTTGATAATGCGTATAGTCATTAAATTTGATTCATATATTAGAAATCGCTATTCTTGCCTTAGCAAATCTGATGATGCGTTGCAATTTAGAGATAAATAGATATTGAAGTAAACAAAAAAGAGTAAAAACTTCACTTAAAGGAAACAGGCCTCGTACAAATGGATAAAAAAAACAACCATAAAAATAATTTAATTCCACAGCCTGCCTCCTCATCTGCTTCCTCTCAAGAACGTCTGACACCTATGATGGAGCAGTACATAGAAATCAAAGCCGTCCATCATGATTCCCTTCTCTTTTACCGAATGGGGGATTTTTATGAATTATTTTTTAATGATGCGATTGAAGCTGCTCAGGCTTTAGGAATCACACTCACAGCACGCGGAAAACATTTAGGACAAGATATTCCTATGTGTGGTGTTCCCGTTCATGCTGCAGATGATTATTTACAAAAACTGATTGCTTGTGGTTACCGTGTTGCTGTTTGTGAACAAATAGAAGATCCTGCTGAAGCAAAAAAACGTGGCTCAAAATCTGTTGTTCGGCGTGATGTTGTTCGCCTTGTAACACCTGGAACGATAACAGAAGAAAAACTCCTTGATCCAACACGCGCAAATTATTTTATGACACTTTCCCGTATAAAAACTAGCGATGGAGAGGAATTTGCTCTTTCTTGGATTGATATCTCAACAGGCATATTTCGTGTAATAGAAAGCCGCCAAGAGAAACTTTTAGCAGATATTATGCGTGTGGATCCACAAGAAATTATTGTTGCTGATTCATTCTTTCATGATAAATCTCACAAACCACTTTTTAATGTTCTTGATCGTATTGTTTCACCTCAACCTGCTTGTCTCTTTGATGCACTGACTGCTGAACGCGATATTTGCAATTATTTTAAACTCTCAACTCTTGAAGGCGTTGCCGATTATTCACGTTCCGAACTCTCTGCTATTGTAGCTGCTATTCGTTATATTGAAAAAACACAAATCACGCATCGTCCTCCCCTCATGCAACCTGAGCGCCAAAATGAAAGTGCGACTCTCTTTATTGATGCCGCAACCAGATTAAGCCTTGAACTTATTCGTACAACTTCAGGTCAACGGGATGGAAGTTTATTAAAAGCTATTGATCGCACTGTAACAGGAGGGGGATCACGCCTTCTTATTGACCGCCTTATTGCTCCCCTTACCACTCCTTCAGCTATTGATACGCGTTTGGATTCTATCGATTTTTTTCTACGTAATCCTTCTCTTGCAGAAGCGATAAAGCTTATTTTAAAAGGGGGACCAGATATGCCCCGCGCCGTTTCACGTTTGGCTCTTGGACGAGGAGGTCCCCGTGATATGGCGACAATCCAGCGCGGCTTTGAAATCATTCGTGAATTGCATCAACTTCTTGATAATGAGCTTCTGCCTCAAGAAATAAGTGATGTACAACAGATGTTCTCAAACTTACCCACAGCGTTATATTTTCATTTAGAACAAGCATTAGCTGATGATCTCCCACTCCTTAAACGTGATGGTGGTTTTATTCGTTCCAATTATCATAAAGAGCTCGATGAAATGCGTGCTTTACGTGATGAATCGCGCCGTGTCATTGCTGAACTTCAAGCGCAATATGCCCAAGAAACAGATATTAAGACGCTTAAAATAAAGCATAATAATATTCTAGGTTATTTCATTGAAGTAACCAGTACACAAGCATCTGCTCTTACAAATAATCCACAAGCTAAAGCACGTTTTATTCATCGGCAAACAATGGCAAACGCTATGCGTTTTACGACAACAGAGCTCGCTGACCTTGAAAGCCGTATTGCCCATGCTGCCAATCACGCATTGACACTTGAACTAGAGATTTTTGATATTCTCGTTCAGGAAATTACTGAACAAGTTGATTTTATTCGTAAAGCCTCTGAAGCACTTGCTATTTTAGATGTCTCTGTCGCTTTAGCATATCTTGCTGAAGAACAAGGATATTGCCGCCCTAAAATTGATCTTTCACTTACCTTTCATATCACAGCAGGACGCCATCCTGTCGTCGAGCAAGCACTCCGCAAACAAGCAGCAGAACCTTTTATTGCCAATAATTGCGATCTCTCTGTGCAAGAAAATCAGCAATATGCAGCAATCTGGCTGTTGACAGGGCCTAATATGGGAGGAAAATCAACTTTTTTGCGGCAAAATGCTCTTATTGCTATTATGGCGCAAATGGGGTCCTTCGTTCCAGCAACTTCAGCACATATTGGTGTCGTTGATCGCCTATTTAGTCGCGTTGGAGCTTCCGATGATCTTGCACGGGGGCGCTCAACCTTTATGATGGAAATGGTTGAAACAGCAACGATTCTTAATCATGCTAGCCACCATTCCCTTGTTATTCTTGATGAAATAGGACGTGGAACATCAACCTTTGATGGACTTTCTATTGCTTGGGCTGCTGTTGAATATCTCCATGAAGTTAACCATTGTCGTGCTATTCTGGCTACCCATTTTCATGAAATGACTGCACTTACCGAAAAACTTGACAGACTGCATAATGTAACCATGAAAGTCAAAAATTGGGATGGTGATGTAGTTTTTCTTCATGAGGTCACACCAGGAGCTGCTGACCGTTCCTATGGTGTACAAGTCGCAAAGCTTGCTGGACTTCCCCCAGCCGTTATTACACGAGCAACAGATGTACTCCATCAATTAGAACAAGGTGAAATGGCTGGAAAAGGACATAAACTCATTGATGATTTACCACTCTTTTCTCTTAAAGCAACATCTCCCGTCAATGAAGCAAGAAACAAACATTGTGTACTTCACGAAGCTTTAAAAAATATCCATCCCGACGAACTCTCCCCTAAACAAGCTTTAGAAGCAATTTACCACCTCAAACAGCTTGAAAAGAGTAACCCTTTATAGAAAACGGATGTTATTTTTATTAAAAAACCTTCTTAATAGGAGATGAAGTATCCCTTTTTGATATGCTACAGCACAAACTGTTGTTACCGTATTCCCATCGCTTTTCTACAAAATATATTTTGATAAGTGTAATGCATATAGAGGCAAAATCCTATGCATTATATTTCATATTTCCTTAGATCAATATTGTCCCGTATACAAAAAATTGGTCAATATCGACTATTTTTACAAGATAGTCGTTTTTTGTAAAGATTGTCATGAAATCTCCTCCACCTTGCAAATACGCAATATTTAATGAATTATGCTTTTTCACAATCAATATTATTGTTATCATAGCAACAGTTTTAGTTTAAAGCTGTCGGTGTTGGGATACCACCCCATTTTGCATAATAAATTCATAGATAATGGGTCTCGCATTTTCTTCACATTTTAAGTTATAAAGAGCTCTTTTACTGTTTTCATATGAACCATATAATCAGATATATCACAGCAGCATTTTATTTTCCTAAACATCCTTTGAACTCCTTCCCGCACCTCAAAGGATGAAGATTTTCATTCGAACCAAGCCTGCAAACAGTCCAGATTCTAACGGGTTTTGCCTTGAATTCCCAGTCATAAGATTCACTTAAACTCAAAGCTTTACAAACAAGTCTAAGAATATTCACCACGCACTAAAAAACACTTAATATATTAACGAGGATGCTCTATATTACAGCCCTAAATGGCAGTGTTTTACGGTACTGCAAGATAATGCCACCAGTACAATAAATATCTTTCATAAATATGAGTAACAAGAAATCGTAATTTCGTATAAAATTGGAATATGATATGAATAGTAATCATACCATATCTATCTTTATCTGTCTTACCTAGCTGCTAAAATAAGCAATCCTCAGCAGCTTTTAGTCGTATTGATAGCTTTTTAATCATACTGATCATGACTCGAAATATTCTGATAAGTGCATAAACTCATAGAATAATTAGCTTAGAATATCGTACAAAAGATGCAAAAAATCAGAGTACTATCTCTATTCATCTCATAAAATATTACGTACTGCACCCTTTGCAGCAGATGTGGTCATCGCTGCGTAGGCTTTGAGAGCCTTTGAAACTTTACGCTGACGCTTTTCAATCGGTTGCCAAGCATCTTTTCCTTTTGCTTCCATCTTAGCACGGCGCTGCTTCATTTCAACATCATCCACCAACATATGAATTCTACGATTTGGAATATCAATTTCTATGATATCCCCCTCCTCTACCAACGCAATTTCTCCTCCTTCAGCAGCTTCTGGTGAAATATGTCCTATCGAAAGCCCTGAACTTCCCCCTGAAAAACGTCCATCTGTAACAAGTGCACAAACCTTTCCTAATCCTTTAGATTTGAGATAACTTGTTGGATAAAGCATTTCTTGCATTCCAGGTCCACCACGTGGACCTTCATAACGTATTAAAACAATTTCACCTGTTTTAATCTTATCAGTTAATATAGCTGAAACAGCTGAATCTTGGCTTTCAAAAATTCTTGCCGGACCTTTAAAAGTTAAAATTGATTGATCAACGCCTGCTGTTTTTACAATGCAGCCATCTTTCGCAAGATTTCCATAAAGAACTGCCAATCCTCCATCTTGTGAATATGCATGTTCCCTATCGCGAATCACACCTTTTTCACGATCAAGATCAAGAGTCTCATAGCGACAAGATTGGCTAAAAGCTGTCTGTGTTGGAATACCACCTGGAGCGGCACGATAAAATGCACGAACTGTTGGTTCATTAGTTTGCTTTATATCCCAGCGGTAAAGAGCTTCTTTCATCGTTTTTGCGTGAACCGTATAAGTTGACGTATCAATGAGTCCTGCCGCATCCAGTTCGCCTAAAAGCCCCATAATACCACCAGCGCGATGAACATCTTCCATATGTACATTTGCAACAGCAGGAGCAACCTTACATAAAACAGGAACACGACGTGAAAGATGATCAATATCTGTCATGGTAAAATCCACCTCACCTTCTCGCGCCGCCGCTAAAAGGTGCAGTACTGTATTGGTTGATCCCCCCATGGCAATATCAACGGTCATTGCATTTTCAAAAGCCTTGCGTGAAGCAATAGAGCGCGGCAAAACTGTTTCATCATCTTTTTCATAATAACGTTTAACCAATGCAACAATCTGTTTTCCAGCTTCTTCAAAAAGCATCCGTCGATCTGCATGTGTTGCTAACATTGATCCATTTCCGGGAAGCGAAAGCCCCAATGCTTCCGTTAAGCAATTCATGGAGTTGGCCGTAAACATTCCTGAACAAGAACCACATGTAGGACAAGCAGCACGCTCCATTTCAGCAACTTCTTCTTCTGAATTCTGTTCTGAAGCTGCTGCGACCATGGCATCGACCAAATCAACCCTTAGATCTTGATCCTTCCATTTAATCTTACCTGCTTCCATAGGACCGCCTGAAACAAAGATTGTCGGAATATTCAACCGTAAAGCAGCCATTAACATACCAGGCGTAATTTTGTCACAATTAGAAATACAGACAAGTGCATCTGCACAATGTGCATTAACCATATACTCTACAGAATCAGCAATGATTTCACGTGATGGCAAAGAATAGAGCATTCCATCGTGCCCCATTGCAATTCCATCATCTACAGCAATGGTATTAAATTCTTTCGCAACACCACCAGCAACTGCTATCTGTTGTGCGACTAATTGCCCAAGATCTTTTAAATGGACGTGCCCTGGTACAAATTGTGTAAAAGAATTCGCAATCGCAATAATGGGTTTACCAAAATCAGTATCTTTCATCCCTGTTGCACGCCAAAGTCCGCGGGCTCCTGCCATATTACGCCCGTGGGTCGATATTCTTGAACGGTAAGAAGGCATTATTTTTTTCCCCTCAAATAATTCCATTTTACTTGTTGTGCTGTAACTTCATTATAAAAACAAGAGCTTTAATATTCAAAAGAGAAAAATACCTTGTACTGAGGCATTTGAAGCACAAAATTAAAAGCTCTGCATAAACTTTTTCATAAGGCCTTATTTTTTTGTTACCTGTTAATCAACATCTAATCCCTGTGCAATTCCACGTTTGAGACAAATATCAAAACACTTCGGTGTGGCACGAACTGTTCTAGATTTTTGTATGCAAGATTTGGCCAGATTTGGTTAGTATATTGCATCTATCTGTTTGCGTAATTTTGGGAACAAGAAGACAGCCTCATTTGGAAAGAATATAAGGCATCATGGTAAAAATCTATCATCTCCTTACAATTTAGCCTTACACCTTTCAAAAGCATTCATAGCAATATCTTTTAAATAATGATGACGCATTATCTCATGCTTTTTTTACACTCTTCAATGGAGTTACTTCCCTTAGGAAGAACGGAACACCCCAAACAAAATACACTTGTATAGCCTTCATGTACTCATTTTAAAGCAACATCTTTCAATGCACTCGAGCTCATTTCACGATAGCGCCTATGAATGGTATAAAAGTCCCCGTGAATAATATAAATCTATAAAGAACATCTTCACACTTATAAAGAAGCAAACTGACACCATCATACATTTTTTCATCCCCAATATTGCGAGCATCCTTGGTAATTAAGGCAATTCACAAGAGATATTTTTATTCCTTTCTTCAAGCATTTTTATCCACACGGTTCTTCCTGCTTATGAATACAAGCAAAGTGACTTTAATTGTTGCAATGTAAGAGGATCTAAAATGAGAGAACCTTATGATTTTCGGGACTCTCATTCCAGTTGTAAAAAATTAATTATGAATATAACCCAATACTTATCTCATTATAACTCACATTACACCCTTTACGAAAAAACAGATAGAATTTATAAAGAGTACAGCTTTTTCTCGTAAGGTAATCTAGTGCAGAGTTACAATTTGTAGTTCATGCTCATTGGCTCCAGCAAGGGCAATAGAACGCTCATCGGATAAAATGAGAGGATAACCTGTTTCACCAAAGAGAGCCCATATCGTAATGCCTGGGGTCATTGGTGGAAGATCTGGAAAGTTTTTAGCCAGATCATCTGTACAAACTTTTTTTAAATAGGCAATCTGTCCCGCATCAGAGTGGGACGTGTTCTGAAACGACAAGTTTTGTTTATGTTCTCCCATTTCACTGTTCCTTTACGCCTTAACTTTTATGACACACCACTACTGACTTTAATTGGAATCTGTTTTATTTCTTTTTTTAATTTTGGTTGATACAGATTAATTGATAAAAGACCATTTTTCAACTCTGCATTTGTAACATGCATCCCTTCCGCGAGAACAAAGGTTCGCTGGAATTGTCGCGCAGCTATACCACGATATAAATATTGATGATTTTGGTTGTCTGTTTGTTTACCATGAATAACCAATTGATTATCATCGAGCAAAATATTAAGATGGTTAACCTTAAATCCTGCAACAGCCAAAGTTATCCGGATATGATTTGCATCATCATTTTTATGCAAACGTTCAATGTTATAGGCTGGGTAAGCCTCATCAGCTTTACCGATACGTTGCAATATTTTTTCTACGGTTTCAAACCCTAAAAGAAAGGGATTGGAGAAAGGTGTCACATGTGTCATTCATGAGTATCCTCTTTAAAACGGCTTTACTTGACCAAACTCTATAAAAGCGTTCGCTGCATTCCTCTCATATGGCGAGCGTAAATGATAACTTCAAGAGAGAAGATTTAAGAGAGTTCAATGCCTCAACGTACCATAAAATTGTCAAAAGTGCGAAATTTATCTGGTATATTATATAATGAAAATGAAATTGCAGAAATATTTCGCCGTTTTTCTGTGCAGCGCCCAGCGCCTAAGAGTGATCTTATCTATACAAATATTTTTACGCTTTTGGTTGCCGTTGTGCTTTCGGCTCAAGCGACAGATGTAAGCGTTAATAAAGCGACAAAAGAATTATTTCGCCTTGCTGATCAACCGGAAAAAATGGTCGCATTAGGAGAAGAAGAAATAGCACATCATATCCGTTCAATTGGTCTTTGGCGAGCAAAAGCACGCAATGTTTATGCACTTTGCAACTGTTTAATTGATTATTATAGAGGTCAAGTACCTGATACGCGTGAAGCACTTATGGCCCTTCCTGGAGTGGGGCGCAAAACGGCTAATGTTATTTTGAATGTTGCTTTTGGTCAGCCTACATTGGCAGTAGATACACATATTTTTCGCTTAAGCAACCGTCTTGGTTTAGCACCTGGCAAAACACCAGAGATTGTTGAGAAAAAATTATTAAAGATTATACCAATCCATTATCTTCGTGATGCGCATCATTGGCTGATTTTACATGGACGCTATATTTGCCAAGCACGTAAAGTACAATGTGGGCAATGCATTATTGCCGATTTATGTAAAGCAGCCATCAAAACAAATGCTATTCCGGCACCTTTAGTTGAGCTTCAAGGCAATGGAGCGCCGATTTTTTTGTAATACGGTCTTGCTATTTTGTGTATAGTAGCTTATGGAAACACTATGTAGAACCGCCCGGCAGGGCATGCCGTGGCTGTTTAAATGCTTGCTCAAGCGTTGGTCCGCTTGAGTGAATAAAATGTTTGATTGAATAAATTAATGTATGGAGTAGCAAAATGCCCAAGATGAAGACCAAATCATCCGCTAAAAAGCGGTTTAAAATCACTGCGTCAGGCAAAATTAAAGTAGCAGCTGCCGGTAAGCGCCACGGTATGATTAAGCGTTCGAATAAATTTATTCGCGATGCGCGTGGAACAATGGTTTTGTGTGAACAAGATGCTAAAAAAGTCATTCAGCATTATTTGCCGAATGGTGTTTAAACCTTACGCTTTTGATTTTGAGGAGATTATAATATGGCACGTGTGAAAAGAGGTGTGACAGCACACGCTAAGCACAAAAAAGTTCTTAAACAGGCTGAAGGTTTTTACGGTCGTCGTAAAAATACCATTCGTGCGGCTAAAGCAGCAGTTGATCGTTCAAAGCAATACGCTTATCGTGATCGCAAAAATAGAAAACGTACTTTCCGTGCTTTGTGGATTCAGAGAATTAATGCGGCTGTTCGCGCAGAAGGTTTAACTTATGGACGTTTTATTGATGGCTTATCAAAAGCCGGTATTGAAGTTGATCGTAAGGTTCTTTCAGATATAGCAATCCACGAAGCAGAAGCTTTTTCTGCTTTAATTGCCTCGGCAAAAAAGGCTTTGGAATATTTAAAAGATACGACACCTAATGCTTTCGAAGGCGCTGTCAAATAAGCCAGTCGTGTTCTCTTAAAGCATTCATTTATTCGAGGTCCCGTGCTGGCTATTGCGAGTGCGGGTTTTTCTTTATTAAAAAATAGGCAAAAATATGAATGATATTGAGCGTCTGGAACAAGAAATTTGTTTAGCCTTAGAGGCAGCAGGTGATGAACAAGCACTTGAGGAAGTGCGTATTGCAGCATTGGGTAAAAAAGGTAGTATCTCTGAAAAATTAAAAGAATTAGGAAAAATGGATGCTGGCGAGCGCCATAAAGTTGGACCAGTTCTTAATGGATTAAAAAATCGTATTTTAGAATTATGGGCACAAAAGCGTGATCTTCTGAAAAGACAGGCAATGGATACCCGTCTTTCTCGTGAAACAGTTGATGTTACCTTGCCTGTTCGCTCTTCACCTATAGAACGGGGACGCATTCATCCTATCTCACAAGTGATTGAAGAAATTATTGCCATTTATACAAAGTTGGGTTTTTCTATTGCAGAGGGGCCTGATATTGAAACAGATTATTATAATTTTACGGCATTGAATTTTCCTGAAGGACATCCAGCACGAGAAATGCATGATACCTTCTTTTTTGATGTCGATAAAATGGGAGAACGAAAATTATTGCGGACCCATACATCACCTGTACAAATTCGCACACTAGAAAAACAAAAAGCACCGATACGGATCATTATTCCTGGAAAAACTTACCGTATGGATTCGGATGCAACACATTCTCCTATGTTCCATCAGGTGGAAGGTCTTGTCATTGATAAAACCTCCACCATTGCCCATATGATGTGGTTACATGAAACCTTTTGTAAAGAATTTTTTGAAGTTCCCTCTGTAAAAATGCGTTTTCGTCCCTCTTTTTTTCCTTTTACCGAACCATCTATGGAAGTGGATATTCAATGTGATCGTTCTGGTTCAGAAGTAAAGTTCGGAGAAGGACAGGATTGGTTGGAAATTTTAGGATGCGGAATGGTGCATCCTCATGTGTTGAAAAATGTTGGTTTAGACCCCGATGAATATCAAGGCTTTGCATGGGGAATGGGCATTGATCGTATTGCCATGTTGAAATACGGTATGCCTGATTTACGAGCTTTTTTTGATGCCGATCTGCGTTGGTTAGACCATTATGGCTTTCGTTGCTTTGATATGCCTGCTTTTTTTCCTAATAGAAATGTGTGATCTTAGTCATCGCTTTCATGTGAGGTTTTAAAATGAAATTTACATTGTCGTGGTTAAAAGATCACTTAGAGACAAATGCATCTTTGGATGAAATTTGTGAGAAACTAACAGCTATAGGTCTTGAAGTTGATTACGTTGATGATCGGTCTTCTTTAAAAGGTTTTGTGATTGCAAAAGTTTTAACTGCAATAAAGCATCCTGATGCAGATAAACTCCAGATTCTGTCCGTCGATACAGGAACTTCTACACCTGTTCAAGTTGTCTGTGGAGCACCAAATGCGCGTGCAGGTCTTGTTGGTGTTTTAGCACTACCAGGCACTTATATTTCAGGACTCGATGTGACATTATCTGTAGGAAAAATCCGCGGTGTTGAAAGTTTTGGGATGATGTGTTCGCAAGCGGAGCTTGAATTATCAAATGAACATGACGGGATTATCGAACTTCCAGAAGATGCACCTATTGGAGATTCATTTGCAGCTTATGCTGGTTTAGATGATCCGATTATTGATATTGGTTTGACCCCCAATCGCTCTGATTGTACAGGTGTTCGTGGTATTGCCCGTGATCTTGCTGCCGCCGGAATGGGAAAATTAAAAGAATTATCCTTGTCAAAATTTGAACCTTCCTTTGAAACACCTCTCGATGTTTCATTAGATTTTTCACAAGATTCATCATTATGTTTAGGTTTTGCTTGGCGTGAAGTTCGCAATGTTCAAAATGGTGCATCGCCACAGTGGATGCAACAGCGTTTGAATGCAATTGGTTTGAGACCGATTAATGCGCTTGTTGATATGACCAACTACATCAGTTTTGACCTTGGTCGTCCACTCCATGTTTTTGATGCTGATAAAATTAAAGGTAATTTGTGTGTACGTTGTGCTCGTGAAGGAGAACAACTTCAAGCACTGAACGGAAAAATCTATCGTTTGGGCGCTAAGAATTGTGTGATTGCAGATGAAGAAGGTGTTGTTTCGATTGCCGGTATCATGGGTGGTGAAAGAACGAGTTGTGATGAAACAACACATCGCGTTATTATTGAATCGGCGCTTTGGGATGCGAAAAGCATTGCACAAACAGGAAGAGCATTAGGTCTTATCAGTGATGCGCGTTATCGATTTGAACGAGGTGTTGATCCGGCTTTTATAGAAACAGGGCTTGAGATTGCAACAGAGTTGGTCTTACGCCTTTGTGGTGGTGAAGTATCTAAGAAGAGGATCGTTGGCTATCAGCAACAAGAAATAAAACAGATCGCTTTTCCTTTTTCTGAAATTAAACGTTTAACAAATTTGGAAATAGAGCCTGAAAAAGTCATCTCTATTTTAACAAAACTTGGATTTTTTGTTGAAGGAAAAGGAGATGTCGTTACGGTAAAAGTACCATCATGGCGCCATGATATTATGGGTAAAGCTGATTTGGTGGAAGAGGTCATGAGGATTTATGGGTTAGATAAAATTAAACCTATTCCTTTGGAAAACTTCACAGAAGGAAAAGATCAAATTTTAACATGCGCACAAATTCGCTCACGTGCTACACGTTTGGCTTTAGTGCAACGTGGTATGAAAGAAGCGATAACATGGTCTTTTATTTCTGAAAATCAAGCTCTTGCTTTTGGAGGAGGTCAAGAAGAGCTTAAATTGGTTAATCCTATTGCTGCTGATATGTCAATGATGCGTCCTTCCCTTTTACCTGGTTTGATTATGGCGGCACAGAGAAATGCGGATCGTGGTTTTTCCGATCTTGCTTTGTTTGAAGTTTCCAGTATTTATGAAGGCGACACCCCTGATAAACAACACCGTGTTGTTAGTGGGATTCGTCGCGGAACAGAGCAATTTAAAGGGGCTGGGCGTTTTTGGAATGGAAATGCAACCGTCGTTGATGTTTTTGATGCCAAAGCAGATGCTTTAGCTATTTTAGAAGCATGCAATATAGATGTTGGGAAAGTGCAGATTGAAGTTGGAGCACCCAGTTGGTATCACCCTGGTCGTTCAGGTGTCATAAAACTTGGATCAAAGATTATTCTTGGTTTTTTTGGTGTTTTTCATCCTGCTACATTAGAAAAATTAGATGTCAGTGGCCCTTTATGCGGCTTTGAAATTTTTCTAGACCGAATTCCAGAATCAAAGAAAAAAACGACCAAAAGCCGTCCTCCTTTGAAACTCTCACCTTTTCAAATGGTGCGGCGTGATTTTGCCTTTATAGCGGATAAAACTGTTTCCTCTTCTCTTATTATTCGTGCAGCAAGTGGAGCCGATAAAAAACTTATTCATTCTGTGCAGATTTTTGATATTTTTGAAGATCCAAGCTTTGGTGAAGATAAAAAATCTGTGGCGATTGAAGTAACTATTCAGCCCATAGAACGGACTCTAACAGATGAAGATTTAGAAAAGCTTGCCTTAAAGATCGTGGATAATGTTACCAAAATGACAGGTGCATATTTGCGCTACTGAGTATTCTCATTTTTTATGAGATATTTTAGATGAAGTGGGAGCATTTTTGAGTGCTCCCTTTTTTGGCATTAAAGAGCTATAGAGCTTCTTGAAAGCGGACCTCCTTACCAAAACAAGCTGCTTAAATCATCAATTTTTTCAATATGAAAAAACTGTTTTTAAACATCTTGAAAAGTTATTTTTTCTCTTAATCCTTCATTGCAAATATAAAAGATAACTGCTATTGCTAAATGATAATGCAAATTATTTGCAATAAAAAGAAGGCATATAAAGGAAAGAGAGAATCAATGAACGTAAGAACGTTTTTCAGCATAGTTTTTGGAAGTGTTATTTTTTTTACACCCAATTTTGCTTTGTGTGCTGGTAAATTTAAAGCTGTTACGACATTCACTATCATTGCTGATATGGCACGCAATGTAGCAGGTGATGCCGCTGATGTTGAATCCATTACAAAACCAGGTGCGGAAATTCATGAATATCAACCCACCCCACGCGATCTTATGCGTGCTCAGGGAGCTAACCTTGTATTGTGGAATGGATTAGAGTTAGAGCTTTGGTTTGAAAAGTTTTTTCAAAACATCAAGGATGTTCCAAGTGTTGTTGTTTCAAAAGGTGTTGTACCCATTAAAATTGGTGATGGCCCCTTTAGCGGCAAACCCAATCCTCATGCGTGGATGTCACCGACCTCTGCTTTGATTTACGTTGATAATATTCGCGATGCTTTTGTAAAATATGATCCTGAACATGCTGAAATTTATAAAGAGAATGCTGAAATTTATAAACAGAAAATTCGTGCAACCATTGATCCAATTAGGGCTGAATTAGAAGCCGTCCCGCAAGATAAACGTTGGCTTGTGACCAGTGAGGGCGCTTTTAGCTATTTGGCGCGTGATTTTGATCTAAAAGAACTTTATTTATGGCCCATTAATGCTGACCAACAAGGAACACCACAGCAGGTCAAGCATGTTATTGATATGGTTCGCAAATACAATATTCATGCAGTTTTTTCTGAAAGCACCATTTCTCCTGCTCCTGCTAAGCAGGTTGCCAGAGAAACAGGGGCCAAATACGGTGGTGTTCTTTATGTTGATTCTTTAAGTGAGAAAAATGGTGAGGTGCCCACTTATATTGATTTATTACGTGTCACGAGTGGGCGTATTAGCAATGCTTTATTAGAGGGAGTAAAAAGCCAATGACGGATTGTGGAATATTTGCCCAAGGAGTAACGGTAACGTATCGTAATGGACACACAGCTTTACGTGAAGTGAATTTTGAAAGTCCAAAGGGTTCTATTACGGCATTGGTTGGAGTTAATGGATCCGGTAAGTCAACATTATTTAAAGCGATTATGGGGTTTGTACGCCCCTCAAAGGGAAAAATTCGCATGTTTGACTTGCCCGTTGATATAGCTTTGAAAAAAAATCTTATTGCTTATGTTCCTCAAAGTGAAGATGTTGATTGGAATTTTCCTGTCTTGGTTGAAGATGTTGTATTGATGGGGCGGTACGGTCATATGAATTTCTTTCGCTATGCCCGTCCACAAGATTATGAAGCCGTTCGCATTGCCTTAGAACGCGTTGATATGTTGGCTTTTGCCAAGCGCCAGATTGGAGAACTTTCTGGTGGACAAAAAAAGCGTGTTTTCCTAGCGCGCGCTCTTGCACAGAAAGCAAAAGCTATTTTATTAGATGAGCCGTTTACAGGGGTTGACGTTACAACAGAAGATAAAATCATTGCTTTGTTACAAGATCTTCGTAAAGAAGGAGCTGTAATCTTGGTTTCAACGCACAATTTAGGATCTGTTCGCGAATTTTGTGATCATACAGTTTTAATAAAAGGGACCGTTTTAGCTTCTGGATTAACAGAAAAAATCTTTACAAAGGAAAATTTGGAGAAAACTTTTGGAGGGTCTTTGCACCACCATATTTTTGATCTTCAAAGTACGAAAAAAAATGATGTTTTCATGGGAAGAAAGCAGTCTGCAGTTTGTGAAGATATTGAAAGAGTGGAGCACGTTGCATGATTTCTTGGTTGCTTGAGCCACTGAGCTATCAATATATGGTGAATGCAATGTGGGTTTCTGGGTTAGTTGGGTGTGTTTGTGCCTTTCTTTCGGCTTTTTTGATGTTAAAAGGTTGGTCATTGATTGGTGATGCACTTTCCCATTCGATTGTTCCTGGTGTAGCAGGAGCCTACCTGTTAGGGTTACCTTTTTCACTTGGCGCTTTTTTTTCCGGTGGTCTTGCAGCAGCAGCAATGCTCTTTTTTAACCACCGGACAAAGCTTAAAGAAGATACCATTATTGGGCTCATTTTTTCTTCCTTTTTCGCCTTTGGGTTGTTTCTCAAATCATTAAAACCAATGGCTGTTAATATTGATACGATTGTTTTGGGAAATATTTTAGCAGTTAGTTCATCAGATATTCTACAATTGGCTTTTATCGGCTTTGTTTCGTTGCTTATATTGCTTTTGAAATGGAAAGATCTTCTTGTTTCGTTATTTGATGAAACGCATGCACATGCCATTGGATTAAACGTAAAGTTTTTAAAAATTCTTTTTTTCACATTGCTTGCCGCTTGTACTGTTGCTGCTATGCAAACTGTTGGAGCGTTCTTAGTCATTTGTCTTGTTGTGACACCTGGGGCAACAGCCTATCTTTTAAGTGATCGTTTCGTGAACATCTTGGTTATTGCGGTTGTAATTGGAACATTCACAAGTGTCTTGGGTGTTTATGTGAGTTATTTTTTGAATGCACAAACGGGGGGGGTTGTTGTGCTTTTTCAAGCATCTTTATTTGTTTTGGCTTTTATTTTTGCTCCTAAACATGGGTATATTGCTGCGCGCTTACGCATAAATGCGGCAAAAAAGGGTGTAATATTATCATGATTGATCAATTACTGCTTCCGTTTCAGTTTTCTTTTATGCTTAAGGGTATGCTTATTGTCATGATTCTTTCTATTCCCATGGCGATGCTTTCCTGTTTTCTTATTTTGAAAGGATGGGCGCTGTTAGGCGATGCCATTTCTCATGCAGTTTTTCCAGGTGTTGTTGTTGGTTATATGACAACACCATGGGTAATCGCATTTTTAACTTCTTTGCCATTTGCTTGGTTTCAGCATATGCGTCCAGAGAACATTACAATGACTTTGATTACTTGCGGTGCTTTTGTTGCAGGAATGGTATGTGCACTATTAACGGGCTTTTTAGGGAGCAATAGCCGTATCAAACAGGACACGGTAATGGGAGTGGTCTTTTCTTCGATGTTTGGCTTGGGGCTTGTTTTAGCCACATCTATTTATAGTAGCTTAGATTTGAATCATATTCTATTTGGTAATCTCTTGGGTGTTAACTGGCTTGATATAACGCAGACGGCGATCATTTCTGCTATTGTCACTTTTATTTTAGCAGCAAAATGGCGCGACTTTATGCTGTATATTTTTGACACAGTTCAAGGACGTGCAATGGGGTTACCAATATCTCTACTCCACTATACCCTTCTAACGATGATTTCTCTTACAATTGTTGCGGCTTTGAAAGCTGTAGGTATTGTGCTCGTTATTTCTTTACTGATAGCACCAGGAGCAATTGCCTATCTTGTTACAAAGCGGTTTTCTTTTATGTTAATGATCGCGATACTTGTTGCAGCTTTTTCTGGTTTTTTAGGGATTTATCTAAGCTTATTTATCGGCTCTGATTCTGCTTCCACAATTGTGTTGATCTTGACGTTGATTTTTATGGCTATTTTCATGATGATTTTCTTTCGTCAAAGCACAGTTCAAGAAACTTGAAAATGTTAAAATTCATGCATATCAGCCATGCATTTTTATATATTGTTTCTCATCTTTATTTTAATTAGAGTTTGGGGTGCTAGGTTATTTTTCCTCCTAATGTCTAGCAGGTGAATGCAGTATATTTTCTCCCCCCCCCAACACTGCATTCTTAATTAAGAGGCTGCATTGATTTATTCTGCAGCCTTTTTATTTTTTTGTTTTTCTAAAATCTCTTCTCTTTTCTTGAAATCATTTAAAATAATTATCATATTGCGTAAGCTATTCGGTATTTTCAAGGAACTTATAACAAAAAAGACGCTTACGCATGAAGGGGTAGAGTGTAATTGTTCACTCAGACATGTAAACAAAAAACAGATACAATGTTTTTGTATAGGACTTTGCGTAGAGGAAAATAGTACGAGAAAATGAAAAAAGATTTTAAGATATCGCACCCTTTGCGTATCTGCTATTATATAGCAGGGTGGATAATGGTTATATTAGGTATTATCGGTGTAGTATTACCTATTATGCCAACTATGCCTTTTTTGTTAGTTGCCTCATGGTGTTTTACGCGTTCTTCTCCACGTTTTCATCAATGGTTGAACAATCATCGTATTTTTGGTCCCCCTATTAAGCGATGGGAAGAAAAAAAAGCAATATCTCCATTCATTAAAGTTTTTGCAATGATTAGTATGGCAGGAGGATTTTTATCTTTTTTCGTAATGGTACACCCTCCTTTATGGATTTCCTTACTTGTTGCGGTTATATTATTGCTGATTGCCATTTATATTGGAACACGTCCATCTTCATAATGATAAAAAAGGCTTTATGAGATACTCTTTTTAGCTTCGGCTTATTTGTAAAAACTATGAGAACTTTTAAGTTGTGAGTATAAGCTCTCCATATCCAAAATGCATATGAAATAGCGAGCTTTCTGAAAGCAATTAATTAATAATATGTTTGTGAAATAATTTTTATGAACAAAGAAGACTGTTTACGAACACTCAAAATGTTCTCACTTGGTAAACAATGATAAACCACATTCATGGAAGAGAGCATTATTTTAGGTATGTTTGTATGAATCTCTCTATATATACATCATTGAGAAGTCATTGATATGATAGCTATTTCTTTCTAAAAAGACATTTCGTTTGTTTTTATATCTCTTAATGAGGATATAGTACAAAGCTTACTAAACACCATCATTTTTGTACTTATACAGTTAAGAAGCCGGTCTATTATATCAATCTTTAATGTTACATCTGTTCTTAACTTAAGAATAATTCATAAGAAACAACAGAGTTTTTCAAATGGTTTTATGCATACACGCATTCTTATTATAATATGCGAATAAATAAATTCTCTGTCTTCGTATAAAGCTTTTTCGAAATAAAAATATTATTGCATTCTCTGTTTTTTAATGAGGTCATGCCCTTCACGTAAAACAAAAGGGCTCCTAAACATGTTATTTACACATTTATTTTAATGAAACATTTCTCAACGCTTTACTCATTTCATGGTAGCAGACCATTCATGGATAAAGTAAAATCTCCTGTAAAGTGTATAAAGTCTATTTGAGCACTATCATCCTTGCCTTGCAAAATGCACACTGATAGTCCCCATGCTATTTGTCATCTTCCAATGTGGCTTTAGTAATTCCTAATGTTACAATTATATCTTGTCATCTGGTTTTGTATATTTTGACACTAGATTTTGTACCAATTTATTTTTTTAAAGAGTTTAAAGATGTTCTCAAAGGGTTTTCAAAGCCTTTTCTCATTTTTACTATGGAAACGCACTTTTTTCTAATTTTCGGTAATTTTTGCAATTTTAGGTGTCAAAATCTATTTTGATAAAACGCGCATTTAATGGTAAAAATTGTATATAAAAACAACAAATTACCACGTATTCATACTTAATCCTATCTCTTCCCACTTAGTACAAAACCTACTGTCAAACTACAACAATAACCCTTAAAACTTGAAAACCTTCATACATGCAAAATGATAGTATCTTGTTATGCCGTATAATACCGTTATTTATAACAATGATATAAGAAAGACTCCTTGGTTAAACTTCCCTAGCACGTTAAGTATTTTTTAATGCGTAGTAAATATTTTTTTATCTGTCGATTCTTATGTAAGTGAAGCATATAAGTGGTAGGCCAAGTACAATCTGTTCAAAAAACAGCCAAACTGTTTACGGACCAGCAAAGGCTAAGAATCCTCATCCTTAGGGCAGGACAAAAATCAATCTTATAAACAATATGATGATTCAATATACTCGTTTTAAAAAACCGGAAACTAGGTCTTTACTTTATAGGTCTAGCAATTCTCTTTATTATTACCAAAAAAATTGAGATAACGTTGTACTTCTTTTGGATCACCAATCGTTTTTTCAGGATTATCTGAAAGTTTTACGGCTGGTCGACCATTGGCATGAGTGGTTTTACAAACAAGGGAAAGAGCATCAAGAGTTTCGATTTCCTGAGGTGCACAGCCTGTAAAGTCATTGGTAAGATCCGTGCCCCATCCAAAACTCATGCGCACTCTACCATGAAAATGATGATAGGTTTTTTCAATTGTATTGACATCAAGAGCATCAGAAAAAATTAAAAGTTTTTTGCGTGGATCTTTTCCTTTTTCTTTCCACCATTGAATAATACGTTCACCACCTTCAATAGGGGGCGCACTATCGGGTCTGAAACCCGTCCAATCAGCGACCCAATCTGGTGCATTGCGTAAAAATGCTTCTGTACCAAAGGTATCAGGTAAAACAATGAGAAGATTTCCACCATAATAACGGTTCCAATCTTGCAAGACTTGATATGGAGCTCTGCGTAATTCATCATCGTTGTTGCTGAGAGCTGCAATCACCATGGGCAATTCATGTGCATTGGTTCCAAGAGCTTCTAAATCCGTATCCATGGCAAGAAGAACATTAGAAGTTCCAGTAAAAGAATTACCAATGCCTTCTTTTAATGCTTCCACACACCAGCGCTGCCATAAAAAAGAATGGCGGCGCCTAGTCCCAAAGTCAGATATTTTAATATCAGGCAATTTTTTGAGACGTTCAACTTTACTCCACATTTTTGCTTTAGCACGCGCATAAAGTACATCAAGAGCAAAACGATCTAGTTTTTTGAGAGCAGCACGTGAACGTAATTCACTTATAATAGCAAGGGCTGGAATTTCCCACATAGAGCTATGAGCCCACGAACCATAAAAATGAAGAATATACTGGCCATCTTTACGGGTTAGTTCATATTCTGGGAGTTGAAAACTCTCAAGCCACTGAAGAAAATCCGGTTCAAAAATTTGTTTGCGTCCATAAAATGTATTACCAGCAAGCCAGATCATTTCTTTTTTTGTAAAGCGCAAACTAAGAGCATGATCAAGTTGAGCACGTAATTCACTCTCATCAATATCATCGGCAAGACGTATTGTTTTAGAGCGATTTATGAGGGAAAAAGTAACATTAACATTAGGATATAACCCCCAAATCATCTGCACCATAAGAAGCTTATAAAAATCCGTATCAAGAAGTGAGCGAATAATGGGATCAAGTTTCCAAGTGTGATTGTAAACACGTCTAGCAATATCCGGATGATTCATAACCTTTTTCTTTCAGTTTCATAAAATCTAAAATATTATGCACCAACACGGCTAATATAGGCGGTGCAATATAGCAACTATACAGTTTTGAGCAAGAATAAAAAGTCTTCTCTCTTTTTTCATCTTTCATCTCTAAGATTTGACAATACGTATAATTTCATGCTGACCTGTTTTTTGTAACTTTATCCCTGTATGAACTTCGGTATATTCTTTGCCATTAACATGGAGCATATTTTTAGGTCCCCATTTTACTTTAATGCTATAAACGGCATCATAAAACTTCATTGTTGCTTCATATTTTGGCCAAATAGAGGGTAAATGTGGTTGTAAAAACAACAGATCTCCCTGACGCTGTATTCCAAGAATAGCTTGTGTTGCGGCGCGGTAAAACCAACCGGCTGAACCTGTATACCAAGTCCAACCGCCTTGACCACACCGTGGTTCAACAGAATAAATATCTGCGGACATCACATAAGGTTCAACACGATAAATTTCAGGATCTTGTCCATGAGTAATTGGGTTTATCATAGAAAATAAAGCATAAGCTTTATCGTTTTGTTCCATTTCAGCCAACGCAAAAATACTCCAAATGGCACCATGCGTGTATTGACCACCATTTTCTCGGATTCCTGGAGGATAACCTTTTATATAACCAGGCTCGAGTGTACTTTTATCAAACGGTGGCCAAAAAAGGCGAATGAGTCCGCCTTTTTTATCATAGAGATGTTCCAACATTGATTTCATCGCTTGTTTTTGACGTTCAGGCGATGCCATTTGAGAAATGACAGCCCAAGATTGAGCAATGGTATCGATTTGACATTCATCATTGATTTTAGAGCCAAGAGGTGTTCCATCATCAAAATAACCACGTCGATACCAAGCACCATCCCAACCGTTTTCTTCTAGGGATTTTGTTAAATGTTCAAGGTACGTACTCCATATTTGCATATGGCTATTGTCACCACGTTTTTTTGCTAAAGAGATAAAAGCTTGTAATGTGTACCCAAGAAACCATCCTAACCAAATGCTTTCGCCTTTTCCTTCCACACCTACCAAATTCATGCCATCATTCCAATCCCCACCTAAAATAAGAGGGAGACCATGTGGTCCGCAGCGTTTAATGGCAAGGTCTAAAGCTAAAGCACAATGTTCATAAACTGTTGCACCCTTTGAGGATTGGATAGGTTGAAAATAAGCATCCTGTTGCTCACTTTTGAGAACATCACCTTCAATAAAAGGAATGAGCGTATCAAGAAAGTCATCATCGCCAGTGGTATTAACATAAAGAGCTGTTGCATATGCAAACCAAACGATATCATCAGAAATACGCGTACGAACACCAGCATTTGTGTCAGGCAACCACCAATGTTGCACATCACCTTCAAGAAATTGGTGCGCTGCTGCATTTAACAATTGTTCACGTGCTAATTGTGGTTCCAGCAATAACAAAGACAAGCTATCTTGTAACTGATCACGAAAACCAAATGCACCACTCGCTTGATAAAAGCCTGCGCGTGCCATGATGCGGCATGCGTAGATTTGATAAGGAAGCCAATGGTTGACCATAAGATTAAAAGAAGCGTCAGGTGTTTTGACTTGGAAAGGAGAAACAAAATCACTCCATTGCTGTTTTTGTTTTGTGAGCAGAATTTCAAAATCACTTGCACGTACTTGATTGAGTAATTTTTCAGCTTCTTGCCTGTTTTCAGCACTGCCAAGATAGAAGATGATTTCTTTTGTTTGCCCTGGTTGAAGATCAATATCATAGGTGAATGCTGAACAAGGATCACATCCTGCTTCAATGGTATTCGAAAGAGCACCGGCTTTACGGATCGCATTTGGACGTGTTACAGTTCCCGTTGCACCAATAAATTCAGCGCGATTAGTCGTAGTGCTGGTTGGCATTTCGGATGCTGATAAAAATGTAACTTGTTGAGATTTCTCTATGTGATAGGGATTTTGAATAAAATGTGCACCCCATCTGGCCTCATAAGAGGAAACAATAAAAGGGGCATATTTTGTACGGACATTTCCTAAAACCCATTCAACATAATTATAAAGGCGTAAACTACGTGGCTTTTCCCCTTCATTCGTAAGGATAAGACGTGAAAAGCGAATAGGTTTTTCGGGATCAAGTGTATGAGTCAGTTCTAATGCAATTTCTGAATGTGTTGATTTAAAAGTTGAGAATCCAAACCCGTGACAAGCCTCATAGACAATATTTTCGTCACATTCAACAGTAGAAACGGGTGAGAAACGTTTTAAAGACTGGCGATCAACAAGATAAAGAGCTTCTCCTGGCCGGTTAGACGTTGGATCATTCGCCCAAGGAGTTAGTTGATAATCGCGGCTATTGTTAACCCAAGTAAAAATTGCACCTTCAGCAGAGACATGAAAACCAAATCTGTGATTAGCAATGACATTAATCCACGGATGCGGTGTGGTGGTACGTCCATGCAGACGTATTACATAATGATTGTGCTGATTAAAACCACCGTAACCATTCCAATATCTTAGACCTTCTCCATTTGGGAGAGAAGAGGAGGATTTTTGTTGGCTAATAAGACCAATGGAAGAAAAAAGATTTTGTTCAGTTTGTGTTGTAAATTGCTTTCCTTCGTTATATCTTGACAAGTCTAATTGATCATAAGATTCTTGATAATTTTTACGAATTGTGAGATTAAAATTATTCTCATCAAGTCGTTTAAGTTGTTCAGATAAAGAGCCATTTTGGGCATCAAGAACGATGCGCGCTGATGCAAGAAGCGTTTTAAAGCTCTGTTCACTTATTTGATCGCGTCGAAGCATGAAAATATGTTGGCTTTCATCTGCTTTTTGCGTGTGGTGATAATAAGATTCACAGACCCACTCAAGAGCGCGTTGTGTATTTTGTATATAGGAAAATGTTTGTTCGTTAAGAATAACCAAATCAACAATGAGTCCGCGCATACGCCAATATTCGTGTGCTTTAAGGAGCTCGCGCAGTACGGTTATATTTCCCTCGTTATTTAACCTAAGAAGACAGAGTGGATTATCTCCCGAGATAGACATGGGCCAAAGATCAGACTGTTTTCCTAGCGTTTTTGCTAATATTTCAGAAGGAAGACGCCACGTTCGTTCTGGATAAATAAGTGGTGTTGCATATTTTTGATAGACAATAGCTTCTTTAAGCTCAGTTCCGCTCTGATACAGTGCGACTTGTGAGCGCGTCCATGCCATTGAAAGTTCTTTTTGAAACATATCAGGTTGTCGATAATGTTTAATATGATTATTTAGCGCTTCTTTTGTATGAGCAGCAAAAGTCCAAAAAATAAGTTCTGCTTTTTCATGGGCTGGAATTTTTATACGGCATCGCAATGACATAACAGGATCAAGAACGCAACCTTGACTGTTACTGAAACGAGCATTTTGGTCAAATGCAACAGGCCGATGAATGGATCGCCCCCGACCAATAAACAGAGAGCGATCCGTTTCAGCTTCTGTCTCTTGGAGAGTATCTGTTGTACTGGAGACAAAATGGGCAACATAGATTTCAGGATCGCTAGGTGAGCGTTTGCGCCTTTTGGCAAAAATTGTTTTACCTTCTTCCGCAATTTCTGTCTCTATAAACATACGGGAAAAAACAGGATGAGCTTGGTCTGTATCCATTGTGGCAAGCGCTAATTCACCATAAGAAGTCACTTCAATGAGTCGGTCTTTATTTGTCGTATTCATCAGTTGAATACGTCTACCTTCGCCACATCCTTCAGATGTAATAAGACATTCAAGTGTTGATTTTATACCATCAACCATTTTTGTATATTCAGCCTTTTCATCTGTAAAAATGCTGACAGCTTCTTCTTCAATAACACGTGTTGGTTCACCAGTAACAGACCACCACCGTCCACTATGCGTATCGCGTAAGAAGAATAAAGTACCTTGTTGATCTTCTGTTGCATCAGGAATAAAACGCGTAATCGCATAATCGTGCCAACGGCTGTAACCAGAACCATTCGCTGTTAACATGGTAGAAAAAAAACCATTAGACAAAAGTAAAGTTGCTCGTGGTTTGAGCAACGGGTTTGTAATAATGCGCAAAGTGGCGGCTTCAAATGCTTGAGACTTATTGCGCATACGATTAACAGCTTTGGTATGAATAATAGGAATGAGATGAGGCGCTCTTTCCTGTAACAGCAGTTGCGTTGCTTCAACAACGGGATCACGGTGAAAACGATCACGCATTCGTCCTTGAAAAATAACATTGTTAAGAGCAAGGATAGACATGCCATGATGGTGCGCATAATAATTGCGTACAACAGCGTATTTTTCTCCTGTTTTCACGCGTGAAGGAGTAAAATCGACAGAGTCATAATAACCATATGTTCCTAAAGCTCCAAGATCACGGAGTCGTTTTAAATTAGCGACAGCACAAGCAGGAGCATATTGTGCCGCTAGAAGGCTGGCATAGGGAGCAATGACAGCATTGCGTGAAAGACCACGTTGGAGTCCGAGGTTTGGAACACCAAAATGAGCGTATTGGTAATTCATTAAATGATCGCGAGCATTAAATGCGGCTTCTGAAATGCCCCATGGCAATTCCCGTTTATGGGCATATTGTATTTGACAACGAATAATCAATCGATTTGTTTGATCTAGGAGAGATCCTAAAGGTTCATGCATTACGAGAGATGGCATCAGATATTCGAACATCGATCCAGACCATGATAGGAGCGCACCTTTCCAACCTATGGGGACGAGGAGTCGACCAAGACGAAACCAATGTTTAAGTTTTATATCTCCTTTTGCGATGGAAAAAAAGCTTGCAAGACGTGCTTCTGAAGCAAGTAGATCATAACAATTTTCATCGAGTTTGTTTTCTTGAACACGATATCCAATAGATAAGAGATGCCGGTTAGGCTGTTCTAAAAAATCAAATTTCATATCAAAGGCTATTTGCCGTGCCACTATAGCCAGTCTGTTTAGTTTTGTATGTAATTTTTCAGGATCACAATGAGCAGTCTCATCATGATGATAAGCGTTACAGGTATCGATAAGGCATTTAGCCCAAGAAAGCGCACGCGCAGATTCTATCGTTTGAATTTCATGGTCAAGTTCACCGACTAAGCGCACAATATCGTGGGCTACAAGTGAAAGATCTATGATGTGAGAAGGGAGCGTATTTTCTTGTTCTGCAAAAGTGAAGACAGAGTCATGAAAACGAGTGATGTTTTCTTCGATTTTTTGGCGTAAAGAGCGTAACCTAGGTTGATAATCTGGAATTTCTCTGACAGTTTCTTCAAGAATAGTAAGAACATCTGATAAGCCTTCTCGATCAATTTGAAAAAAAAGATGCGGTTTTTCAGCCCATTCACTTAAGGCAGAAGAGAGTGTTATCAAATGACCAGCAAGATTTCCTGAATCAACAGTTGATACATAAGTAGGTAAAAGAGGCCTGAGCGTATCCGTTTCATACCAATTATAGAGATGACCACGGAACTTTTCCATTTTTGTAAGAGAGCGTAATGTACATTCAATGCGGGTAATAGTCTCTTCAAAACCAATCCAGCCAAAATCACGTGCTGCAATAATAGAAAGGAGATAAACGCCAATATTCGTAGGAGATGTACGTTGAGCAACAAGAGGTTCAGGATCTTCTTGAAAATTATCGGGAGGCAAATAGTTGTTTTGTGCATTGACAAAAGTTGCATAATAAAGCCATGTCCGCCGTGCAATAGAGCGGAGTTTTTTTTCATCTTTTGAAGAAAGATAAAGGCTATCTTGAAAGGTTGAAGGTTGACTCACGATCCAAGCAATGAAGGGTGAAAAAAACCATGCTATCCCAAAAGGCAAAGCAATCAAGCTTGCAAAACTATCAGAAAAAAGAGGGAGTGCTATAGTAAGGACACCAATAAGCGATGCTGGTGCCATTGTAAAAACATAGAAAAGCAAACTGTTGGGCATTGATTTTGTTGCGGCAGAAGTTTTCCATTCAAGAAGATGCTGTTTTGAAATCATCATACGATAGAGTGTACGAATAATCGCATCGGTCATAAAATACGCCGAATGAGCAAGAAACGTCGTTTTAAGAAATATATCAGCGCTTGTAAGAGCAGTTTTGTTCCAAATTAATTGAAAATGTCCCCGCAAAGAATGATCTATATTGGATGAGACAAGCGTTTTTAATACACATAGAATGGGTGAAATGAAAGAGCTAACCAACAAGAATATTTGCCAAACGATTGCACTCTTTAAAGACAAAAAAGCCCATCCTGCAAGTGATGCGATTAACCACATAAGTGGAGTGAGAGAACGACGTAAATTATCCAGCATTTTCCAACACGTCACAGAACTTATTTGACGGTGGGAAAAAAGATAAGGCAAAAGCTGCCAATCACCGCGGACCCAACGATGATAACGCATAACATCAATATTATAAGCGGTTGGATAGTCTTCAATGACTTCTATGCTACTTACCAGAGCAGTACGAGCATAACCTCCTTCTAAGAGATCATGACTAAGAATAGTATTTTCTTTAATTTTGCCATCAAGCGCTTGTTCAAATGCATCAATATTATAAAGACCCTTACCGATAAAGGTGCCTTCTCCTAAAAGATCTTGATAAGTATCAGAAACAGCAAAAACATAAGGATCAATGCCACGGTTGATAGAAAAAACCCGTTGGAGAATTGATGTTTTTTTTCCTGTTGTAAGCGAAGGAATAATGCGTGGTTGTAAAATACTATAGCCCTTTACAACCTTTCCACTTTGTGGATCAAAAACGGGATGATTGAGTGGATGGTTAAGCTTTCCAACAAGTTTCACGACGCTCTCTGGAGTAAGACGTGTATCACAATCCAGCGTCATAACAAAACGGCAATCCATAGGAAGATGTGGATTGGGGGGATAAAAGCTTGTGTTTTTATCGCCTCTTAAGAGTTGATTGAGTTCATGAAGTTTTCCTCGCTTTCGTTCCCATCCCATCCAACATTTTTCGCTTTCATTATAAAGGCGTCGGCGATGTAAAAGGAAAAAAAGAGGAAGTTCATCACGATGATACCGACTATTGAGTTTATCAATACTCTTTTGCGCATAGTGCAATAAATCAAGATCATCTTGCGTTTCTCTCAATGGAGCATCCACCCAATCTGTAATGAGTGCAAAATGAATGGCACCTTTAGGATTGGAAAGATAGTGCACTTCAAGATTGCGCACTTGCTCATCAATATCATCGCGTGATGTCATCAAAGTAGGTACAACAACCATTGTCCGTGCATGTTTTGGAATACCTTCTTTATATTCATAGCCAATGAGTTGTCTTGATGGGACAAACCACGAAACAACAGTGTTAAATAAAGCAAAAGCAGCATCGATAGAAGGAAAAAGCGCCAATACAGTAAAGCAAAAAGACAGCCATTGTGTCATGCCAGATATTTGTAAAAGGGCGTAAATTACAAGCAAAAGAGCGAGCGTCAGAAAAGAGACAGGAATGGCGATGACTCTCAATTTTGAGCAACAGGAAGCGCGTGTCCATTTTATGAGAAAGGGCGGGATATATCCACAAGCCTTTTCAAATATGCCACGACCATCATCAACAAGATACCACCCCACACAAGAATGATGAGGCATATCTTTAGAAGTGGAATTTGCCATTTCTACAACTTTATGTGCAATTTCCAGCTCACTAAGAAGCGAAAAGCGTGAAACTTTTTCAATGACTTGTCGATAAATATTGCGTGAGTGAGAATCAATTTCAGAAAAATCACTATTTTTACGCAAAATAGAATCGACACAACTCACTGTTTCAAACCATGCTGTCCAATCAACATCATCTATAGCTTTAAGAGCACGGATAATATTTCCCATGGTCACACCATCTGCTGCTTGTCTGGTATGTTCATCGGCTGTTACAATCTCTAAGCTACTGCCTTGGCTTTTCAATTGCTTTTCAAGCCAATTTAATGCTAGGGTTGAATCGACAGATGCACTGCGCAGACGATAGAATAAATGTGCTGAAAAAGTTGGATCAACAGTAAATGGTTTATACTGCGTAAAAAGAGAGTGTAGATTTGTTTTATTTTCTACAAGAGAAATTTTATCAGCCACTTGACTAGCAAGATGGCGCATATGTCGCGCTTTTTCGATACGGACTGAAAGACGACGGACATTTTCAATGAGCAGCATTTGCATAACAGAAGGAAGAGCCCACAATTCACCAATTGTGAGCGCACAAACTTCTTGAAATCCGTTGGTTATAGCAGTGAGTGTTTCTTGTGAAAAACTGCTATCGGTATGCGCAATATAAAGCCAAGTTAAAGCAAAAATTCGTGGTATTCCCGCTTTGTGTGTAGAAAGAGGAAGTTGCTTTATGAAGGACTTGGGCAGATTACGACGTAGTTTTTGTATGGTTTTATCAATGGTGTAATGATTATCAATGAGCCATTGAGCAGACGGTGCGATGGTCTCATCATTTCGGGCAGCAAAATCACTGGTATGAAAGGCATGAAGAATAAGTTTAGCATTTTCATTCAATCTCTTACGAAAATCTTCTACTCCGTCATATTCAGGGAGTAAAATTTCTTTACCAGAAGCTATATCATGCCCTAAGTTATAAAGATCTTCCTGTACCTTATAAATTGCACGAAGAGGAAAATCCGTATTAATAAAATAGTCTTTTTTCTCTTTTTGAGAAAAAAAGCACTTTATGAAAGGTATTATGCACGTCATAATGTCCCATTGTTATCTAATTACATCGTTTTTTATTTAAATTGTAAGCATTTTATCTGAATAGTGAACCGTTGACAGACAAAAAACAAACTTTTTGTTTTTATTTGCAAGCATTTATAATTTTTGACGCCAATAATTAGAAAATAAGCAGACAATTTTTTAGAAAATAAAAAGGTCACCCTAAAATGAGTGACCTTAATAACACCGTAAACTTTAGTGATTGATGATTAATCTTGTTCTTGTTTTTTCAAAGCTGCACCAAGAATATCACCAAGAGAAGCACCTGAGTCTGTAGAACCATATTGTGCAACAGCTTCTTTTTCCTCTGCAATTTCTAAAGCTTTAATCGATACTGAAATTTTACGTGTTTTTTTATCAAATGCTGTAATGCGAGCATCAACCTTTTGCCCAATTGCGAAACGCTCAGGACGTTGCTCATCACGATCACGCGCGAGATCAGCACGTCGAATGGTTGTCTCAAGGTTGTGGTCAATCAATTTCACACTAATGTCATTGTCGTTAACAGCAATCACTTCGCATGTTACAACAGCACCTTTTCGCAATTCGCCAGAAGCAGCTGCTTCTCCAACTTTATCACTGGAAAGCTGCTTAATTCCAAGGGAAATGCGCTCTTTTTCAATGTCAACATCAAGGACCACAGCTTTAACGATATCGCCTTTATTGTAAGTATCAATAACTTGTTCACCAGGACGGTTCCAATCAAGATCAGACAAATGAACCATACCGTCAACATCGCCTTCAAGCCCAATAAACAGACCAAATTCTGTTTTATTTTTAACCTCTCCTTCAATTTGCGAATTGACAGGAAATTTATTGGCAAAAGCTTCCCATGGATTTTCAAATGTTTGCTTTAAGCCAAGAGAAATACGCCGTTTAGAAGGATCAATCTCAAGAACAACCACTTCTACTTCTTGTGATGTAGACAGAATTTTTCCAGGATGAACATTTTTCTTCGTCCAGCTCATTTCAGAAACATGGATCAGTCCTTCAATTCCTGGCTCAATTTCAACAAAACCACCGTAATCAGTAATGTTGGTAACAGCACCCGTAATTTTTTTACCAATTGGATACCGAACACTGATGCTTTCCCAAGGATCACTTTCAAGCTGTTTCATTCCAAGAGAAATACGGTGCGTATCCTGATTAATGCGAATAATCTGGACTTTAATCGTTTGGCCAATTGTGAGCACTTCAGATGGGTGATTAACACGCCGCCATGCCATATCTGTAACGTGCAAGAGACCATCAATCCCACCAAGATCAACAAAGGCACCATAATCTGTGATATTTTTCACCACACCTTCAACGATTTGGTTTTCTTCAAGATTTTGTACAATTTCTGAACGTTGCTCAGCGCGACTTTCTTCTAAAACAGTACGACGTGAAACCACAATATTACCACGACGACGATCCATCTTCAAAATTTCAAAGGACTGTGAATTATGCATGAGAGGTGAAACATCACGAATGGGACGAATATCAACTTGGCTGCGCGGCAAGAAAGCAACGGCACCATCAAGATCGACTGTAAAACCACCTTTTACTTGGCTAAAGATCACTCCATCAACGCGTGCACCAGCATTGAATTTTTCCTCCAAACGGACCCAACTTTCTTCGCGTCGTGCTTTTTCGCGCGATAAAACAGCTTCACCCATCGCATTTTCAATGCGTTCAATGTAAACCTCAACTTCATCGCCAACTTGCAAAGAACCGTCTTTTGCTTTAGCTCCAAATTCTTTGAGAGGAATACGTCCTTCGACTTTAAGACCAGCATCAATAATGGCCATGTCTTTTTCGATTGCAATAACACGACCTTTAACAACAGATCCTTCATTAAGATCATTAGTTTGAAAAGATTCTGTTAAAAGGGCTTCAAAATCCGCTGTTGTGGGATTGTATTGTGACATAAGAACTCCTAATATATACCTTGTATTATAAGGTATGAGCGCTAGGTTAGTGTTAACATAAGCAACTCCTTAGCCTTTTTCCTTGAATAAAGGAAGAAAAGTTAGCGCTAGGCTAGAAGTCACCTTAACGAATTTATCCAATTATATGCATTTTTATGATTGGATCAATAAAACTACATGCAATTTCGAATGTTGCTTCTATACTCAATTCTGACGTATCAAGCAAGTGGGCGTTTTTTGCTGGTTTTAGTGGACTTTGTTTGCGCGTTATATCGCGACTGTCGCGCTGTTCAAGTTGAGCTAGGATTTCATGATAATTTGCCTGAACACCTTTTTTTAAAATCTCCTGATAGCGACGTTTGGCGCGTGTTTGAACATTGGCTAGAACATAAAACTTGATATCGGCATCAGGACAAACAATAGTTCCGATATCACGCCCATCAAGCACACAGCCGGGCAAAACTTTAGCAAAGTTGCGTTGTTTTTCGACAAGAATTTTGCGTACAGAAGGGTTAATCGCTATTTTTGAAGCCGCTTCACCAAGTTCATGAGAAGAAAGAAGAGCAGGATTTAAGGTATTAAAATCAAGTTCTTTAGCATAAATAATAGCATTTTTTTCATTATTAAGAGCTAAATTTTGTTGTAAAAGCGTATGAGCAACACTACGATAAGTAAGACCAGTATCGAGATGGCGAAGACGATAATGTGCAGCAATTTTGCGTGCTAAGGTTCCTTTGCCTGAGGCTGCGGGTCCGTCAATGGCAATAACAAAAGGCTTCAAGCGATTTTCCCCCCAAGTTGTTTTATAAAAGGAATAAATTCCGGAAAGCTCGTAGCGATCATTCGTTTATCATCGATGGTAACAGGTTTCTCTGATACAAGCCCAAAAATGAGAAAACACATAGCAATTCGATGATCAAGATGTGTGGAAACATGTCCACCCCCCAAACCTTTGGCAGAACCTTTCCCATAAACAATAAGAAAATCTTGACCTTCTTCACAGTCTACGCCATTAACTTTGAGTCCTTGAGCAACAGCAGACAGCCGATCTGATTCTTTTACACGCAATTCTTCAATTCCTAACATCACTGTTTTGCCTTCTGCAAAGGCTGCTGCTACTGCCAAAGCAGGATATTCATCAATCATCGATGGAGCGCGTTCTTTTGGCACCGTAACGCCTCTAAGGACCGATGATTTTATCCGTAAATCAGCAACATCTTCTCCCCCTGTTTGACGTCGATTCAAAAATTCAATTTGAGCACCCATTTCCCACAATGTTTCGATAAGTCCTATTCGAGAATTATTTATCAAAACATTTTCAATGGTAATATCAGAGTCTTCTACAAGAAGGGCTGCGATAATTGGAAAAGCAGCAGAAGAAGGATCACCCGGAATATGAATCGTTTGCCCAGTAAGATGGGGCTGACCATTAAGATGAATCAAACGCGCACCTTCGTTATCTTTTTCTATTTCAAGTTGCGCACCGAATGCTTTTAACATTTTTTCCGTATGATCTCGTGTCAGAACTGGTTCAATAACAGTTGTAATGCCGGCGGTATTAAGTCCAGCAAGCAGGATTGCTGATTTAATTTGGGCGGAAGCTATTGGAACACGGTAACGTATCGGATTGGCCATTTTTGGACCATAAAGCGTTAAAGGAAGGTGATCGTCGTGCGTTGCCTCAATTTCTACCCCCATGAGACGCAGTGGATCAAGGATACGTCCCATTGGACGTTTAGAGAGAGAAGCATCACCAATAAAGGTTGTTTTCATATGATACGGACCAACCATTCCCATAACCAAACGAGCACCTGTTCCAGCGTTTCCAAAGTCTAAAGGTTTTTGTGCAGCTAAAAGGCAACCATTCCCTGTTCCTCGTATGATCCAGAAGTCATCTTTTTTAATAATACAGGCCCCCATAGCTTGCATAGCAGTAGCTGTATTGAGTACATCAGCACTTTCAAGTAATCCATGAATATATGTCTCACCATTTGCTAATCCTCCCAATATAAGAGAGCGATGAGAGATTGATTTATCTCCTGGTATTTGAATTTTTCCAGAGAGACTACTCGATTTATAGGTAGTTATAGGGATTGCTTTTTGCATGGAAATTCTATTTAATTCTATCTAACTTTTATGAAATTGTGCATCCTTTAGCACATGCTTTAAAGGACGTCATGAAAAAATCACTGTGGAACAGTGTATTTATCTTTGACAAAGGCATTATTTTTCGATTAAGCACCATAAAATCTATCTTTTAATGGAATAATATAATCAAAGAGGCACGGTTTATGGCAAAACAAGAACTTGGAACTAAACGTGTTGATCCAGAAACAGGAAAAAAATTTTACGATCTAAATCGCGATCCTATTGTATCGCCCTATACAGGAATTTCTTATCCACGTTCTTACTTTGAAGTTGCAGCAGCTGAAGCAAACAATGAAGAAGAAGTTGATACTGAAGAGCTTGATACAGCACTTGAAAAATCTGCTTTTATGCTTCTTGAAGATGATGATGAGGATCCTAAAGATGACGATCTTCCTGATTTAGAAGATAGTGATGTAGATCTTGGTGATGATGATGATACATTTTTGTCTCATGATGGTGACGACGAAGATGATGATGTTACTGATATTCTCGGAGGTGGTGTTTCTAATGATGACGATGCTTAAGAAAAGTAAAAAGAGGACATCTTTTCCATTGAATGTAAATTCTTCTTGATCTTCAATTTTGATCGTTCTAGAAAAGCTGGAATTGTATACTTTACCTTTTGGGAAAATTTGTTTTTATAGGGGCTATAGCTCAGCTGGGAGAGCGCTTGCATGGCATGCAAGAGGTCAGCGGTTCGATCCCGCTTAGCTCCACCAAAAGGACCAACTGTTCTATCAAGGGAATCAAATAATAAAGGATGTGTGCATCAATTTAAAAGGTCTATGTTCTATTTAATCATCATTCCAATAGCGCCTGTTCCTTGCATTTTAATGATATTATAATACATTTTTAATCATTTGTTGGATTATAAAATTTTACTGTTGTAACTGTGAAAGTAGATAATTTTTTATGCTTTGCACAGAAACAGAAAATGAGCTGTTTAACTCACGCCTTGTTTTAAAAGACAAAATTTGCATTTCTTATATCACAATATTTCCACAAAATCATAATATGTTGATTATCGATATCTAAAAGGTACGAAGCACCTAAACAAAAATTAGAGAATAAAATATTCTTCTCAATTATTGCGAATCAAAACTTTTTTCGAGTATTTTTTGCCTGATCAGATGTCCTGCCAATTAAAAAATTACCTACCTTGAGTAGCATTTACCTGCTCAATACTAAGGTATATTAATGCTTAAATAATACATTGAATCAATTAATTTTTTCCTTGCACGTCACAAGCAAGATTGAGGTATGAGAGCAAAGTGGCGCCACCGTTATACGTGCTAATTCCCAATGTTTCCGATAATTCTTACATTTGAGAATGTTCGTAAGAGACATTTTTAGTCTTTTCTTTCACAGCTTTTATCCACATGCCAATTGCACTTGTTATGTGCAAGCCAATGTTTTTTATTGATTCAACCTCAAGAGATCTGAAACGATAAAACCCTACGCCATTCGAGATTCTCACTTTAATATGATGCTCGAATTGCATTTTTTTGATTACTACTTTATACGCTTAACAAAGAAAATATTCATGTAATAATCAGCCAGTAATACGCATAATGAAAATAAAAAATGATATTATATTTCGAAATTTTTCTTCAATAATCTCTAGTACTTAGCCCAGTGCGAAATGCCAGTGCCAAATAGAAGATAGTTTCCATTGTAAATTTTTTAAACACAGGAAGTCAAAACATCGAAAGTGCACTCAAATATATTGCGTATTGCAAAAGCTTCGGTCTCTTGAGTTTATTCTAAAAAATAACAATTCACTTCATTTGACAATCGGAAAAATGATCCAGCCCCTTGTCACACCATAAGAAATTTTGCTCTCAAATACTTTTACCACAACAACTTCCTAATTGAGATTTTCAAAAATCTTCCCTAACGCCATCCACATCTCTTTAATTGCTGTTCATAGAGCCTCGATATCCTTGCCATGCGCTGTGCTGCCTGTGAAAGTGCAGCAGAGGCATGCCCGCCACTACGCGCATAAGCACCATGTCCCATATGATAATTTAAATAAAGGCTATATGCATCATCAAATCTCACCCCATTGCGTTGAACACTTTGGCGATGGTACCAAGCAACAAAATCAGCAGAATCTGCAAAATTCGTACGCCATGCAAAAGATCTGCCCGTAGAGCGAAGATACATTGCCCATGTACTGTCAAGCGCTTGAGAATAACCATAAGCTGTCGATTGACGCTTCCATGGAATAAAACCAAGTAGTTTCTTGCGTGGAGGACGTGCATTGTGACGAAAGCTCGATTCCATCTTAATAGTTGCAAGAATAATCGGCATAGGAATTCCGTAGCGCATTTCTGCTCTTTGAGACACCTTACCCCAATTATCAAAAAAACCATTTTTTTGTGCTAAAATAGCACAAGCATTGTTTGTGTGTATGGGAGTAGTTGTTGCACATCCATCTAGCAGAAACACCAGTGCCCCTAAAAACAAAAGGTGTCGCATATTCCTATTCCTCTCGTTTAAGAAATAAAACAAGATAGAGATACTAAAAAAGTATTACCAATCAATAAAGAACATGTTCTGACTTGTGATATTTAAGAAGCTTTCTTTGCTTTATTCCTCATCAGCAAAACGCAATGTTTGCGACTGAGCCAATGTTGTCATTTTTGTTGGTTCAGAGTAATTTTCTTTTAATTCAACAGTTTCAATGCGATTTGCCCGTTTCATAATTTTGGAGGACGATATCAAAATTCCCTCTATATCTTCACCTGCTTTGTGAAAGTGCTTCTGTAGTGCGCGAACACGCATATCCATTCGTCCAAAATCTTCCATCAATTTTGCTACTTCTGATTGAATTAAATGCGCTTGTTCACGCATCCGTGCATCTTTCATAATGGTTTGTACCACTTGGACAGAGAGCATCAACAAAGATGGTGAAACAATAATCACATGGGCTCTATTGGATTTTTGTACCAATGCCTCAAAGTCCTCATAAATTGTTGCAAAAATCGATTCGGATGGCACAAAAAGGAAAGCAGTGTCATGGGTTTCTCCAGGAATCAAATATTTTTGTGCAATATCACGAATATGAACTTCCATATCGGTACGAAATTGGCGTTCTGCCTCTTGACGCTCTTGCGTTGATTCTGCCTTACGCATAGCATTCCACGCCTCCAGAGGGAATTTAGCATCAACAACAAGAGAAGGGGCTTTATTGGGCATATGAATGAGGCAATCCGGACGCTTTCCATTGGAAAGAACAGCCTGAAAAGCATAAGCATTTGTTGGTAAGGCATCGGCAATAATGGCTTCCATCCGCCCCTGACCAAAAGTACCACGTGTCTGCTTATTGCTTAAAATGGACTGCAACTGAACAACTTGTCCCGTAAGCGATTGAATATTATTTTGTGCCGCATCAATCACTGCTAAACGCTCTTGCAAACGATTCAAATTTTCATAAGTGGATTTGGTCTGTACCTGAAGTGTTTGGCCCAAGCTTGTTGTCATCCCATTGAGTTGCTCACTGAGTGATTTATTCAATTCAGCCTGCCGTTGACCAAAAATTTCCGCCATCGTTTGCATTCGCCCTTGCATTTCAGCTTGTGTTTTCAGCAAGTTAGCCATCTGCATTTGTGCCTCGCGTGCGCGTTCAGCAATTTCATTTTCTAAAAATGCTTTTTTTCGATGAGAATGTATCAACATAAAAAATGCCAAACAGACAAGTATAAATAAAAGCAAAAGCATTAGTTTAGAAAAAAAATCACCAGCGAGTATGGAAAAAAACGAATCAAACATAAATTGTAATATAACGCTCTTGTTGTAAAAAAACGCAAGAATCCGTTATTCAATATTGACCAATAACAAACCATTGATTAATCTCTACTTATGCCAATGAGATCTTTAGTTACTTTACCTGATCCGATTTTACGGGAAGTGTCCAAACCTGTTGAACAGGTCGATTCAGCTCTCCAAAAACTTGCGGATGATATGTTGGAAACCATGTATGATGCTAAGGGCGTTGGTCTTGCTGCTATTCAAATTGGTATACCGCTACGTATGTTGGTTATAGATGTCTCTAGAAATTCTGAAGATGAGCAGAAAAAGCCATTTGTTATTATCAACCCTGAAATTTTATGGCTTTCAGATGAGCGTAATATTTACAAAGAAGGTTGTCTTTCTATTCCTGATTATTTTGCAGAGGTTGAGCGTCCTAAACGCCTTCGTGTTCGCTACCAAAACCGTGAAGGAAAACAAACAGAAATTGAAGCAGACGATCTCTTGGCAACTTGCTTGCAGCATGAAATTGATCATTTAGATGGGCGCCTTTTTATTGATTACATTTCAAAGATCAAACGCGATATGGTAATACGAAAATTTAAAAAACGCGCAAAAGAAAAAAACATGCAGGAAGCAGTTTTGTAATGGCTTTACGATTAAGTTTTATGGGAACACCAGATTTTTCTGTTCCTATTTTACATGCTTTATTGGATGCAGGTCATGATGTTGTTGCTGTTTATAGTCAACCCCCTCGCCCAGCAGGACGTCGAGGACTTAAATTAATCCCCTCAGCTGTTCACAACGTAGCAAAAGAAAAGTCCATTCCTGTCTTCACGCCTCAAACACTCAAAACAATCGAACAACAGGAGCAATTTGCAGCACTTTCTGTTGACGCTGCTATTGTGGTAGCTTATGGACTCCTTTTACCCAAAGCTATTCTCGAAACGCCGCGTTTTGGTTGTTTTAATGCCCACGCTTCACTCTTACCACGTTGGCGTGGTGCTGCACCTATTCAACGAGCAATTATGGCTGGTGATAAAGAAACAGGTATCATGATCATGAAAATGGATGAAGGACTTGATACGGGACCTATCGCTCTTTTTCGCTCCATCCCCATTACTGATAACATCACCACTGCTGAGCTTTCAAACAGACTTTCACATATTGGCGCAGAACTTATGGTAGAAACTTTATCAACTCTTGAAAAAGGACAACTTAAACTGACCCCACAATCAGAGGAAGGCGTTACCTATGCTGACAAAATCAAAAAGGAAGAAACCCGCATTGATTGGACAAAACCTGCAGAGTTTATTCATAGGCATATCCGTGCGCTCTCTCCCTCTCCTGGTTGCTGGTGCAACATGAATATTGGGGGACGAGAAGAACGTGTAAAAATTCTTGATAGTCGTTTAACAACAGGTCCTTCTCTTGAAATTGGACGGATAGAACCAAGTTCTTTGATTATCCATTGTGGGCAAGGACGGATAGAAATAACCTCTCTCCAAAGATCTGGCGGTAAAGTCCTTGAAAGCGCAGCCTTTTTGCGAGGCGCTCATATTTCTGCTGTTTTTTAAGATGCCACGTTTTAAACTCACTCTTGAATATGATGGCTCAAATTATGCTGGTTGGCAGCGTCAAGCAAAACTTCTCACTATACAAGGAGCTCTTGAACAGGCGCTCTTTTCCTTTAGTGGACAACAATTGACCATAACAACAGCAGGAAGAACCGATGCGGGCGTACACGCTACGGGACAAGTTGCGCATGTTGATTTCATAAAAAACTGGCATCCCCATACTGTACGTGATGCGCTCAATGCTCTTTTACGTAAACAAGGAGAAGCGATTTCAGTCTTAAACGTACAAAATGTCCCTGATGACTTTGATGCACGATTTTCCGCAACCAAACGCCATTATCTTTTTAAAATACTTAATCGTCGCTCTCCACCAGCCTTAAATGCCAAACGCGTGTGGTGGTTGCCAAAGCCTCTTAATGCTGAAGCCATGCATGAAGCTGCTCAAAAGCTTGTAGGAAAACATGATTTTACCACTTTCCGTTCAGCACATTGCCAAGCCAAAAGCCCTATTCGCACCCTTGAACGCCTTGATATTCAAAGAGAAGGTGAAGAAATTTTCCTTTATGCGCAAGCTCGTTCTTTTCTTCATCATCAAATCCGTTCATTCGCAGGAAGCCTCATGGAAGTGGGTATTGGACGTTGGACAGCTCAAGATCTCGAAGCAGCTCTTCATGCTAAAGATCGTAAACGTTGTGGTGTTGTTGCTCCTCCTTCAGGACTTTATTTAACCAAAGTAGAGTACTAATTATCCTTCAAGAATGAACGTCTTAAAAGTCGTTAAGGCAGTTTATAAAAAGAACGAATTTCTTCAAAAGCTTCTGCTGCTGTATTGACAAATTTCATATAATTAACATCAGTAGGAGAAATTGTACCTTGTTCAGACAGATACTCAAAATTGATAGTATTGCTCCAAAATTCTTTGCCAAACAATAAAATTGGTACCTGTTTCATACGCCCCGTCTGTACTAAAGTTAACGTCTCAAACAGTTCATCCAGAGTCCCAAATCCTCCAGGAAAAACAACTAATGCTTTCGCTCGTACTAAAAAATGCATTTTGCGCATCCCCAAATAATGAAAATTGAAACACAAATGCGGCGACACATAGGAATTAGGCTCTTGCTCATGTGGTAAAATAATATTCAAGCCAATCGTTGGGGCACCAACATCACAAGCACCACGATTTCCCGCCTCCATGATTCCTGGTCCGCCCCCCGTAACAACCACAAATTCACGATATTCTGTCGTAGCAGAATAAAGTGAGCACAAACGCGCAAACTCTCTTGCTTCATCGTAATAATGTGACATAGCATGCAAATTTTTCTTTTGTATTTCATTTTTTGCAGCCCACGCTGCTTGCCCAGGTTCAGGAATACGCGCGCCACCAAACAAAACAACTGTTGATTGAATATCATATTCTTTAAGGGTTATTTCCGGCTTTAAAAATTCAAGACCAATACGTTGTGAGCGCAGCTCTGGACGCATCATAAAATCTTGATCGATATAGGCTAAACGATAAGTAGGCGAACGCATTTGTGCTGAATTAGAGATTTTATGTATTTGCTGTAGAGCATCCTTCGTATGGAGAAGTGGTGTCCAGTTTTCTTGCTCTGCTTTTCTTTTTTCTTTACATTTTTTTTTCATGCACTTGTCCTACTTCTTCATCGTTTGATTGACTGAACACTTTTCTTCGCGTAGTTCATAGAGAATAAATCTTGAAGCTTCAACTTGTTTAACGGAACTCTCGTCATGACCCATACCACACAACTTGAAATTATTATCGAACAAGCTTTTGACGATCGCGATTCTATCGATACTACCACAAAAGGCGAAATCCGTGAGAGTGTCGAACATGCATTGAACCTTCTTGATAAAGGTGAAATCCGTGTTGCAGAACGACAAAAAAGTGGACAATGGCATGTTCATCAATGGTTGAAAAAAGCGGTTTTGCTCTCTTTTCGGCTTAATCCTATGCAACTTATTACTGGTGGAATCAATGGAACACATTGGTGGGATAAAGTTCCTTCAAAATTCTCTGGTTGGCAAGAAGCAGATTTTAAAAATGCTGATTTCCGTTCCGTTCCTGGAGCCATTGTACGTCATTCTGCTTACATTGCACCCAACGTTATATTGATGCCATCCTTTGTCAATCTTGGTGCTTTTATCGATGAGGGCACAATGGTTGATACATGGACCACCGTTGGTTCTTGTGCACAAATTGGTAAACATGTCCATCTTTCTGGCGGTGTTGGTATTGGAGGTGTTTTGGAACCTCTGCAAGCAAATCCAACGATCATTGAAGATCATTGCTTTATCGGTGCTCGCTCTGAAATTGTTGAAGGCTGTATTATCCGTGAAGGTGCTGTTTTGGGAATGGGAGTCTTTATTGGAAAATCTACAAAGATTATTGATCGTACAACAGGTGAAATTTTTATCGGTGAAGTACCAGCCTATTCAGTGGTTGTACCAGGTTCTCTCCCTGGAAAACCTTTACCAAATGGTGAAGCAGGACCGAGCCTTTATTGTGCTGTTATTGTAAAACGCGTTGATCAAAAAACGCGAGAAAAAACATCCATTAATGATCTTTTACGTTCTTAGACACAAGATTAATTCATAATAATATTGCATCGTTTTTTAACTTGAATAATAACCTAAAATACAAGGATTTTCTCATTTCAAATCCTTTCATAGTGAATCAATCACTACCATTTCCTTGCACGTTACAAACGCAGTTGGTGTGTGGGTAAGAAACACTTTAAGAAAAGAGTAAAAATACCTTTAATGAATTCTCTCAAGTGATAAGGATTGCCATAATATTTTGAGCTGAAAAAGAGTATGATGGGTGCGCTTTATACCTTTATGACGCGTAAAGACGGTGATGCCAAATGGATGTTATATTTTTCACAGCCCCCATTGTGAAATGGGGTTTGATGCATTGAGTGATGATTCACTAAAACAAGCACGCCAATATGCACCATAAATGTATTTCATTTAAAGCATTCTTTTTTACGTGAGAAGCATGACACAATTACGCAATACACAAAAATATGAAGCACCGCGCAATTCTATTTAAAAGTGTTCTTTAAGCATCTGAACCAATCGACAAAAGCAAAAGCACAATCAATGAGAGAAAATACTCCTTTTTTCATTATTTGTTCATTTTGAGCGCTTGAATAAATGCCGATTGTGGAATTTCTACTTTTCCAAATTGGCGCATCCGCTTTTTGCCTTCTTTTTGTTTTTCCAAAAGTTTGCGCTTACGCGTGACATCGCCCCCGTAACATTTCGCTGTTACATCTTTACGCAAAGCACGAATTGTTTCGCGCGCTATAACTTTACCACCAATAGCCGCTTGAACTGGAATCTGAAACATATGCTGGGGAATAAGATCTTTCAGTTTTTCACACATGGAACGCCCGCGCTTTTCTGCAATCGTACGGTGCACAAGCATAGACAATGCATCAATAGACTCTCCATTTACCAAAATAGACATTTTAACTAAATCCCCCTCCGCATAATCGGTCATCTGATAATCAAAAGAAGCATAACCCTTTGAGATTGACTTTAGCCGATCATAAAAATCAAAAACAACTTCATTCAGTGGTAAATCATACGTTACCATAGCACGGGTTCCAACATAGGACAAACCAACCTGTACCCCCCGCCGCTCTTGGCATAGTTCTAAAATTGACCCAAGATAATTATCAGGAGTCATGATTGTCGCCCGAATCCATGGTTCTTCAATGGAAGAAATTTTAACCACATCAGGCATATCCGCTGGATTGTGCAACTCTTTAACAGAACCATCATTCATATTCATGCGATAAACAACCGAAGGTGCTGTCGCGATTAAATCCAAATTAAACTCACGCTCTAATCGCTCTTGGATAATTTCAAGATGAAGAAGTCCCAAAAAGCCACAGCGAAAACCAAATCCCAAAGCCGCAGACGTTTCCATTTCAAAAGAAAAACTCGCATCATTTAAGCGTAATTTGCCCATGGCTGCACGCAAATCATCAAAATCGGCAGCATCAATTGGAAAAAGACCACAAAAGACAACTGGTTGCGCCGGCTTAAAACCAGGCAAAGCATTTTCACAAGGACGACGCTCTTCAGTAATCGTATCCCCAACCCGTGTATCTGCTACCTCTTTGATAGAGGCCGTGATAAAACCAATCTCGCCTGGTCCTAACTCATCAACCTGTACCATTTTAGGTGTAAACACCCCAACGCGCTCAACTGGATATTTTGCTCCTGTACCCATCATACGAATGGTTTGGCCTTTTTTTAAAATGCCATCTATCACCCGTACCAAAACAATGACACCAAGATATGCATCATACCAGCTATCAACCAACATTGCTTTCAAGGGATTTGCAACATCGCCTGTATGGGGAGGTGGTAATTGTGTAACAATTGCCTCCAAAACATCAGGAACACCTAAGCCTGTTTTTGCTGATATTTCTACTGCTTGAGATGTATCAATGCCTATCACATCTTCAATTTGTTCTTTAACACGCTCAGGTTCTGCTGCTGGAAGATCAACTTTATTGAGCACAACGACCAACTCATGGGAATTATCAATGGCTTGATAAACATTTGCTAACGTCTGCGCCTCTACGCCTTGGCTTGCATCCACCACCAACAGAGAACCTTCACAAGCTGCCAATGAACGCGAAACCTCATAAGCAAAATCCACATGACCAGGTGTATCCATAAGATTTAAAATATAGGTTTCGCCATTCTTTGCCTTATAGTGTAAACGTACCGTTTGTGCTTTAATAGTAATTCCACGTTCACGCTCAATATCCATGGAATCGAGTACTTGTTCTTTCATCTCACGTGTATCAAGCCCACCTGTTATTTGAATCAAACGATCAGCTAAAGTGGATTTTCCGTGATCAATATGCGCCACGATGGAAAAATTACGAATATAATTACGATCTATTGTCATATAAGGCGATTTAGCAAAGAATAACAAAAAACGCAAAGACCAATTATGCTCCGGCTTCTATCAAAAGAATATAAACCTAAAAAGCTTCTCAAAACACAATTTTTCATAACCTAAAAAATGAGGTTTTTATTTGCTAAATTAAATCCAAGGGTGCTAAAATAATCTTTTCACATCTTATTTGATGACTCATATACTGGATAAGCCGGTACCATCACACCTTGCCAATATCCAATGTTGCGACGATCCTTTACACGTGAAAAAGTTTATAAGAGATATGCCTTTCTTTTACAGTTTTTACCCACATGGCCCGCCCGCTTGTGACGTGTAAGCAAGTAGATTTGGATTGATTTAACATGAAAACGATTTGAAGTGAGAAAGTTTTACAGTATTCAGGGTTCTAATTCAATATGAATAATGCTATACTAGCATTATAAATCAATGTGTTATAACATTTACATGATGGGCGTATATATCACTTGGGCTTGCAATAAAATTCGCAAGAAATGCTTTTTTATTTATACGCAATAATCTGCTTTTTTAGTAATCTTATATAAAACAACATGAATATCGCGAGCCCCTCTCATTTTAAATCTTCTCATAGTGAATCAATCAAATTTTTTGCTTCCCCATCATAAAACAGGGCTAGTATATAGATAAAAACGTTTAAGAAATGAGTAAAAATGCCTCTCTCTTTTTCAAATGCCAAAGGCTGTCGTAATATTGAGAACGGACAAAGAAAATGCTAGTGCCTTTTATTTTAAGTAAACAATGATGCTTTGTGGTTTTTATATACTTCACGCGGACCGTTAATGAATATGATACATATTGAGAAAATTATCTTTTTAAAAAACGCGTTAATATATAACATTATGGGAGGCTGCTTTAGGCGTTCTATTTTACGTGAAAAGCGTGATCCCGTGAAGAACAAAAGGAATAACGTGCAATAATGCATAATTTTCGTTATGCAAAAACATTACCGTAGGTGTTTTTGAAAGTTGTAAAGCCGAATTTAAAAATGATCGTAACGAGGGGCGTTAATTTTTACCTTTATATCACCTCATGCTTTGGTTCAATGAAGGTTGTCTTCCCGTTTCAGAAGTTAGGCAAACAGATAAATATTATTGCTCCAATTTGCTATACAAAAGCTGAAATAGCTTATAAAGCCTCCTTATCTTCATATTAAAAAAGCTTCAAAAATGAAAACTCTACAAGCAAAAATTTCATGCAATAAAATCATACTAGAAGGGTGCATAGCTAATCATTTTTTTTAATTGCTTTATTTTTTTTACGCCATTGTGAAGGTTGTAATTCAGCCACAATGATCCCAATCAGAATAAGCAAACCGCCCAATAAAGCTAAGGGAGATAAATGTTCTCCAGCCAAACGCCCAACAATACCAGCCCATACCGGTTCACCTGCGTAAATGAGTGTCGCACGCGTAGGGGAAATGGACTTTTGTGCCCAATTCATAGCTAATTGAATGATGGCACTCATTAATGCCAATCCTATACCAATATTAAACCACACCCACGAAAATTCAGGGATGCTTTCACCCATCAAAGGCATACAAGCAAATGAAAAAAAACCACTAAAAAATAACTGTATAATGGTCACACGCCGACTATCAACCTTATTGGCAAAAATTCCAATAAGTATGACTTCTCCAGCAATCGCTAAAGCACCTAACAAAGTCAAAATTTCGCCTTTTGAAAAATCAAAATTTCCCGGCTTTTGTCCTGAAATAAGTACAAGCCCTATAAAAGCGAAAACAATACCAACCCAACAAGCAAAACGAGGAGGTTTTTTAAAAACAATCCATTGCAAGATTGGAACCATAGGCACATAAAGCGCTGTAATAAAAGCCGACTGACTACTAATAATTGTTTGAAGTCCAGCTGCTTGAAAAGCATAACCAAAAAACATGGCTAAACCAATCGCCATCCCAGCGAAAACTTCATAAACAGTTATACCTTTTATAGAACGCCAAAAAACTACCCCACATATAAGAGATGCAACAATAAAACGAAATCCAACAAAAAACAGAGGACCGCTATAGCGTACCGCAATATGAATGACTAAAAATGTAATGCCCCACAATATTGTCGCGGTAAATATTGCTAATTCTGGCTTACTTAATAAAGGATATTTAAACTGTTTTATATTCGTCATGAAAAACTTTCTCTTCCAATTTTCCTTACAATTTATGAAACAATAAGCGTTCCAACTCCCTGTTCGGTAAACAGCTCTAGTAAAACAGAATGAGGAGTTTTGCCATTTAAAATGGCAACACCTTCCACGCCGTTTTGAAGGGCTTTTATACAAGTCTCTACTTTTGGAATCATGCCTCCTGAAATTATTCTATTTTTAATAAATTTTTCAGCTTCAGAAACAGTCAATTCTTTTAAAAGTTTACCATGTTTGTCCAAAACACCAGGAACATCAGTGAGAAATAAAAGGCGTTTAGCCTCTAATGCACCAGCAATAGCTCCAGCAAAAATATCAGCATTAATATTATAAGTTTTACCATCGCGTCCTGGAGCCACAGGAGCAAGAACTGGTATCATTTCAGAACATGCTAAAAGATCTAGCAATGTGCGATCAACTTCAACAGGCTCGCCAACAAAACCCAAATCTAAAACACGTTCAATATGCGAATCAGGATCAATGACAGTTTTATAAGCCTTTTCGGCAAAAACCATATTGCCATCCTTGCCACATAATCCTATTGCCCATTCACCCTCTGCATTGATGAGAGCAACAATTTCTTTGTTTATGGAACCAGCCAAAACCATTTCAACGACTTCAACGATCCGCTCATCAGTTACCCGTAATCCGTTTTCAAATCGTGATTCAATCCCCATTTTCATTAAAATTTCAGCAATTTGAGGTCCTCCACCATGAACAACAACAGGATTAATCCCCGATTGCTTTAATAGAGCAATGTCACGCGCAAATGCTCGCCCCAAGGCAGGATCACCCATAGCATGACCGCCATATTTTACCACAACCGTTTCATTTTCGTATTTTTGCATATATGGTAAAGCAGACGATAAAAATGCTGCTTGTTTTTCCAAAACATCTACAGCGCCGTTTTTAGCATCATCCATCAATAGAGCCTCCTCATCACTTTTTACCACCTCTTAATGAAATTTAGGAAAAGTGAAAACAATAAAACAAAGCCTTACTCTATCCCCCCCCCTAAAAATCGTCAATTTTCCTCTAAATTATGAAAAAGGAATAGCGAAATGAAATACAAAAAACTTCCTTTAAAAATTGACAGCGAAAAATTAAACAAAATAGACGTAAAAAAACGTCATTATTTTATGATCTTATATATAAGATTGAAAAGCCAAATTTTGAAGCTACGCCGTACATTCAACTCATTAGTTTATCCCTATGGATACTTAACAATGAATAGGAATATATACAACCATTGATTTTGTAAGATAAAACAAAATTTCTTATAATAATAAAATTAACATATTGCCAAGATAAGAAATCACTCAACCGCTTTATAGCTTATCTCAATAAACTATAAATTTGGTTTTAAAAATTTGACTTTTTCTCAATCATTAAACATGAGAAAATGTCAATTGAACGCTCCTTATGGAGAATCATAAGGGATTGATTTATAATAATAATTTATCTTTTTATATCGTAAAATCGAAAAAATGCTTTGCAAAATTATCATATATTGTGACTTTATTGCGAATAGCTCTTCAGAGGCATCTTCATAAAAGCATTTAATTGTTTAGATTACTCTCTTCGTAAGATTTTATAAAATTTCTCATTTTCATGATCTGTCATTAAGTTTTTCTTTCTGCACAGCAATACATGCTTGGATTATTCAATGTCTTTTAGAATTTTTAATTCTTTTAATGTGTTATTTTTTAAATATATCGTGCCATTTTTTGTTGTATTTATTTTTTCTTTTTTCTCCCCACCAAATTTTATCATGCCGATAAGTTCAACTAGGTGAATTCCATGGAATCTGTTTCTCCAAAAGAGAGATGCATCAAGCATCTCAAGACATATTTTGTTATGTCTTCTTTAGTATTCAACATGCATTATCCCATTTCATAATTTCTTTGGAACAAAATAAATCTGGTTATAGCGTTTTTTTATTATCTGGAAGAAGTATTTTATGACACCAGAAATACAAAACAAAATCCGTAATCTAAAAGAAAATGAAGCTGGTATGAGGCATGTAAAAGCTATTCCGAATAAAATACCCCTTATTTGCCTTTTTAAAGAGAGACAGTAGCTAAGACTATCAAAATGCCAAAAATAAAATCGGTTATAAAAAGTTGATGCTTTATTTGAAATAAGATGGTTTGCCTAACAGCTTATTTAGCGTTTCTTGGCAAGCTACTACCTATTTTACAGTTTTAGTATAGGAATTTTGAGTAAAACAATAAATACAAAAAATGCTGAATGCATAAAAGCAGTTATCATGACACTGGAAATCAGTTACTCAATTGCACCCTTCTTACAGATAAGCCCTTTTTAAAATATCATAGACACTCAAAAATAAGACTTATCCATAAAACTCGTGAAATGTAAAAAACTATCAGCGGCAGGAACTTACTCTAAATTAATCGTTTCTCTCTTTATCTTTTCAAGATAAAAAATGTTTTTCAAAAATTACAAGACTACAGAAAGCTTAATTAAAATAACTTTCCAAAAGTTTTTTCTAATTTATTCTGAAAACATTCATATATTTTAACCAGAAATATTTTCAAAAAATTCTTTCATACGTGAAAAAAAGCCATGTGATTGCGGTGAATTCTCATGATTTGAAAGTTTTTCAAATTTTTGCAATAGTTCACGTTGCTCTTGCGTTAATTTCTGTGGTGTCTCAATCGTGACATGGATGTAAAGGTCACCCCTTGCTTGCTGCCGACGCAACATGGGCATACCCTTGCCTTTAAGGCGGAATTGACGTCCATTTTGCGTTCCTTCTGGGATCTTAACACGCGCTTTAACGCCATCAAGATCGGAAACTTCAAACTCTCCTCCTAAAGCAGCTGTTACCATTGAAATAGGAACACGACAGTGAAGATCGGCTCCTTCTCGCTGAAAAAACTCATGCGGTTTAACGGAAAGGAAAATATAAAGATCACCATTGGGGCCACCACGAATACCAGCATCACCCTCACCAGAAAGGCGAATACGCGTTCCATCTTCAATACCAGCTGGAACATTCACGCTCAATGAACGTTTTTTCTCTATGCGTCGTTTCCCATGACATTTTGGGCATGGATCCGTAATAGTTTCACCACGTCCATGACATGAAGGACATGTTCGCTCAATAGAAAAGAAACCTTGTGCAGCACGCACACGACCAGATCCATGACATGTTCCACAAACTTGCGGCTTAGAGCCCTTTCTCGCTCCTGATCCCTCACAAGCATCGCATGTAACAGAACTGGGAATAGTAATTTCTGCAGTTTTTCCTGAAAATACCTCTTCTAAGGTTATTTCCATATTATAACTCAGATCTGCACCACGTTCGCGACCATCACCACGCTTACGGTGCGCACCTCCCATAATTTCGCCAAAAAAATCTTCAAAAATATCAGCAAATCCACCACCCGCAGCAAAACCTCCAAAGGGATTTGCTCCTCCTTGACTACCGCTATTTTCAAAAGCCGCATGACCAAATCGATCATAAGCAGCACGCTTTTGGGGATCTTTAAGGACTTCGTAGGCTTCGCCAATTTCTTTGAATTTTCGCTCTGCCTCTTTATCCCCAGCGTTGCGATCAGGATGATATTGCATTGCCAACTTACGAAAAGCAGATTTCAACTTTTTATCATCACAGTCACGAGTCACGCCAAGAATTTCATAATAGTCAACCTTCATCATGTATTCCTGATAATTTCTCTGTCATCCATCTTTATGGATAAGATTGCTTTTAATGTATATTTTTAGCAACAAAGTTGCAACTCACTCAAATAATAAAGCCCAGCCTTATATTTCAAAGGCCGGGTTTATAAATTAATCAACACATATGCCGACACTATTTCTTCTTATCATTAACTTCTTCAAAATCAGCATCAACGACATCATCATTCTTTGCTTCTGTTTCAGTGTCAGCGCTCGCTGCTTGTGAAGCTTCATACATAGCCTGTCCAAGCTTCATACTGACTTCAGCTAATTTTTGCATCTTTGTTGTTACTTCTTCAGTATCACTGCCTTCAAGCGCAGATTTCAAATCAGATATTGCTGTTTCAATCTGTCCTTTTTCTTCAGCTGATACTTTATCGCCATATTCACTGAGTGACTTTTCAGTTGAATGAATAAGAGCTTCCGCTTGATTTCTGGCTTCAACACCTTCACGGCGTTTTTTATCCTCAGCTGCATGCTCTTCCGCATCCTGTACCATTTTTTCAATATCAGCATCACTTAAACCACCTGATGCCTGAATACGAATTTGATGTTCTTTACCAGTTCCCTTATCTTTGGCCGAAACATTAACAATACCATTCGCATCAATATCAAAAGTAACTTCAATTTGAGGTATACCACGCGGTGCTGGAGGAATACCAACAAGATCAAATTGAGCCAATAGCTTATTATCACTCGCCATTTCCCGTTCACCTTGGAAAACACGAATAGTCACAGCACTCTGATTATCATCAGCTGTCGAAAAAACTTGCGATTTTTTCGTTGGGATAGTGGTATTACGCTCAATGAGGCGTGTGAAAACCCCACCCAAGGTTTCAATACCCAAAGATAAAGGTGTTACATCTAGAAGCAACACGTCTTTGACATCGCCTTGCAATACACCCCCTTGAATGGCAGCACCCATTGCAACAACTTCATCAGGATTAACGCCTTTGTGTGGATCCTTACCAAAGAAGCTTTGCACGACTTGCTGAATCTTGGGCATACGTGTCATACCACCCACTAAAACAACTTCGTCAATCTCACCGGCCTTTAATCCAGCATCTTTCAACGCAGCTTTACAAGGCTCGATGGTACGCTGCACTAAATCGTCAACTAGAGATTCAAATTTTGCCCGAGTCAATTTCATTGTTAAGTGCTTGGGACCTGATTGATCTGCCGTGATAAATGGTAAATTGATTTCTGTTTGCTGCGACGAAGAAAGCTCTATTTTTGCTTTTTCTGCCGCTTCTTTTAAGCGCTGTAAAGCGAGTTTATCATTTTTCAGATCAATTCCTTGCTCTTTTTTGAATTCATCTGCAAAATAACCAACCAAACGCATATCAAAGTCTTCACCCCCTAAAAACGTATCTCCATTGGTTGATTTAACTTCAAAAACACCATCTCCAATTTCAAGTACTGAAATATCAAATGTACCACCACCAAGATCGTAAACAGCTATTGTTTTTCCGTCTTTTTTGTCCAAACCATAAGCTAAAGCAGCAGCAGTTGGCTCATTAATAATCCGTAAAACTTCAAGTCCAGCAATTTTACCCGCATCTTTAGTCGCTTGACGTTGTGCATCATTAAAATAAGCAGGAACCGTAATAACGGCTTGTTCAACTTTTTCACCAAGATAAGATTCTGCTGTTTCCTTCATCTTTTGCAAAATCATAGCTGAAATTTGCGATGGAGAATATTTCTTACCCGCTTCTTCAACCCATGCATCACCATTGTCACCTTTAACAATTTTATAAGGCACAAGTGCTTTGTCTTTTTCAACCATAGGGTCATCAAAACGGCGCCCTATCAAACGTTTAACTGCAAAAACTGTCCCTTCAGGATTTGTCACCGCCTGCCGTTTCGCAGGCTGCCCAACAAGCCGCTCCCCCCCATCAGTAAAGGCAACAACGGAAGGTGTTGTTCGCGCTCCTTCTGAGTTTTCGATAACTTTTGCGTTTTTGCCGTCCATGACAGCCACACAAGAGTTTGTTGTCCCCAAATCAATACCAATTACTTTTGCCATATTATAATCTCCATTCAGCAAGCTACCTCAACCTTCATAAAGCATCTTTTTAAGATAGCTCCTCATAACACCTAAAGCCCGTATATTGCTTCAAGCAACAATAAAACAATAATAAACTGCAAGTCGCAACAAGCCTTGCTGCCTCGTATATAAGAACAGGCTTTTATTGCTACAAGAGAATAATGAGAGAAACATCTCCAAAATAAAAAAATTATTTTAAAATAGGCGCTCTAATGACCCATAAATACCATATTTATGAGAGACTTGAGATCATAATATATTTTTCTTGCAATTCTCAACAAATATATCTTTCTATAATTAAAAAAATAAAAGAGTGACTGCACTCTCGTTCTTGATCTTCTCATCATTAATAAAAGATACTCACGTAAAAGCTTTTTGAAAGGTGAATAATTTATATCACGAATATTATAAATTGTCCTTGGACTAAAATAATCATCATATCTAATGCGCACATCAGTAAAGGTATTATCTATCAACCTCCTTTCAAAAATTCTCCTTCTAACGGTCTCATTGTTTACTGCTATTTGAAAGATGTGCTTTAAACTCACTAAAGCATTTTTCTTAACTGTATAATTTTGAACTTTGAAAATATATAAAAATGCCTCTGTATAAACGCTTTACAATGCCAAGAGCTGTCATAATATTAAAAATTGGTTAAAGTGGTTGATGATTGCTCTATATTATATCTTTATTAAGTAAAATAGTAGTGCATCATAGATTTTATACCATTTACAAATACCATTACTATTTATGAGATGAACATGGAAGCGTTGAGAGGTGTGTTGCCATTGTAAACCTTATTTTCTTCCTTTAAAATCCAAAAATTCTATGATTTTTATTCTCATATTCAAATCAATTTCATTCTGGCATTTCTTTCTTTTATTTTAAATAAAAGCTCTGCTAAAATAAAAAAATATTCAAAGTGTGAATCTTATGAAGGAGGGTAAATCAATGATGACATCTATTATTAAGAAAATAACAAATTTCATCTTTAAGAATATAACACATACACAATATCCATACAAAAAGGTTATCATAAATATCGTGTGTGCTCTTCTCTTTGCTGGTATAACCCTTCCAGCAGGTGCTCAGCAATATAAACTTGGCGACATAGAAATTCTCAATCCTTGGACACGCGAAACACCTAGAGGTATAAGAGTTGGTAGCGGTTATCTCTACATTATTAATCACAGTAATACCCCAGACCGTTTGGTTTCTATATCCACAAACGGAGTAAAAACAACTGAGATACACTCTATGGCTGTCGTTAATGATATTATGAAAATGGAAAAAATGCACAATGGCATTGAAATTCCGGGAAATGGCGAAATTACGCTTAAGCCTGGCGGTGATCATATTATGTTTATGGGACTTTCACAACCATTCAAGTTAGGTGATAAAATTAGTGCAAAATTGACATTTGAGAAAGCGGGAACAATTGATGTTGATTTCTCTGTAAACGCTATAAAAGCACCATCACCTTCTAAATCCTCTCCTGTTCACTAAGCTCCTTTTATTATAAATACATACTTATAAAATGAAGAAGCATGAATTTTTTACGCTTCTTCATTTTTTGTTTAATGCCATCAGTAAAAATTATCCCCTTTTATGAATTAACTATGGTCAATTTCAGGAATACGTAAAACTTGTCCAGGATAAATTTTATCGGGAGATTTTAGCATTGGTTTATTGGCTTCAAAAATGAATGTGTTTTTATTACCTTGTCCTTTTCCATAAACGTCTTCAGCAATTTTCCAAAGATTATCACCAGATTTAACCTCATAAAAGCGAGAAGGTTTTCTAGGCGTTGTATCTATAACCTTTAATTGATCAACATCTACAGAAGAGATACCTTGTGAATTGCCAACAACCAGCAGCGCTTTTTCAAGTGTTTCCCTGTCTGGAACTTCACCGCTTAAAATAGCTTTACCGTCTTCAACTTTAATATTTACTTTTTCTGTACCGAGTTGCAAACGATCAAATGCTCTCTTAAAATCTTTTTCTTTTGGTTCATGGTCTCCAATACCTAACTTTTCCCCTACAGTTTTAATAAAATTAAAAAATCCCATTACAACCTCCTTTCGTGTAGCAGAAACAAATTTTTGTGCATATGTTGCCACATTCTTTTCTTTGCTCTTAAAACACATAGGCAGATTTTCTAAACTTCAATAATCAAAACTATACCTGTTCAATTATGGAACAAATACAATAATAAACTTTGATAAAAAAAGCCTTTATGAAAATTTTCTCTCAAACGAAAGGATCTTAATAGACGTAGAAACATTATAAATTATGAAAGCAAAACAAGATTTTACAGTAATGACAAAAGGTTTTTTACTTTACTACAATTTGTATCATATTTGTTTTGCAAAAAAAATATGAACTCCCATATAAATAAGTGTGGGTAATTTGCTACCACAGCAATAGAAAGGTCTAAGAAACCATGAAAGATACACCAACAATCACGCAAACGATTGTACTTGTTGATGATGATCGCAATATTTTGACATCTTTATCTTTTGCGCTTGAGACAGAAGGATATCGGGTTGAAAGCTATACAGATGGAGCATCTGCACTTAAGGGTCTCACACTTCACCCTCCACACTTAGCTATTTTTGATATTAAAATGCCCCGAATGGATGGAATGGAACTCTTGCGTCGTTTGCGTCAAAAATCTGATCTTCCAGTTATTTTTCTTACCTCTAAAGATGATGAAATTGATGAATTATTTGGTCTCAAAATGGGAGCTGATGATTTTATTACTAAACCTTTCTCCCAACGTCTTCTTATTGAACGCGTGAAAGCCATTTTGCGCCGTTCTAATGCACGTAACCAACCGCTTTCTACAGGAACTTCTTCCACCTCTTCTCTCAAACGTGGAGATCTTGTGATGGATCAAGAACGCCACACCTGTACATGGAAAGATAAACCTGTTATTTTAACCGTTACGGAATTTTTGATTCTGCAAACTTTAGCACAAAGACCAGGAGTTGTAAAAAGTCGTGATGCTTTAATGGATGCTGCCTATAGTGATCAAGTCTACGTAGATGATCGCACCATTGATAGTCACATTAAGCGTCTGCGTAAAAAGTTTAAACAAGTGGATGATGATTTTGCAATGATTGAAACACTTTATGGTGTAGGTTATCGTTTCCACGAGGTGTAAAACTACTTTGTCGCAAAAATTTGAACGGCAATCAAATCGATGACAGATAATTCTCAACTGGAAACTTTACAAACAACAACCGTTAATGGTACATCCTCAACACCATTTCTTATGTTTGCTCGTTTGCATCTTCGAACACAACGTCTCTTTAGACAATTGCTTTTTTCCAGCCTCACACGTCGCATTGTTATATTAAACATTGCTGCTCTTGCCGTTTTAGTTACAGGCATTTTATACCTTAACCAATTTCGTGATGGTTTAATTGAAGCAAAAATTAAAAGTTTATGTACCCAAGGAAAAATTATTGCTGGGGCTATTGCTGCTTCTGCAACAGTAGATACAAATTCTATCCTCATTGACCCCCAAAAACTCTTAGAGTTACAGACTGGTGAAAGCATTACACCCGCCCCTCAATCAACCGATTCTTGGGATTTTCCTATTAACCCTGAGCAAGTTGCCCCTCTTTTACGGCGTCTCATCACACCTAAAACGACAAGAGCACGTATCTATGATCGTGATGCTACTCTCCTTCTTGATTCGCGCGTTCTTTATTCTAGTGGAGAAGTTTTTAGTTATGATTTACCCCCACTTAAAACAGAACAAAACATGTGGGATCGCCTTACTTCATGGTATTCAAGCGCATTTTATGGCAAAGGTATTGCTCTTGACAGAGAACAAACCAAAATCAGTGGTATTGCTTATCCAGAAGTGTACCGCGCATTAAACGGATCTCTTGCTACGGCTAAAAGACGCAACAGACAAGGTCAATTAATTGTTTCTGTTGCCGTTCCTGTTCAACGCTATCGTGCAGTGGTTGGAGCTCTTCTTCTTTCAACCACTGGTTCCGATATTGATAACATTGTAAAAGGCGAAAGACTGGTTATCTTTAAAGTTTTTGCCGTTGTAGGCAGCGTACTTTTGGTTCTTTCTCTCTTTTTGGCCCATACGATTGCCCATCCATTAAGTAAATTATCTGCCTCGGCTAATCGAGTGCGTAATGGCAATAATCAGCGTGTAGAAATCCCTGATTTTTCAATGCGTGAAGATGAAATTGGTCACCTTTCAACTTCTATTCGTGATATGACCAATGCCCTTTATATGCGTATTGAAGCCATTGAACGCTTTGCTGCTGATGTAAGCCACGAATTAAAAAATCCTCTCACCTCTCTACGCAGTGCTGTTGAAACGCTTCCTCTGGCTAAAAATGAAGAAGCACAAGAGAAATTGCTTGAAATTATTCAACATGATGTGCGCCGTCTTGATCGGTTGATTACAGATATTTCTGATGCATCGCGGCTCGATGCAGAGCTTGCACGAGAAACCGCAGAGATTGTTGATATGACTCCGCTTTTGGAAAGTCTTGTTCATGCTGTTCAGGAAGTGTATCGTAATACGCAAACCATTGATATAAGCCTTAATATTGTCCCACGTCCTCATGGAAAAGCCTATCTTGTATTGGGGCATGAACTCCGTTTAGGGCAAGTGATTTCAAATCTTCTTGAAAATGCACGCTCTTTTATTCCTCGAAATCGTGGCAAAATTTGCATTACTATGAAAAGTCATGCTTCAACCCTTATTTTAACCATTGAAGATAATGGCCCAGGCATTCGTTCAGAAAATATTGAACGAATTTTTGAGCGTTTTTATACAGATCGACCAAACGAAGATGCTTTTGGACAAAACTCTGGACTTGGCCTTTCTATTAGTCGGCAAATCATCGAGGCTCATAACGGAACAATTACAGCCGAAAATATTATTGATCCGACACTTGGAAAGTGTAAAACTGGTGCACGTTTTACTATTATGCTTCCCCTCGCTAAATAAATCTTTTATCCAAAGTAAAAGGCATGAAAACAAAATGTGAAATACTCCACGCAAATTGCCTTCAACTGGGCGGCAAGGGGCTGTTAATTATAGGTCCATCAGGATCAGGAAAATCAACCCTTACCCTTTCTTTGCTTGACCGCGCTGAGTGGTCAAAACGTGAAGCGAAGCTTATCAGTGATGATTATACAATGTTGCGTGCGGAAAATGGAAAGCTTCACGGATACACTCCTGATAATCTAGAGGGCGGTATCGAGATTCGTGGCGTTGGTCTTTATATGATAGAATTCGAAAAGCACACAATTATCGATTGTGTTATTTTTCTTGGTCCGGAATATGAACGTTTTTCCACAAATAAAACTTTTCAATTTGAAAATTTGCACATTCCTCTTTTAAAACTCCCCTCTCTTCGTGAAGCCGATTGTACAGCCATTTGTCAAGCTATTGAAGCATTTTTGTTTAGAAAAATATGGCAAAAATCTGTCTAATTTTTTTCTAAAGATAAAAAAATCACAATTTTTGCCTTTTTTTTGCAAATTTTTCTTGGCAGCAAGACAAAGCCTTGTACAATGTCTTTCCCACCAATATGGTTGGATCTTATTAGTTAACAGGAGTTTGCGTAAATGATTGGACTCGTGCTTGTAACGCACGGTGAGCTGGCTGTCGAATTTTTACATGCCGTGGAACATGTTGTTGGAGTACAAGAAAAGTTCGCAACAATATGCGTTTATCCCGATGACGATATAGATCAGCGCCGAGGTGATATTATAGCCGCAGTAACCGATACAGATACGGATCATGGCGTCATCATATTAACAGATGTATTCGGTGGGACACCATCAAATATAGCGATTCCTGCTATTGAAAAAGGACGCGTTGAAATGATTGCGGGTGTTAATTTGCCCATGCTTATTAAACTGATTTCTATTCGCAAATGTCCTGATATTTCATTATCAGACGCGTTAAGAATAGCACAAGAAGCAGGGCGTAAATATATTAATGTACCAAGTATGATTTTATAGCGGATAATAAAATACCCATGTTTTCCAAAGATACCCTCCCATGTATAAGTCGTCATTTCAATATCTGTAATAAACGTGGGTTGCATGCACGTGCTTCTGCAAAATTTGTACAAACTGTTGACAATTTTAATGTTACTGTTGAAGTTGAAAAGGACGGAAAAATCGTTGGCGGATCATCAATTATGGGACTTATGATGCTAGCGGCTTCATCTGGTTGCAACCTTACCATTCGTGTTTCAGGACCAGAAGCAACAGATGCTCTTAATGCTCTTGAAAAGCTCATCAATAACAACTTTGGAGAGGAAAATTAAAGCTTCTCACAAAAAAGAATGATGGTTATCCTTGAAATGAGGAGGAGGTTCTCTATCGTTGTATTGATTGGCTTTTCTCTTAAAAACATCTGCGTTGTTGTGTTTATAATGAAAGAGCAAACAATGATCAATTGCACGCCTTTGTAATAAAATGCACACCAATATGACTTTTGTGGGCATCATAACCGCTCTTTTAAGATTTTAAGCTTTATGCATTTAATTTATTATAGACATTATTTAGACATTATTTTTCTACATCATTGTCTTAATATTTGGCGATGTGCGGCTTTACCCTCGTTGTTCGCCATTGCGCTTGCGATGGCATCTTTTCATTGTAAGGAGATACCATGGACCGTCTGTTTAGTGCCCTTCAGATTCCTCAACAAACAACACAACAACTTGTGTCGTTGCAAAATGGCTTACCACAGGCGCAGTGGATCAACCCGCAGAATTTTCATGTCACTTTGTCTTTTTTTGGTGAAATTGAAAGCACCTTAGCAAAGGAAATTATGCGTGCTTTTGATACAATAAAGCTCCCTCCTTTTATGCTACAAACAAAAGGTTTTGAAGTTTTTGGTTCAGAAAATGCTCCCCATTCCCTTGTGGTTCGCATTGAACCTTGTGAAACTCTCAACCTGTTGCATGAAAAAATGCAATGTATCCGGAGCAAACTGCACTTAGAGCCTGATGAAAAACCATTTACTCCGCATATTACTCTTGCGAGATTGCTCGATATTAAACCTGAAGACCTCCCTTCTTATCTGTCTTCTCGAGGCGACTTTTTATTTCCTCCTTTTGAGGTTGATCATTTTGTTTTATTGTTGTCTCCATCTCCTTCAAGCGATGCTCCATACATTGTAAAAGGAAGTTGGGCTCTTCAAAGATAAAAGGGTGTTTGTAACACCCTTTAGAATCTTCTTTGTCAGAACGCTTCGTGAATGTAGCAATGCATACAATGCTACATCTTTTGCGCTGTGGGTATATTTCTTGATGTGTTTTAAGCCGAATCAGTTTCAACAGAAGCTTCTTTTGCTCCTCCTTTAGCTACACCCACTATAGCTGGACGAAGCACCCTTTCCCCGATAATATAACCTGCCTGAACAACTTGTTGAACAGTATTATCTGGAACATCGGCATTAGGAATTTCAAACATCGCTTGATGAAAATGAGGATCAAATTTTTGCCCCTCTGGATGGATTTTTTGCACCCCATGACGTTCTAATGCTGCCATCATGGCACGCTCAGTCATTTCAACGCCTTCTGCCAATGATTTCAAACCAGCATCACTTTCCCGCGCCCCTTCTGGAATAGCTTCCAAAGCACGATTGAGATTGTCAGAAACCGATAACATATCCCGTGCAAAATTAGCAATGGAGTAAGCCTTTGCATCCGCCACATCTCGCATAGTACGGCGTCGAAGATTTTCCATATCTGCAACAAGACGTAAAAGCTGATCTTTCAGTTCTTTATTTTCATCCTGCAAAGACACTAAAAGATCACTAACCTCATTGCTTTCTTTTTCAACGTCTTCGTGTTCCTCTGTTTTATGTGTTTTTAAAAATTCATCGGCTGCCTGTTTAAGTGTATTACGATCAGCTGGATTTTTTAAATCACAATTTTCAAATGAAGCGTCAGTAAATTTGTTTTTTTCATCAGACATAAAAATTTTATTCCTTCATAAGATTCGTTATTCTCGATATCGAAATTCTATAGACAAAAATCAAGGGGTATCGATGTATATAATACAATGAGCTTTTATAGTACAAATACTTACCTGCATCATTTTAACGCAATAACTGTGACACAAGTTGAGCTGTATAATCAACCATGGGCACAATCCTTGCATAATTAAGCCGTGTAGGACCAATAACGCCTAAAGCACCAATGACTCTTTGTTGTGAATCACGATAAGGTGCTACAACTAAGGAAGAACCAGAAAGTGAAAATAACTTATTTTCTGAACCAATAAAAATTCTAACCCCAGAACCTTCATCCGTTAAATCGAGAAGCTGTGCCATACTCTCACGCGTTTCAAGATCATCAAACAAATGGCGTAACCGTTCTAAATCTTCTTCTGCTTTCACATCTTCAAGTAAATTGCTACGCCCGCGAACAATGAGGTGTATTTTATGATCAGCACCTTCTCCACCCCAAAGAGCTAATCCCGTTTCAACAAGATGATTCGATAAGTCATCAAGTGCAGCCCGTGTTTCTGCGCATAAGCGGGCAATTTCCCCTTTAGCTTCACTCAATGTACGCCCTTGGATATGGGCATTGAGAAAATTCGTTGCTTCCGTCAATTGTGCATGGGTAACCCCTTCTGGCAAATGAACAATACGATTTTCAACTTCACCTTGTTGAGTCACCAAAACGGCAAGAGCGTGCTCTCTATCAAGGCGCACAAATTCAATATGTTTCAATGTTCCTTCTTGTTTTGTTGCTAAAACAAGCCCTGCCCCACGTGAAAGATCTGAAAGAACTCGGCTTGCTTGAACAAGAAAATGTTCAACCGATTGTGCACGACCAGCCTCTTTGACTTGCATTTCAATATTTTCTCGCTCTTCGTTTGGCAAATCACCTGCTTCCATAAATGCATCCACAAAAAAGCGTAAACCTGATTGTGTCGGCATTCTGCCCGCAGAAACATGTGGTGCATAAATCAAACCGAGATGTTCAAGATCACTCATCACATTGCGAATCGTCGCAGGCGATAATGTCTGTCGTAAAAGCCGCGAAAGATTGCGTGACCCCACAGGTTCACCATCATTAAGATAAGCTTCAACAATATGGCGAAAAATATCACGCGAACGTTCATCAAGATATTTTAGTTCATTATCAATAGGTTTGTGCTTCATCACAATTGTTTCACTACTTTTAAAATCCTCATCTCTTATATAAGTTTTGCCAAGGTTTGGTCAAATAGTCTAAAGTAGTATAAAAACATATTATCCTATTGACCCGTAAAATGCTAGCTTCAGAGTGACGATTGATAAATTACGCAGGAGGTATTTTTTGTTAGAGTGTGTGAGAAATATTTAAGATTAAGAGTTGATCTGTAAAGTGGTCTGCTGTAGGAACTTGCCAAGATAATCTGGATTGTTCAAAAACCGCTGTAAATAGAAAATTTTATCCTTTAGAGCAAACAAAAAATTGGAAATTTACCATAAAAATGCTATCATAAAAAAGACATGTCTTTCATATCTTTGCAAGGTTATCTTCATACAAGATAAAAAATTTTATTGGAATAAAATATCATAAAACGTGTAAAATAATCATATTATGTAAAATCAAGCAGAATGTGTGTGTCTGAGCGTTTAAGCCGGTTTTTAGCACAAAAACAATTCCCCTTTCATTTTTGGAGAAATCTATATGAGAAGCATCGCAGATAAAAAACTTGTCATTGCTACACATAACACCGGCAAATTGCATGAAATCACTACTTTAACTAAGCCTTTCGGTTTAATAATACAATCGGCAAAAGAACTGGGCTTGCCAGAACCAAAAGAAACGGGAAAAACATTTGAAGAAAATGCTTATATTAAAGCTTTTTCAGCAGCAAAAAAGACAGGACTTCCTGCCCTCTCTGATGATTCAGGCTTAGAGGTAGATGCATTGGAGGGTGCGCCAGGCGTTTATACTGCTGATTGGGCAATTCAAGCCGATGGTACACGTAATTTTCCAAAAGCTATGAAAAAAATAGAAAATGAACTCCAAAAAGTCGGAGCGCGAGAAAAAAGCCAACGAAAATGCCGTTTTATATCCGTCATTTGCATTGCATGGCCTGATGCTTATGCAGATTACTTCCGCGGATGCGTTGAAGGAACGTTCATTTGGCCTCCACGGGGAGACAAAGGCTTTGGTTTTGATCCTATTTTTTTACCAGATGGACATGAAAATACCTTTGGAGAAATGTCAACAGAGCAAAAACACAACTGGAAAAGTAATGATATTCCGCCTCTTTCACATCGCGCACGTGCTTTCAAACTTTTGGCAGAAAACCTTTTAGCATTCTCATGAATGAACCTTTTGGCATTTACATTCATTGGCCCTTTTGCGCAGCTAAATGTCCTTATTGTGACTTTAATTCGCATGTTCGCATCCATGGTGTTGATCAACCACGTTTTGTCACCGCCTTTAAGCGCGAAATAGAAACGCAATACCACAAAATAGGCCCACGCCATATTACAAGTATTTTTATTGGTGGCGGAACTCCTTCTCTTATGGAGCCGCAAACTGTCGATGCCCTATTGCAAGCACTTGCAAAAAAATGGGTAGTTGATGATAAAGTTGAAATTACATTAGAAGCTAATCCATCCAGTGTAGAGGCAGAGCGCTTTCGTGGATACCGTGCAGCAGGTGTTAACCGCTTATCTCTAGGGATACAAGCGCTCAATGATAAAGCATTGCGCAAACTTGGTCGACTCCATAATGTGGAACAAGCTCTTTATGCCATTGCTTTAGCAAGGCAAATTTTTCCACGTTTATCCTTTGATCTCATTTATGCCCGCCCCGAACAAACCCTTGAGCAATGGAAATCTGAACTTGTACAAGCAATTAATTTGGCAGCGGACCATCTTTCTCTTTATCAATTGACAATCGAAGAAGGAACCGCCTTTAAACGGCTTCATGATGCAGGAAGACTTATCCTTCCCCCATCAGGGCTAGCAGCAGATCTGTATCATCTTACCCAAGAAATAACGACATTGCATGGGCTTCCTGCCTATGAAATCTCAAACCACGCAATGCCCGGTGCTGAATCAGCACACAATCTTCTTTATTGGCGTTATCACCAATATGCAGGCTTTGGTCCAGGAGCACATGGACGTTTCATTGAGCACGCACCGAATCATTCCTCTTCCTGTTCAAAAACATTGTCATCACACCTTGAAAACCGCGAACGTTATGTCACAATAAATGAAAAGCATCCCGAACAGTGGCTTAATTTGGTAGAAACAATAGGACATGGCTGTATTGAAACAGAACATTTAACCACTGAACAACAGGCAAATGAAATGCTCCTTATGGGATTACGCCTTTGCGAAGGCTTAGAACTTATACGCTATGAAACCTTAAACCCTAAACGCATCCCAATGGAAAAACTGGTCGATTTACAACACCAAGAATTGATAGAAATGGTGGATAACCAACGCTTAAAAGCGACAACCAAAGGACGTATTGTTCTTGATCACATTATCAGCCAACTCGCAAACTAAAGTTTTTATAACAACATACTTGTTTTAATCATAATCATCATTTTTCATAGCAAAGGTGAGATTAGAATATCGTGAGATTCTCTCATTTCAAAACTATTTATAGTAAATTAGTTACCACCATTTGCTTACACCTTAAAAGTAGAGAAGCGTATGGATAAAATCTGTAAAAAAGAAGTAAAAAAAGCCCCTTATGAACAACCTTAAGTGCTAAAAGCTATCGCAATATTTTGAGCTAGAAATAGTGTGTGGTGGTCTAACTTTCTTTTTCATAAACGTAAAGATGGTGAGGCACTGTAGACTTTATACACTTCACGGTACACTATTCATAAGCACCGTAGTGGCACGAATGTGACAAACATTGAGGAAATTTCTTTAAAACAAGTATGTGAATGCATAATGCGATAATGTATGGTTCTTTATGAAATCGTGGCACCATTTCAAGAACCAGGGAAATAAGCATAAAACCATGTATCGATCTCTGATTATTTAAAAAGATATTGCTCTAGATAATTTTGAAAACCGTAAAACCGAATAAAAAAGGAGTGTAAAAAAGCACGCTGATTTTCACCTTTATACCTTTATATTTTTCCTCAATCAGGTTGTATGTCTGTTTCAGAGATTACAAAAAATAGATATACACAATACTTTTATCCTATTTTGGCATGTAAAAGCTGTTGTCGCAAAAATACTGAACCAATAATTTATTTGAGATACGCGGCTGTATGATTGGTGTTGATTTATAGATCACAGTAAAATCATGAGCTTTATTAAACAAATAATGCACTCAAATGGCAAATATACTAGATATGAATCCAGATTGCTTTGTTAGCGAGCGAAACGATATTAATCCCATATAATCTTACTTGTATGCGGACATGCTTATGAGTGTCTGTACGCATCCTTTCAGGTTATTTTATTAAAAAATTGAGAATAATACTAGGACAATCCTTGGCTAAAGAAGTCAACGTGATGCTACAAAAGAATTTCTGTGTATCTTTATCATAACTAATATTAAAGCTGATTAAATAAGCTCACCTTCTATCTCGTAATGATTTTGCAACGAAAGTTCTTGGGGACAAAAAAGCAAGGCAAAATATATGAAATAAAACAAACTTAAAACGCGTTTCCTATGGGCTTTATTCTAAGAGAGGCTAATTGAAACAAGAAGTACCTTTTATGAAGTGCAGAAACCATATTAAGACATGAACTGTGAATGAGCGCATTTATGTTGTACAACCTTTTTACAATAGCAGCATGTTTTTGTGTGTCTTTATGGCTTCAACCTGTCATCACACAATGATGATATAATATTCATTGTTTTCCATATATGATTGCGTATTGACTTCCTTTCTACACATGAAAGAACGAATATTTTTAATCCAATATGGTCTGTAAAAAGTTCTGCTTCTTCAAGCAGATCTCACTTGGCTTTCCAATTATGTAATTCACTTAAACTAAAGACTCTACAGGCAAGAATCCCAACTTAAGAATATTCACCACTTATTCTAAAACCACTTAATATATTAAGTCTTACGTATCTCATATCACCACACCTCAAATAGCAATGTCTTTTGGCACGATAAGATAAAGGTATTTTTGAACCAGCAATCATTTCTTTATGCAAAAAAATCAACAATAAAACGCTCATAAATAGTAGTAAGAGCTTCCACTGCATCAAGGGCTACACACTCATCTACCATATGCATCGTTTGCCCTGGTAAGCCAAATTCAACCACTGGGCAATAATCCTTAATAAATCGCGCATCTGAAGTACCACCAGAAGTGGAACATTCTGGTATATTCCCTGTTACACTTTTAATAGCATTGGATAGAGTTTGAATGAGCTTATCATTTTTGGTCAAAAAAACATCTCCTAAGCTTGGAATCCATTCAAGCTGATAAGAGGGATATTGATCACCATTGTTTTTTGATTGCACCAAAGCAAGACGCTTTTCAATTTCCTTCATCAGTGTTTCTTTTGTCCAAAGATCATTGTAGCGTATATTAAAATGAACTGTTGTCTGCGCTGGAATAACATTGACCGCTAAATTACCGGTATCGATGCTTGTTAGCTCTAAATTACTGGGCTGAAAATTCTCTGTCCCTTTATCTAAAGCAGTTTGTGTCAATGCTTGAATAAGCTTACTTGCCAAAGGCAAAGGATTAGCAGCCCGCTCTGGAAAAGCAACATGACCTTGGCGACCTTTCACGGTCATGACACCAGAAATCGATCCGCGGCGACCAATTTTGATGACATCCCCAACAGTCTTTACACTTGTTGGTTCCCCCACAAGAGCCGCAGTCCATTTTTCGCCTTTTTTTTCTGCCCATTTAAGGAGTTTGACGGTACCATTAACAGCAGGTCCCTCTTCATCACCGGTAATCAAAAAACTGACCATTCCTTTAATGGGTCGTTTCTCAAGAACTCGCGCTAGCGCCGCAATAAAACAAGCGATTCCGCCCTTCATATCAACAGCACCCCGCCCATATAATTTCCCCTGATCTATGACAGCTTCAAAAGGTGAATAAGTCCAATCTTCCAATGCACCTGGTGGTACGACATCTGTATGGCCTGCAAACATAAGATGAGGCCCTTCATTTCCCATTTTTGCATAAAGATTTTCAACATTATCTGTATTTTTATCCGTAAAAATAGGGCGCTCGACATGAAATCCCATTTTTTTCAAAAATTGTTCCAAAGCTGATAAAGCCCCTGCTTCATGAGGAGTAACAGAAGGACAACGGATAAGTCTCTGTAACAGCTGAAGTGGATCTGTAAGAACAGGCATAAGCTCCCCTTCCCATTTTTTATAAGTTATCGTAACTTAAGATTATTACGCTGAATTACAAAAAAGATAAAGCAAAAACATTGAAGACACTCAGCAAACCAAGCAGGGGAGAACAATCGTGCTGAGAGCTTCAATGGCTTCCTCATTATGCATGAGCAAGTACACACATAACAAAACACTCAACAAAAAGTTCCGTTAAATATTGCCTTCATTGGAAAGTTTTTTACACCTCTACATTATATGAATCAAAATTAATTGCTTGCAATCTATGAGCATTTTCCTTCAACCAAGAACGATACGTTTTACTATCAGGACATAGTTCTTCACAAAGAGCCCAAAATCTTGGACCGTGATTCATTTCAACAAGATGAGAAACCTCATGAGCAACAACATATTCCACAACTTCTTTTGGTGCCATAACAAGGCGCCAAGAAAAAGAAAGACGCTTATCTATTGAACAAGACCCCCAACGACTTCTCGTATCTTTATAACAAATTGATTTGACTTTACGCTCTACTTTATGGGCATAATGTGCCACCAAAGGTGTTATAATATGTGCTGCTTGTTTTTTCAAAACGTCAGCGATGCGTCTTGGAAGGTATTCTAATTGACCATAAACAATAATTTCAGGCCCTTGCTCCGCATCTGCTGTAATGATTTCTGTTACCCCACGCCCTTCTCTATGCTTTATGGTATGGGAAACACCTAATAAAGGAATCATTGCCCCCTCTTTGAGATAAGCATTTTCATGAGAGATTTGTATACGAGCAAGACGTGCCTCAATCCAAGATCGATGCTTTTCAATAAAACTTTGAATCGTACAGAGACTTATCGCTGGTGGTGTTGTTACACAAATCTCTTGACTGCTGGCATCAATACGTAAGGTAAGACGGCGCGCATTCTTATTTTCCCGTACCCGTACAGGTACAGAGCGATCAGAAAAAATAAAATGCTGTTTAGAAATGCTCATATATTTTTATCTTCATCAATAAATATACCCCTTATTTTGCATTAATCTGATTAATAAAAGATCTCAATACTGTTTCAAGGCAATCTAAATCTTGTGGACGAGAAAAGCGATGATCAGCATCACGAACAAGTGTCAATGTTACATCATGGAGAGGTAAATGATCAAGTAAAGTCAATGTATGCTGATAGGGAATATCTTCATCTTCCATCCCTTGTAGAATATGGACTGGACACCCAACATCAATGCATTCTTTCATAACACAATTTTCGCGTCCATCTTCAATCAATGTTTTTGTAAAGGGCATTGGCTCTGTATCATCAACAGAAGGTCGTTCAATATAGCCTTTTTCTTCCAAAATCTTCCATTCTTCTGGGCCTAATTTTGGTTCTACCAATGTTTGTGTAAAATCAGGAGCTGGCGCAATCAAGACCATGCCAGCAAGCTTCTTATTTTTTTGTGCTAGCATCATAGCAAGCTTTAGCGCAATCCACCCGCCCATAGAGGTGCCAATCAAAATTTGTGGCCCCTCACAATAATTTTCAAAAACCGCTAAACTTTCTTTAACCCAGCGTGAAATCGTTCCTTGAAAAAAATCACCACCCGATTCTCCATGTCCAGAGTAATCAAAACGTAAACAAGACAAATCATTCTTCTGAGCAAAACTATCAACCAACATCGCCTTATCCCCTGACATATCAGATAGATAGCCATGAAGCCACACCAAACCTGGAGATTGGCGCCCCTTGCGATAGCGTACTGCAAGTGGAGTGTTCTCAAACGAAAAAAACTGACAAGGAATATTTTGATCCATGATTCTGTAACCTCCATAAAACAATTTCTTTAAATTAAGAGAAAAACTTTTATAATCTAAATCATTCCAAAAAGTAATAAATCAAATAATGAAAAAGGCGCGAATTATAGTTGTTTTTAGGTGCATAATTGTATATTAAACTAACTGTAGTTGAATCAAAATTAAGGAGCATAAACCATTCGTAAACCGTTTAAAATGACACCTACCCAAAAAGACGGACCACGTTCAAATCAGGATATCCGAGTGCCTCATGTTCAGCTTATCAATGATGAGGGACAACATCAGGGAATTGTTGCGATACAAGAAGCTCTTGCTATGGCTGCAGATGCGGGACTTGATTTGGTTGAAATTGTACCAAATGCGGAGCCGCCCGTATGTAAAATCATCGATTTGGGCAAATTAAAATATCAAACCCAAAAAAAAGCTGCTGAAACGCGTAAGAAGCAAAAAGTCATCGAAATCAAAGAGATTAAGATGCGCCCAAATGTTGATGTCCATGATTATGGAGTCAAACTCAAGGCTGTTCATCGCTTTATTGATCATGGGGATAAAGTAAAGATTACTTTGCGTTTTCGTGGTCGTGAGATGGCTCACCAAGATCTTGGATTAAAGCTTCTTCAGCGTGTGAAAGAAGATACAAGTGAAATTGCCAAAATCGAATTGGAGCCAAAGCTTGAAGGCCGACAAATGATGATGGTGATAGCACCTAAATAGTTTTGCATTGGAATAATATTTGCATGCAACTCGTCAACATGAGCGTATGATATTATTTAGAAGCACCACATAGAGTTTTTGTGGTGCTTTTAAGCTTTTATAAATGTGTATAAATCCTTTTAAGAGTTTAATAATGCTTTATCGATTTATAAGAAGAATTCGTTATTTTGCATATTAAATGAGAAAGCTTAAGCATCGTAAGGTCTGCTTATTTCAAGCTCTCTTATCATGTAATGCAGCAGAATTGTTTGCTTATACATTACAAATGGAGACGATACATAAAAATTATTTAAAAAGCAGAAATATTTTTTGTGAGCCATTTCAAGTGCCAAAGGCTATCACAATATGGGAATTGGTAAATACAATGGTGAAACTCGCCGGTACTTTTATTGAACTAAAGATAATGATGAACAACGAATTTTCATTATACCTGTCACAGATAACTTTGCACTACATTCTTCACTCTCGCCGTCGTGAAATTGATGTGATGAACCTTGAAAGAAAAGGTTATTTTTTTAAAAAAGATTAAGGGGCTTTTTAATTAAGAATGTTTCAATCTTGCATAAAATAATGAGAGAATATGGAAGCACTTCATGGCTAAAAAACAAATTTCCTCTTTTGATAAACATCTTATTATCCGCCTTTTGCGAGAAAATTTTCGTAAACATATGCGTTGGTACAGTGCGGCTATTTTCTCAATGATCATCATTTCTTGTACCACGGCAACCAGTGCATGGATTATGCGTGATGTTGTTAATCAGATTATTGATGCACAAAATTTTCCTATGATTGTTTTGATTTCTAGCTTCATTGCTTTTATCTTTATTCTCAAAGGAGTTGCAACTTTTTCCCAAACTTACTTTCTAAACAAAGCAGGAAATAGTATCATTGCTGAACAACAGCGTAAAATTTTTGCACGACTTATGGAACAAGGAGTCTCCTTTTATCATAATAACACTTCATCTGATCTTCTTGTTCGTGTAACTCATAATGCGACAGCCGTACGTAATATCATTGATACTATTATTACAACTTTTGTACGTGATTTGCTTTCCGTTAGTGGTCTGTTGCTTGTCATGTTCATTCAAAACTTTGTGTTAATCTCCATTACTTTAATCGTAGGACCATTAGCTTTTTTAGGCGTTCGAATGGCTTTAAAACGCGTTCGCAGCCTGATGGAAAAAGAGCTCCTTTCACTTGGTGAAATTATCAAAATCGTACAGGAAACAGCTGTTGGTATTCGAGTCATTAAGGCCTTTTCACTAGAAGAAGTCATGAAAAAACGGATGGACAAAGCCATTTGTGATGTTGAAAAACAAACAAACAATATTGCAACACTCGAAGCTATTACTAATCCGATTATGGAAACACTCACGGGTGTTGCCATTGCAGGTATTATTTGTTTTTCCGGTTATCTTGCAACCCAACGCGCAGGTGTTCAAGGTGAATTTATGTCCTTCATTGTTGCTTTACTTTTAGCTTATGAACCCGCAAAAAGACTAGCAAATGTACGTGTCAAAATTGAATCTGGCTTGGTCAATATCCGTACGATGTTTGAAATACTCGATTGTCCCCTTACAGTTATAGAACATAAAGAAGCTAAAGATCTGAATAAAACGCAAGGAACTATTCGTTTCGAACATGTTTCTTTTGCCTACACTGATAACAAAATGATATTAAAAGATATCAACCTAGAAATAGAAGCTGGAAAAATGACAGCATTGGTGGGACCATCCGGTTCGGGAAAGTCAACCCTTATCAACCTTATTATGCGCCTGTATGACCCCACAAAAGGACGCATATTGATTAATGATCAAGACATCCGCTACACGACATTTCGCTCTCTGAGAAATCTGATGGCCTATGTAGGACAGGACACTTTTCTCTTTCAAGGAACTGTTAAATATAATATCGGACTTGGAAAAGAAGGAGCTAGTGATGACGAAATTATCGAAGCAGCAAAAGCAGCAAATGCTCATGACTTTATTATGAGTTTGCCAAATGGTTATGATACACAGATAGGTGATAATGGCTGTAATCTTTCAGGAGGACAAAAACAACGACTCGCTATCGCTAGAGCAATGATTCACGATAGTGAAATTCTGATTCTTGATGAAGCAACAAGTGCGCTCGATTCACACACCGAAGCACAAATTAATGAAGCCATTCATCACCTTACCAAAGGACGCACAACGATCATTATTGCTCATCGCCTTTCAACGATTGCTCGTGCTCATAAAATTGTGGTCATACAAGATGGACAACTGATTGAACAAGGTACTCAAAAAGAATTGCTAGAAAAAGAACATGGGTTTTATAAAAAACTTCATAATATCCAGTTCAAAAAACATACCTCCTAATTTCTAGATCCTTAAATAAGACTTGAAATAAAAAATGGATAGAAGCTAATGCTCCATTTATAAAAAAGACTTGTTACCAAGAAAAAGTATTACTTCAACCAAGAATTGGCAGAGAATTTTATGGTTTATTGAAAATAAACTTCTTGAATTTAGATGAAAACTTTACTCGCTATTTTGTTGAATGCAATTGACTCTCACAATGAAACTTCAAAAATCCCTTCCCTTCCTCAAATAAGTGTTGAAACATTCATAAGTGTTGTGAATCCTAAAAGAGAGAGCATCAAGGTTTGAAAAAATTGCCACGGATTATGATGATGAATCTGGATTAATACAACCTTTATCCGTGTTTATCCCTACACTGACAATTTTTTCTCCACACATCTTAAAGGACAAAGATTCTACCCAATCTGATCTGTAAACAATCCAGATTTTTATTGAGTTCGTTCCACTTGATAACAACTTATGTGATTCAATTATATAAGGCTTACCCTAGATATTCACCATGTGCTTTCAAAATACTTTGTCAAAACTTACATGCCTTATGTTATCGCACCTCAAATGTCAGTCTTTTATGGTACAACAGGATAGGCTGACAATTATAAATTGTGCTGCAAATTATAGCTACACTCAGCATGAAAAAAACATTGAAAAAATAAGAGAGGATTTATTATAAAACTTTTTTACTGTTGTAGCTTGCTTTAAAGCAAGCTTTGCTGTTTTTTCTATATTTAGAAACTAAAGTGATATTCCTCCAATACCTTAACTTCTTTAAGAGTTTATAAATGCACAACGTTAGTGCTTATATAAGACTATGATCTCAATATGCAAAAAAACAGATGAAAAGTAAAATGACATTCCTCTTTCTTTTAAATGCCTAAATAGAAAAATACGACATATAACTCTGATAAATATTTTTACAAAAAATATCTTTTGGCATGCATATTAATACTTTGATTTATAATCATAATTTATTATATTATATCTTAAATAAAAGATAAGGTGTAATTTGCTTATTGCATATTTTCTTTATATTTATGATGAATCAATCAACAGCACTTGTTGTGTGTCATAAGAGATATTGGTTTATGCATAAAAACCCTCAAGATAAGCAATAAAAATACCTCTGCATTTTCAAGTGAAAAGATTGTCGGCAACATGAGAAGCTTGAAAATAGAATGATAATACTGACTTATACCTTTAATAAATACTTATACCTTTATTAATAACGGTAGTATGGATTTTATACCATTCATAAGAAGTCCTTTATACCATTTCACAAGCAATCTTATGAAATAGGCTTGCGCACACTGAGAAATGTTTCTTTAAAACAAGCACATGAACTTGCAACACAATAGCGTTATATTTTGGAGTATTCTGTTTGGAGGGCTATTCGTTATATGAAAAAAATAAAAGCTATTCGATATGAAGAAAATCCATTTATTGAGGGAATGACTGTTCCTATAAAAAATCAACGAATACGATTATCAAGATTAGGACGTGACGATAATGTTTTAATCAATCAATCAACTGGTGAAATGCAAGGCACTCATGTAACGACTTTTCGATGAGTGGATTCGCAAGAGTTTATAAAACTATTCACAAATAATATTGCTCTAACTTTTGAATTAAAAACAGCAGGAATAAAAGCTTTTGGAGTACTAGTCTGGATGCTGCAGGAAAAAGGAATAAGCAAAGATCTAGTACCATTAGATAAACTAGCTTTAGACGACTTTCTCGAAGCCAATAAAGAAAAAAATAGCACTTTCTCTTCCTACTTTCGCATGTGGTTTAACCGAACTAGAAAGCGCTCAAATCATCGCTAAACATTTACGACAAGGGTGGTACTTTATCAATCCTAACCTTATTTTCAATGGCGATAGAATTGCCTTTACAACCGTTATTCAACGAAGAAGAAACGAAAAAAAGGACGATAGTACCCTAGATATGTTTGATGATTCAAACGAGTAATGAGAGGCTACCGCCTCTCAAACTCTCCGTACACTCACCAAAATCATGATAAGGAGGAAGTGCTTTTTTCTGCTAGCCAACATCAAAAAGGGCTTTAGCCACGAACGACTTTATGTAATAAAGTCTAGTGAGTTACACCATTTATGGTGGACCACCGGAGGTACCGCCTTGCGATGCCCCAAGTAAAACGGTTGAATAACAGATAGGGGCAGACATGGCGGTATATGCGATCATGCGGTTGTAAAAAGCTAGCAACAATGGGCTGTGTGGCTGCTGCTCTGCAACACTGCTACCGTGAACGAGAAACACCAAATGCTGATAAGGATCAAACACAAAACAACGAACAGCATGTATCCCAATCATCCAGTGAAGCAATGGGAAAAATGCGCAATTTGCTACCAGAAAAACGACGTAAAGACGCTGTGCTAGCAGTTGAATACGTCATGACAGCTAGTCCAGATAGGTAATGTTTATTATTAAATAATATGGCTTTAAATGCGTTTGACAATAAAATTGATTATCTTATGGATTATCCGCTTGCCTCATGCTTTTGTTTATCACGTTCTTTAATGGAATCACGCCTTTCACGTAAAAACAGAATGCCATTGTGTTGCAAATTTCAAATTCAGGTGCTTTTGTTTTAAAGAAACCTCTCTCAAAGTCTTCCCCAAGCCCATTTCGCGATAACGTCCGTGAATTGTATAACGAGAAACCCATTACTCCCCCTATCTTTACGCTTATGGAGTAACAAGCCCGCACCATTCACGCTATTTTGCCAGCCCCTGTTGCGACAGGCTTAACTCTCGAGATGGTTCATAAGAGGCATTTTTAGTCATTTCTTAATAGTTTTATCCACACAGGATTCCCCGCTTGTAACATGCAAGGCGAATGGTTTTTGATTGATCCAACATAAGAGAGATTCACAATGAGAGAATCATATGATATTCAAAGTTCTAATTCAAATTGAATAATGATAAATTATTTTTATAAATCAATATATTGCATACATTACATTCTTTAAGCAACAGCATGAGATGGGTTTGAGAACAAGGTAAGACATTTCTCTACAATAAATATATAACAGAAAAATAACACACTGTCTTTCGTGAAGATTTTGTCCCTTTAGAGAATAGCATAAATAAAAAATCGAATATTTCAGATATATTTCTTTACGCCTCAAAAAAAGCTTCTTCTTTTGTAGGATTTCTAGTCTATGTCCCCTTCCTCAGATTTAGAAATGAGAGACAAAAAACGAAGAAATTGTTTTTTTAAAATTCAATATTTAATAATCCCTTTCATAAAAAAGACCAATACTAGAATTTTGTTCATTCCCTATAGCACCTTTAGCTTTGAGATGACGCGAAATATCTAAATTAATTGTCCCTTTCGTCGTTCCATCAGACCCTGCTTCAAAACCCAAATAAATATTATTGTGTATGTAGCGTCCAATACGTAATCCTGTATTACCCTTCTCATTAACGATAACATCAAGATCATCAAGTCCAATTTTAGTTCGTAAAGTATTCAACAAAGATGTATTAGAAGCACCTGCAAGATCAGCCGCTGCTGCTGCAAGTTGAGCAATCTGAAATGGTGATAATTCATTGAGAGAACGATTAAAAATCAAACGCGCCAAAATCTCATCCTGAGGCAAATTTGGTTGTGAAGAAAAATTAATATCAAGATTATCAACCGTCCCACTTACAGTTACAGTGACGCGAATATCACCACTGTTATTGTTGGTTACAAAATAAACCGTAGGATTAAGATTACCGCTAAAACTCGCTTGCCCTTGATCAAAATTAAGACGTTGCGAAAGAATATCAAAACGTCCACGAATCATTCTAAATTCACCAACTGGATGCACATCATTCAATGGACCTGCTAGATTAATGCGTCCTCCAAGTTCAGCATCTAAGCCTTTTCCGCGTACAAAAAATTGATTGCGTGCTGTAATACTCATATTTGATAACACAACAGATGAAGATTCTTGTGTAACTATACGGCTTTTGCTTTTGTTCGTGTTCTTAACATCAGCACGTTCAAGTGTTGTTTGAATCGATTTAGTTAAATTCTTATTTCTAACATCAAGAAACTTAGCACTTTTAAAATGATCCGGAACAAAAACTTCAGCTTTTTCAACGATAATATCACCACCAATAACAAGATCATTTAAAAAATGACCTTTCATTGTCATCTCACCTGATAATGTTGCCAGAATCATAGAACCATCGTTATAATTGGCATTATCAAGATGAAATATCAAATCTGTCTCTAGAACATTAGAGATACGACCTGAAGCAGAAATCCCCCCCCCCTCAAACGAAGAAGCTGAAGCTTTCTCTATAAGGACATGATCACCATTCAATTTGCCTTCAAGCGTTATATTATTCAATCCTACATTTGTTTGTGAATCAAAAAAGCTACCGTCACCTATAGAAATATTTCCTATCAATTGTGGCTTGGACAACGCACCATTAAGAGCTGTATCAATTCTTGCTGTACCCGTTATATGTGCACCACGCTTGGCTAATAAGAGATTAAAAAAATCAAGAGGCATTATCCCTTTAACGTTTAATTTTGCCTCTGAACCATTAAGAGATACAGGCCCATGAATGGAAAGATCTAATCCTTTATCTCCATTAGCTATCATATTTTCAATATGAAAAGTCGATTTTTTATAAGAACCACGAGCATTTATATTGATTGACATTGGTCCTTTATGCGTCATAGCGGTTAAATTTTGACTAGAAAACTCAAAATGAGCAGATGGATCCTTCATTGTTCCACCAATATCAACTTTGCCTATCATTGTCCCATCAAGCGCTTGTCCTGCAATAAAAATATTTGCCAAACGTGCAGATAAATTTTGCAAATTAATATGAAGATCAAGCTTATTTTTCTCTAGAGATACACGCCCCTGAGCTTGTGCTTGTACTCCTTCTCCTGTTAAATTTGCATTTAAAGTAAGATTTTGATCTACAGTGTTTCCCGTAGCAGAAAGAGAAAAAGGCATAATTTTTTTATCTTGAAAAGCAACGGTTGTCAGTCCCTCACCTTTTATATCGTAAGTTATATCAGGTTTTTTTAAATGACCACGAATCATAACCTGCCCTGTTACACTCCCTGCTGCTCCAAGATCAGATTTCCACAGATTGACTAAAGTAGCAGGAAGCGCATTCATTGTAAGTTGCAAATTCAGGGTATCTTGAATATTCCCTGCTAAGATGATGTTGCCTCCATTTATTGCAATTCCTAATTCATTGATTGTTATTCCATCTTTATCAAAAGCAATTATGGATGGTTTTGGCAATGTTGCATGAAAAGCGTGTTGTTTTAAGTCCACAGTTTCAATTTGCACTTCTCGTTTTATACTTTCTGGAAGTTCCTCAACCATTAAACGACCAGAAAGCCGAGCATTGAGAGTATCATGCAACATCGCTTGAACAGTAAAAACCGTTTGTCCATTATTTCTATCAGCGTGAGCATTTAAACGATTGACCATTATCAAAGGTGTTTGAATATGTTCTGCATTGATAACGCCTTCAAACTGAGTCATGCCAAAAGGATCGAATATGTCAGCATCTATTGCCAATTTTTTTATTTTATTCTTGGAAAAATTCAAATGGTTAACATGCGCCTTCACATTGGTTTTTTGTCTGCCATTTTGTTCATCAAAAATAAAATCTCCTTTTACTGTTCCACTACCATCCTGCAAAAATAACGCTGAAAGTACAGAAATATCATCGGCATCAATATGCAGCGCTCCTTTCAAAAAACCGCCAAGTTGTTGAGAAAGGTCACCCGTTATTTTTGCGCCTCCCCCTCTAATATCGATATTTTCAAGTTTTCGAATTTTATGAGAATCTTTAAAAGAGGCGGATAAATGCAAAGGTTTCTTAGCAAAAATCCCTTCACCTTTTACCACCCCTGTTAAAGAAGTAACTGGTGCTGTATTATCTACAAATGCATCTATGTTAAGTGTTGTGTTTTGAAGTTTCTTCCCTACGATTAATGCTTCAGCAATATGGGCACGTGTATTTAGTTTTATATGGCTATTGCGCCCTCTCGCCGTACTTTGAATTGTAAGCGCACCGCTTATCTTTGGATCTAATTTGGACAAATCAGATATTTGAGCAGATAGATCCATTTTAGCGCTTTCATCTGAAAAATAACCATTCGCTTCTATGTTTGTATATTGATTTTTCAAATTAAAATGACGAAAAATAAAACCCCTCGTATTTCGAGTAGCACCACCTGAAAGAGTGATGTTTCCTTTGAATAAACGATCAAAAGACTGCACGCCTATTTTCACATCGTCAGCCATTCCTGATAATTGGAGATCAAAAATGCCACTCAATAAATTGATCGTTCCTTTGGCTTTAATATCTGCACTACCAGAAAGTGATTGTTTACTGAACACTTCTAAAGGAGTTAATGTTTGAGCTTTTAAACCGAGATCGCCTTTAAAAACAAAATTTTCCATTGTCCCCTTTAACCAAGAAGAAAAACCCTGAGCCGTAACACTCAGATCATGAATCAAAATTGGTTTATTCGAAACAATATCCGTATCTAAATGCACATGAACCGCTTGGCTTAAATTTTCTACTAACGCTCCCTTAATCTTTTTAACCCCTTGAAGTGTCCCTTTAACCTGAACACCAACATGCCGAGAAGCTGGATCATCAAGATTTTCGCTTACCCCTCCCATATCAAAAATTGCATCGCGAATATAAATATTTTTATTTCTTAAATGACCTACAACCAACCGCCCATTCCAAGATTGTTGCCCTTCGCGACCATAGTCAATATTCAAAGCAAGAGTATTCGCAGATTTTGGCACTTCTGATACAGGTAAACGAACAGACTCCTTTTCGTTATCAAGAGCCATTTTCCCATCAACAAAAAGCTGCCGCAAAAATCCATCGGCGGTTATTTCAGCATTGGCTATAACATTCATTGCTTTGCTCTGAATAACCATCTGATCAAGGTGTGTCACACCTTCTTTTGTTCTTCTTGCCTTTGCTTTTAATGTTATATCAGATTCAAAGAGATTACGATATTGAGAAGGTATTAAAGGGCTCAGTGTTCCCTCTAGTTTCGTAGAAAAACTCTGTCCTTCTGGAACACTTGCAAGAATAACATTACCATCTACAATAGAACGATGATCAGACTCTAAAGAAAGTTTGATAACCAAATCATCAAAAGTACCATCACCTTTCACGACGAGATTTAATGCTGGACGTTGTTCAATGTTAAAAATATTCGCCAAAATACCATTTTGTGGTTCGTTAGCAGAAATATCAATTTGAGCTGTACGATTACTATCAGATATCTTGGTGAGAACAGAAAAAGAACCCGGTGCATCTAAACGGTGTGCCGCTATATCGACATCAAAATTACCACTCGCCAAGGTGAAATTGCCTTTTAAGGACATATCAGCAGAAAAACCAAAAAGATTCTGTTCAAAAGTCACATGTTGAGCTGTAAGCGTATTGATAGAAAGAGCAAGCGGCAATTTTGGTAAAGAGAACTTACCCGTCTCAAGGGAAGAAACAAAAGAAGAATTGCCTTGCGGTTTTCGTAAAAATGTAACCTGTTCTGCCGAAAGCTGGTTAATATCCATCCGCCCTCTCAGCAACGCTAGACGATTCCAATCCATTTTAGCATTGGTAATTTTAAGCCAAACCCCTTTTTTATCACTGACAGTAATAGTATCAATTGATGTTTGAGAAGACAGTGTCCCTTGCATATTGTGTAAACGAACTTGACGATTAGGCGCTGAAAGCTTTCGTTCAATTAAAGAAACAAACCATGAGCGATCTTCTGTTTTCATTTCGCTAGAGGGAAGAATGTCTCCTCTTTGCGCAAAAACAAAACCACCCACCCCAAAAAACAAAAATACAAAGAAGAAAGCTGATAAACGTACACCTTTTTTCATTAAAATGCTTGCCCTATACCCACATAAAAACCAATGCGAGGATCACCCTTCTCTCTCTTTAAAGGAAAGGCTAAATCAACGCGTAAAGGACCAAGACCCGTCATATAACGACCTCCTATACCGGCTCCCCATTTAATTTTTTGAGAAAAATCAAAATTTGCCTTTTCCCCTACGACACCTCCATCAAGAAAACCGACAAACCCTATTTTATCATTTAAAGAAACACGCAATTCTGCCGATCCTTCAACAACCGCCCGTCCACCAACAACCGCATCATTTTCTGTTTTGATACCAATATTACGGTAAGAATAACCACGAACAGACCCACCACCACCAGCAAAAAAAAGCGTATTCGCAGGGATTTGTGCTGTATCATTCCCAAGAATTGTACCAATCTTTGCCCGCGCAGCAAAAACAAAACGATCTCCTTCGTCCAACGCCCAATAAGAACGACCTTCTGCTGTTACTTTTGCAACAAAGTTGCTAAAACGCATCTCATAAAAAGGCTCAATGAAAACTTCCCCATATAAACCTTTTGTTGCATTAAACTTATTATTACGACTATCGTAAATCAAACCGCTAGGGAAACCTATTGTTGTAAAATTACGGCTCCCAAAATAGATATCACGTGAATAACCATTTGAAACTTCTACAGCAGCCTGCCCCGATAGATTACCATTGAAAATATGTGTAATACCTAATCTTCCTTTGATGGCTTTTGTCGTATAATTTTCTAGAACATCTTGTTGTATTTTTAATTCTGACCTGAGATCTGTATCTGGCGTGAGTACACCAGGCTTTATAAACGTGCCACCAAAAAGATAATCAAAATTTTTAAAATTATACGATTGCTTTTTATTACTACCAACACCACTTATTTTTGTTTCAATTTTAAGAACCTCTGCATGACCAAAAAGATTGTTATGCATCCAATAAGCCTCAAAACCAGCACCATCTAATGTTGAATAGCTACCGCCTACACCAAAACGACGCGGTTTACGTTCTTGTACAACAAGTGAAAGCGGTAAACTGCCGTCTAGATTAATGGTATCAGCCTCACGTATATTGATAGCACGAAAAACACCAAGGCGCGCAAGACGTTCATTTGCCTTAGCTAATGCATCGGAATCGTATTTCTGTCCTAGCTTCAATCCGGTCATCCATGCGATATAAGCTGAATCTACACGTGGTTTTTTACTTATATTACGCACACTTAAAGGACCATAATGAGCCTTTTGTCCAAGATCAACAACAATCCGTCCTTCAACACGCAACGCAGCATGATCAGCCACGACCTCACTCTTCATAATTTTAGCTTTAGCATAACCTTGTTGACGCCATCCTTCTATCGCCCATTTTTCTGCTTTCAAAATGGTTTCAGATTTAGCAATCGCCCCAACTTTATAGCCCAATTCTTCAATTGTGGGCATTTTATGCGCTTTACGTTTTTCAAATGGAGCGACTTTATCAATATTTGCAACACTAAAAACATATTGTGGACCGGCATTAATTGTAATGACAATATTGGATTGTGCTGGAAGTTGAGTTACCGGACTTAAATCAGCGACTTCTAAGCCATTAATTTTAATGCTAATAACACCGCCGTAGCGTCCATCAGCATAAAGAGCAGAAAGAATTGCTCGATAATCTGAACGCGCCTTGGCTAGTAAACCAGAAGAACTGGCAGATCCTTTCTCTCTATCAGCAACAAGAGAAGAAACAGATTTAACTATTTTTATACCTTCTAATGGCGCGCCTGGCGGTGCAACAACATCAACTTTATAAAATCTCTCTGTACTTTTGGTATAATGTGAAGGAGAATTTGTTTTCTTTTGACCAAAAAAAGGTATGCCGAAAAAATCAAATGCAGCAAGTGGCTGTGGAAAAGCAAAAGCGAAACACAAGCCTATAAATACACAGCGCACAGTCCCTGATTTTAACAAAATTCTTGCTTGGTATACCATAAAATCAGATACCCTATAATACACTTTGCATCTACTACACTTTAAATAATATAAAAATAAGAAAGGTAAATATAATTACTTTGCACATTTTGCACGTTTTATCACATCAAATAACACTCTGGGATACATAACGTCACCCTCCCCTTATATTTTCATAAAACTCTGCACTGTTGTATAACACGAACAGCCTCTTTCTTTTTTCTTAACATATTTATTTAGCTTACTATAAATGTTTTATTGCGTCCCATACTATCATGGTTAAATTTGTACAAATGACTTTTCATGAGAACGCTAAAAAACTGCCCATGTATATAGATTTCTCTATAAAAAAAACCATAGAGATGCTTCTTGATTTTTATACATAGATATGATTGTCTCTACCAAGTCTAAAGGGGAAAAATAAATAAATGATCGCACGTATTACAACTGTTGCTTTTCGCGGTCTAGAAGCAGTCCCTGTCGATGTACAGGTTATGATTTCGTCTGGTAAAATAGGGATGGCTATTGTTGGATTAGCTGATAAGGCAGTTGCAGAAAGCCGTGAACGTGTACAAGCAGCCCTCCACGCTTGTGGACTTTCTATGCCTACTAAACGGATTACGATTAATCTTGCACCAGCTGATTTGCCTAAAGAGGGATCGCATTATGATTTGCCAATCGCCGTAGGCTTAATGCTTGCTATGGGAATCCTCCCTCCTGAAGTAGCGCAAGACTATATCATTTTAGGAGAATTATCACTAGATGGTTCACTTACCGCTGTTAATGGTGTTTTACCAGCTGCCATGACAGCTTTATCACTCGATAAAGGACTGATTTGTCCTTTCCAATGTGGACCTGAAGCTGCCTGGGTAAATGCAGAAATAAATATTCTTGCCCCAGAGACTCTTCTCACTATAGTCAACCATTTCAAAGGAACCCAAATTCAAAAACGTCCACAACCGCGCCAATACACTATCGAAACTGAACTTCCAGATCTTTGCGAAATCAAAGGACAGAAAACAGCCAAACGCGCCTTGGAAGTTTGCGCTGCTGGACGCCATAACCTCTTGTTTGTAGGTCCTCCTGGTGCTGGGAAATCTATGTTAGCGCAACGCTTACCTTCCATTTTACCACCTCTTGATAGCCGTGAGCTTTTAGATGTCTCTCTTATTGCTTCTATTACAGGAGAAACAGTTCATAATACCATTTCACTTCATTGCCCCTTTCGTTCCCCACATCATTCTGCTTCCATGGCCGCAATGATTGGTGGGGGCCTTAAAGGAAGACCAGGAGAGGTCTCCCTTGCCCATAATGGTGTGTTATTCCTTGATGAATTGCCTGAATTTTCTCCGCAGGTTCTTGATTCTCTTCGTCAACCCCTAGAAAGTGGAGAGTCGGTTATCGCCCGCGCTAACCACCATATTAGCTATCCTGCTCGCTTCCAACTCATTGCCGCAATGAATCCTTGCCGTTGTGGTATGGCAGGCGAAAAAGACCATGTTTGCCCTAAAGGAATACGCTGTCAAATCGATTATCAGTCCCGTATTTCTGGTCCTCTACTTGACCGAATTGATTTACGGATAGATGTCCCTGCTTTAACAGCTATGGACCTTATGCAACCAGAACAATCAGAAAAAAGCTGCGACGTTGCCAAACGCGTCGCACGGTGCCGTAACATTCAAGCTAAACGTTTTTCAACAATGGGGTTTGATCATATTCGTACCAATGGCGATTGTCCTGCCAAAATTATAGAACAGATTGCCATTCCTGATAAAAGTGCAACCATACTCTTACGAGATGTGAGTGAAAAAATGCACCTCTCTGCACGCGCTTATCATCGCATTCTCAAGGTTGCACGCACAATTGCTGATCTTGACGGATCAGATACTCTTTCACGCTATCATCTTGCAGAGGCTATTTCCTATCGACTAGGCGCAGAAAGATTAACGGCTCTTAACTAAAAACTATTCATCAATAAAAACTTATTGGAAAATAACGCAAATAAAGTTCTGTAAGTTTACCATCCTCTTCTAGAGATTGCAGCGCATAATTGAGTATATCAACCAATTTTTCATTCTTTTTTGCAACAGCAAGCTGCATTCCTTGTCCCAATAACTGTGGCGCCATATATGCCCCCCCAACAAAATGACAGCAATCAACAGATTTTTGTTTTTTGAACCATAACGATAAAGCAAATCCATCATCAAAAATAAGGTCAATTTTACGCTCCTGTAATGCTTTATAGAGCTCTTCTCTCTTTTTAAATCCTTGCCATTTGGCTTTAGGAAAATAATGATGAAAAAGCTTTTCGTGAATACTGTTAGACAAAACACCACTGGTTAAGTGTACCAATTTATCGCTTATTGGCTCATCGATATTTAAAAGTCGAGAAGCAACAAATCGCGCTGGAAAGCGCAAATATGACTTTGTAAAAACAAGATCTTGCTGGGTTTTACTTGTTTCTTTTAAACCCGCAATAATGACTTCTGCACCACCATTTTTTACATGTTCTACAAGCTCTTTCCAAGGAATTACTTCTACTTCACAAAGCTTCTCTAGTTTTAATTTTGAACAAATAGCGCGCAATAAATTGATATTATAACCTGCAAGATGCCCCGTTTGATCAAGGAAATTAAAAGGAGGAAAATCAAAAGTTGTTACAAAGCGCAAACGAAGGATATCCGTTGTATCAGGTTGCACCAAATGTTCATGCGAATCAAAAAAAGAAGGCAACCTTTCAGCTTCTGTGTAAGAGGAAAATAGAACCACCCCTGCTACAAATAAAATACGAATAAAAATATTGTATGGATTATTGAATAAAAAGTACCGTAAACGCAATTGAAGATGTTTTACATATATAGATTTTTTTATTTTCAAAATCTCTCCCCCATTTTTCAAAACTAAGATGCAACTCTTCTCAATTATTATCTAACGCACTTCACCAAAATATCTGGCGTTTAATAAATAAAATTCTTGCTATTTTTAAAAACTGTTAAAAAATTTAACAGTTTTTATATATTTTTTTGAAACACATTGAAAATACTTAGATTTCTGATGTTAATTTTCCCAAATGAATATAAAAAGTAATTGTAGCGAAAGGCGATTTGATTTTTTAAATATAAGAAATAAGCTGTACATACTTTAGTGGTACACTCTATTTTATCAAAATATCCCGCGTATCTTAAAATGTTAATATGCTGATTTATAATAATAATTTATTATTTATATGTGGAAGAAAAAACTTTATTTCAAATCTATTTATATTGAAAATATCAAAATCATTTTCTTGCGTATCACAATCTGAGAGAGCATATAGATACTGTTGAAGAAAAGAGTAAAAATACCCTTCAAATGCCAAGGGTTTTCTCAACATTAAGGTTGCACCAACATTTAAGAGCTGAAAATAAAATGATGATACTGGTTTGTACCTTACTGTCAAGATAAGACAATGGATTTTATAGCATTCACAAGGTACTTTATGCTATTCAAACGTCATAGAAAACAAGTCTGAGAACATTGAAAGATGCTTCTTAAAAAGTGCGTAAATAAGTAGCACAATGGCATTTTGTTTTAAATGAGGACGTAACCTCCATTACAGAAATGAGAAAAAAACGTAAACACTGTGTCATTACCTTATTATTTAAAAACATTGTCATGAACGTTTTCAAAGTTGTAAAGTTGAATAAAAGGATGACAATATATCAAGGAAGCGCTTAAATATTTATATCACCACCCTAAATAAACTGTATTTTTCTGTATAATACTACACTATCATTCTCTCCATTATATATCGACAGATATTGAATCTAAAGCTGATATACGATAAATATTTAATGTGGTTATTCCATAAATAACTGATCAGAACATTGAGCTTAAAAAAAAAGCGGATAAAATATTGTAAATTGAACACAGGAATGGACTAACTTATGAGTGATGAAATAACCTCACCAGAACAAAGCAATAACTATGACGCCGCTTCTATCAAAGTTCTCAAAGGTCTTGATGCTGTACGCAAACGTCCTGGTATGTATATTGGTGATACTGATGATGGATCGGGTTTACACCATATGGTCTATGAAGTTGTAGACAATGCTATCGATGAAGCTCTAGCCGGTCATGCTACTCTTGTAAACGTCACACTCCATGCTGATGGTTCTTGTTCTGTTCGTGATAATGGACGTGGAATTCCGACAGATATCCATCCAACAGAAGGTATTTCTGCAGCTGAAGTTATTATGACACAGCTTCATGCCGGCGGAAAGTTTGATCAAAACTCTTATAAAGTTTCAGGTGGATTACACGGTGTTGGTGTCTCTGTTGTGAATGCATTATCCGTTTGGCTTAAATTGCAAATCAGACGGAATGGTAAAATTCATGAAATATCATTTACCCATGGGGTGGCTGATGCTCCATTAAAAGTTATTGGCGATTGCGATAGAGAAAGTGGAACAGAAATCAGATTTTTACCAAGTTCTGAAACTTTTACTATGGTTGAGTTTGATTTTGAAACTTTGGAGCGCCGTTTACGGGAATTAGCCTTTCTAAATTCTGGGGTTTATATTCTTCTTGTTGACGAGCGTCATGCTGATATTAAATCAGTTGAATTGCATTATGAAGGTGGATTAACGGAGTTTGTCAAATATATTGACCAATCAAAAAAAGCCCTGCTTGATAATCCTATTTATATTGCAAGTGAAAAGGATGGTATGAGCGTTGATGTTGCCCTATGGTGGAACGATTCCTATCATGAGAAGGTCTTGTGTTTTACCAATAATATTCCTCAGCGTGACGGTGGAACTCATTTGATAGGTTTCAGAAGTGCCCTTACGCGCCAAATTAATGGCTATGCTGAATCTTCAGGTATTGCTAAAAAAGAAAAAGTGAACTTAACCGGTGATGACTGCCGTGAAGGATTAACAGCTATTCTTTCTGTCAAAGTTCCTGATCCAAAATTTTCTTCACAAACAAAGGATAAGTTAGTCTCTTCTGAAGTGCGCCCTATTGTTGAAAATTTGGTCAATGAAGGTCTTTCAGTATGGCTGGAAGAACATCCTCATGAAGCAAAACTTCTCATTAGTAAAGTGGTAGAAGCTGCAACAGCACGTGAAGCAGCGCGCAAAGCACGTGAACTCACAAGACGAAAAGGGGCGCTTGATATCACTTCTCTGCCAGGAAAGCTTGCCGATTGTCAAGAACGTGATCCTGCAAAATCAGAAATCTTTATTGTCGAGGGGGATTCGGCTGGCGGTTCAGCAAAAAGTGGGCGCTCACGTCAAAATCAAGCAATTTTACCCCTTCGTGGTAAAATCCTCAATGTTGAACGAGCACGTTTCGACCGCATGCTCTCATCTGATATGATTGGAACACTTATTACAGCTCTTGGAACGTCTATCGGTAAAGATGAATTTTCACCGGATAAATTACGTTATCATAAGATTATTATCATGACAGATGCGGACGTTGATGGAGCCCATATTCGAACTTTGTTGCTTACTTTCTTTTTTAGACAGATGCCCGAATTGATTGAACGTGGACATCTTTATATTGCTCAGCCTCCTCTTTATAAAGTATCGCGTGGAAAATCTTCCCAATATATTAAAAATGAAGCAGCGTTTGAAGAATTCTTGATCGATACTGGATTAGAAGAAACAACGCTTGAGCTTTCAACAGGAGAAGTTCGTGCAGGGGCTGATTTGTATCAACTCGCTAAAGATGCTCGTATATTACGTCAACTTTTAAATGGTCTTCATACCCGTTATGACCGTAATATTGTTGAACAAGCAGCAATTGTTGGCGCTTTTAATCTTGAAGTCTTTGCAACACAAGAAAAAGCACAAAAAATAGCAGATACTATAGCACACCGCCTTAATCTGATTGCTGATGATATGGAACAAGGTTGGAGTGGACAATATACAGCAGATGGAAACTTATGTTTTGAGCGTATTTTGCGTGGTGTTAAAGATGTTGTTACGCTTGATGTGGGGCTTATAAATTCAACTGACGCACGCCAAATTGATCGCATTTCCCAAAATTTTATCGACATATACCACCCTCCTGTTCTTTTACGTCGCAAAGATAAAACAGAGCGTATTTTTGGGCCCGTTAGCCTTTTAGAGAGCATTTTTACAAACGGTAAAAAAGGTCTTACTCTTCAACGTTATAAAGGTCTTGGGGAAATGAATGCTGAACAGCTTTGGGAAACAACTCTTGATCCTAATGCACGTTCTCTTTTACAAGTAAAAATTAATGATGCAACCGATGCAGATTCACTCTTTTCTCGTCTCATGGGTGATGAAGTTGAGCCTAGACGTATTTTTATTCAAGACAATGCCTTAAGCGTTGCCAATCTTGATATCTAAAGGTACTCTTCTGCTTTTGGCTGTGTAAATGTCGTAGTTTTATACGTTGTTTTTTCGTAGTTGAACATTCCCTCTCTATTTCATTTACGATAAAAGAAAAATAAGGAAGATCATACACATGGCAGTTGAAACAGAACGTGTAGGAACCAAGGGTGGCATGGAGCTCTCTTTTGGTTTTACAAGAGTAGATGAAACACAAAAACAATCCATGGTAGATGGTGTGTTTCATTCTGTTGCTGAAAATTACGACAAGATGAATGATATCTTATCCTTAGGGCTACACCGTATGTGGAAAAATTCCATGATTGCTTGGCTTTCCCCCCCAGCACTTTCTCATTGGAAAGTTCTTGATGTCGCTGGCGGTACAGGTGATATTGCTTTTCGTATTCTTAATGCTTCACGCCAAAAAGCCCATGCTACAGTGCTTGATATTAATGGCTCAATGCTCAGCGTTGGCAAAAAACGCGCACAAAAAAATGGTCTTGCCCCTCTGATTGATTTTGTTGAAGCCAATGCAGAAAATCTTCCTTTTGAAGATCAAAGCTTTGACGCTTACACTATTGCTTTTGGAATTCGCAATGTTCCTCATATTGATCAAGCTCTTAGAGAAGCTTTTCGTGTTTTAAAGCCCGGTGGACGTTTCTTATGTTTAGAATTTTCAAATGTTGAGATGCCTTGGCTCGATAAAATTTATGATATTTGGTCTTTCCATGCTATCCCTAAGCTGGGTCAATTTATCGCAAATGATGGCGATGCTTATCGTTATTTGGTTGAATCTATCCGCAAATTTCCTAGGCAAGATGATTTTGCCCATATGATCAAGAATGCGGGGTTTTCGCGGGTATCGTACCGCAATCTCACCGGTGCGATTGCAGCGCTGCATTCAGGTTGGAAAATTTAAAAAATGGTGCAAATTTCCCCTTACTTTCAATTGATGCGTGCAGGATGGGTTTTAACACGTGAAGGTGTTTTAAGTGCTCTTCCTCATGATGATCTTCAAGGATTTCCAGCGCTATGTCATCGCATAGCTGGTACATTAGCACGACGCAAAACAAAAAAGAAACAGCGATCTGAAAATATTTCGTATGCCATTAATAAGCTTGGACCCTCTTACATAAAACTTGGTCAATTTCTTGCTACAAGACCTGATATTGTGGGGCGTGATATTGCAGAAGATTTGTCACAACTACAAGATCGTGTCCAAACATTTTCTTGCACTGCTGCTATTGCTCAAATTGAAAGTTCTCTTGGTCGCTCTATTGATGATTTATTCGTAAATTTTTATCCCCCCATTGCCGCCGCTTCTATTGCTCAAGTTCATCCAGCTGAATACAGTGATGAAACTGGTCATAAAAAAAAATGTGCTGTAAAAGTTATTCGTCCTAATATCAGAGCACGTTTTTCTAAAGATCTTAGAGGATTCTATCTCATTGCTCACTTACAAGAGCGCTACATCCCTGCCTCTCGAAGGCTTCGTCCTGTTTGTGTGGTGGATACTTTAGCACAAACAACACGCATTGAAATGGATTTACGTTTAGAAGCAGCAGCTATATCTGAAATGGCTGAAAATATTCAACATGATACAGGCTTTCGAGTTCCACGTATTGACTGGGAACGGACAGGACGTAATGTTCTTACAATGGAATGGATTGATGGTATCAGAATATCCGAAATTTCCAAACTCAAAGAAGCAGGATTTGATTTGCAGGCGCTTGCCATTACGCTTATTCAATCTTTTCTTCGTCATACATTGCGTGATGGTTTTTTTCACGCCGATATGCATCCTGGTAATTTATTTGTAGACTCGCAAGGATGTATTGTTGCTGTTGATCTAGGCATTACAGGAAGGCTTGGCAAAAAAGAAAAGCATTTCCTTGCTGAAATTCTTTATGGCTTTATTACCCGCGATTATCATCGGGTTGCACGCGCCCATTTTGAGGCAGGTTATGTTCCTTCACACCATAATATTGAAAGCTTTGCGCAAGCCAACCGGGCTATTGGCGAACCAATTCACGGACAATCAGCACAAAGCATTTCCATGGCTAAATTGCTCACATTGTTGTTTGAAGTCACTGAATTATTTGACATGCAAACGCGACCTGAACTTTTATTGCTGCAAAAAACGATGGTTGTCGTGGAAGGTGTTGCCCGCACATTAGACCCAACTTTTAATATGTGGAAAGCTTCTGAACCTGTTGTCAAAGAATGGATTAGTAAAAATTTAGGACCCGTAGGCGTTGCAAAAGACTTTAGTGAAGGAGCGCAAGCTCTCCTTTCGCTGGCACGTAAAACACCACAATTGGTTCAAAATTTCCAACGGATAGAAGAAGATTTTAATCAAATGAGAAAAACAGGTTTTAATCTTTCTCCTGACACCCTCAAACAACTTGCTGTCGAACAAAGTCGTAGAAACCGTTATGGTCGTTATAGCCTTTTCATCATTGCACTTTGTTGCGTTTGTCTCACTTTTTACTTTTTTCATCTTTTCTAATTTCCTTAATATGCTAAAAATATCAACAATGAAATCATTGCAAGCATTTTATTTCTTGGAGGTATTTTATGGCCAGTATTACTATTCGTAACCTGTCTCCTGAAACCAAAGAAGCTTTGCGCATACGCGCCGCGCAAAATGGTATTTCTATGGAAGAAGAGGTCCGACGCCTTTTAAGCAATCCCCCTCCTTTCACCGCACAACTCTCTCATACTCGTGCTGTTGAATTGCAATCATTGAAATCAAAATCACTCCTTCTTATTATTGGAGGAAGTATTGCATCCTATAAAGCACTTGATTTAATTCGCCGTTTACAAGAACGTGGAGCACACTTAAAAGTTGTGATGACAAAAGCAGCGCAAAAATTTATTACGCCTTTAGCCGCTGAAGCTTTAAGCGGTGGTACTGTATATACTGATTTATTTTCACGCGAAGAAGAGCACGATATTGGACATATCCGATTAGCACGTAATGCTGACCTTATTATTTTAGCCCCTGCTACAGCCAATCGCATTGCAAAAATAGCCAATGGCATAGGAGATGATCTGGCTGATTGCATCCTTTTAGCGGCACATTGTCCACTCTTAATTGCACCCGCTATGAATCCGTCCATGTGGGCGCATCCAGCTACTATTCGCAATGTTGCACAACTGCGCGCAGATGGCGTTCATATCATTGGACCAGAAATCGGAAATATGGCTGAACGTGACGAGATAGGATATGGGCGCATGAGCGAACCTTTAAACATTGTCGCTACCATAGAGACTCTGTTGAATGTACATGAAAAACCTCTCTCTGACCGCCATTTCATCGTTACCTCTGGCCCTACCCATGAACCAATTGATCCGGTGCGTTATCTTGCTAATCGGTCTTCAGGTAAACAAGGTCATGCCATCGCAACCGCTCTTGCGCATTTGGGTGCAAAAGTAACACTTATTTGTGGACCTGTTAATCTTGCAGCCCCACAAGAAGTAAAAACCATTCATGTTGAAACAGCACAACAGATGTTACAAGCCGTTCAAACCGCATTGCCTGCTGATGGCGCCATCTTCGTTGCCGCTGTTTGTGATTGGCGCAGTCAAACGCAGTCGTTACACAAAATTAAAAAGAATGCTCATAAAATACCACCATCCCTTCATATGGTCGAAAATCCTGACATTTTAGCAACAATTGGACACGCTCCAAACCGCCCCTCATTGGTCATTGGTTTTGCTGCTGAAACATGTGATATCATTGCCAATGCACAAAAAAAATGTGTTGAAAAAGGAGCTGATTTCATTCTTGCTAATGATATTTCTCTTCAACTAGATGGAACAAGTGTCATGGGTGCTGATACAAATCAAGTTTATCTCGTGAGTAAGGAAAAAGTTGAACAATGGCCCCATATGAGTAAACAGCACGTAGCGCAAAAATTAGCAAACATGATTGTATCATTTTTTGCCCCCCAGACACCTACTCCTCATGAGGAAAATATACCCTATTCCACATAATAACTCTTCAAATGCATTGATTAAAACACCTCATAAAATAGAACTGAAAATAGTGTCTATCTACCTCGGTTATTATATAATTATTTTGATTTATAATGATAATCTAGTGTTGTTCATATTAAATTAGAATCCCGCATATCGTAAGATTCTCTTATTCCCAATCTCTCTCATCATGAAACAATGAAACCCATTTTCTTGCACGTTGCAAACAAGGATAGCTGTATCAATACAAAATGTTTGAGAAAGAACTAAAAATGCTTATAATGGGCCGTCTCAAAAACAAAGGGCTGTTGTCGAGCAACACTGAGGATGATGGCGCTGGCGTGTCCTTTTATTAAGCATAAAGATAGTGATGCCCTATAAGTTTTTATTATTCACGAGAGCTTTACCCATATACTATTCACAAGCGCTGTTGCGAAATGAGTGTGACGAGCGTTGGGAAATGTTTTTTTTAAAATCCTATCTCACCCTAGCCTCCATAAAAGTAGGATCTATTGCACCACTGTCTCCCCAGCTTATAAAAAACAAGCTATCATTCACTTTGCCTACTATCAATTTTGAGAAAGCTCTTGCACTGGATAAAATTTATAAAAAGTATTTTCTTTCTTCAATGTTTTTATCCCCATATTGGTCCTATTTATGATATGCAAATAAATGATTTTGATTGTTTCATAATGAGAGCAGCTAATGAGAAAATATGACAACTTTATTTGGAGTTCTTATTCACTGTGAAAAATAATGTATAAATCAATATATTATAACATCTCAATGCAATTCTAAGCATACCTCACACTAAAACTTATAAATCGCTCATAAAGAGTGTAGACAAAATTCATTGCACCACTGTCTATAAGTTTATAAAACTGAAGTCTTTATTATTTTCCTCATGGATCAGTCTTTAAGATTAAATCTGCGTGTCCTCTCTCCAATATACCAAGACCACAAAGACTAGAATTTGATCCATGATATCTTCACATTGTGATGTTTCATGAGAAGAATTTTTATTCCTTTATCGAAAGCTTTGTATCCATACATTGATCTCGCCTGTAATGTGCAAGTAAATAACTTTTTGATGTTGAACAGAAGCTTTGAAATTAAAGAATATTTCTATATTTTGTTATTCAAGTTGAAAATGATCAATTCTCTTCATAAATTAATGGTGTTATTATCTAAAAATTATTTGATACAGTGCACCATTTGTATGAAAAGTGCTTCAGTGAATTCTTACTTCGTTGCACTTATAGCTTTTAAAATTTAAAATCTCATCATTTTTAATCATCAGTGGTGTCTCCCACTCTATTGTTTCTTCTCAAGAAACTGTTCTTCCATGGGATATGGGCGGTTAATCGCCTAAGCTTATTTTTTCCACTTCTATCATATTAATCTGTTACCCAAAATCAGAATATCTATGGACCTATTCCATTGAACTCAATATTGTTTTGAATAAAAGCGAGAGGCAAAAGCATGCCGTCAAATAGTAGAAAAGTACAGAGTATTAGGAATTGTGCAAAATAATTAAGCACGTAGATAAACGAAGCTAGACAACTATACTGAATAAATAGAAGTAAACAACTTTCCTCCCAAATAGTTCTTATTCCTTAATTTTTCACATATATCATACAAATGCAATAATCTACACTCTATACAAAAATATTCAAAACTTCTTCTAAAACAGCTGTTTTTTAAATTATTCTTGGTTTTTAAAATTCAAAATTTCTATTTATTCAAATTTTATTTTAAACAAAAAAGCCTTAGCCGTTTTTTATAATGTTCTTGAAAAGAAATCTTGAAATTTAAAAAAGAAAAAATTACACTCTACATTCTTTAAATATATTTCTTGTTTTTTTGCTTCTTTCCTTAGTTTATTAATCTATGATTTTTACTGCTTCTTATCGTGCTTTACAACGTCTTTTGACTTCGCAATATCGTATTATGATACTGAAAGCATTGGGGGTTACTTTTTTCATTCTCACAATTTTATGGTTATGTGTGCACCAACTTTTTGTGTCTTACTTTTGGCCCTGGATTGCTCAATTCCTTCCTGGACTCCCTAGTTGGGCGGGATGGATTGGGTTTAGCATGCTTATCATTTTTAATCTTGGTTTAGCTCTTTTGTTGGCTTTTTTAATTGCACCAATCGCAGCTATGATTGGTGGTTTTTTCATTGACTCTGCTGCTGAAGTCATTGAAAAAGAGGATTATCCAAACGAGCCTATTGGACAAGCTTTACCGTTTCAGCGTTCTCTTATCATTTCCTTAAAATTCGTTATTTTAAGCCTTCTTGGTAATGGAATTGCTTTTATTTTATTCTTCATACCAGGTATTAATTTAATTGCTTTTTATGTTATTAATGGTTATTTGCTTGGTCATGAATATTTCTTGTTTGCTGCTTATCGTTTTCGAACAGAGCAAGATGCACGTGCTTTTTTACATACTCATTACACAACGGTTTTTGGTGCAGGGTTATTGATAGCGCTTTTTGTTTCAATTCCAATTCTTAATTTAGCAACACCGCTTTTTGCAGCCGCCTTTATGACATATTTACACAAAATGCTTTCCCAAAAAACCATGGCACGCATTACACAAAAATAATGTTCCTTGACTTTAAGGTTAATAAAACTTGCCAGCTAAAAAAGCATAATATAAAATTTTATGCTTTATCTTTTATTAAAGTAATATATTGATTTATAATAATAATTATCATTACTCAACATGAGTGAAAAACCTAAATATCATGAGGCTTCTCATTTTAATCCTATTCATATTAGATCAAGTGAAATCGTTTGTTAATATATCACAAACGGAAATGGTGTGTGGATAAAAGTACTTTCAAAAAGGCGTGAAATATCTTTTATGAATTCTCTCAATGCAAACATTTTCGTCACATTAAAAACTGGAAAAGAGTATGATGGTATCGATTTGTACCTTCTATTTCAGTAAAAATGGAGAGCATAATGTATTTTATATCATTTATGGAGAGATATACTCTTCTGAGCACCATCATAAGAGAGTTTTGGGGATTATTGAAAAATGTCTGTGTAAAACAAGCACATGAATGAGTAATATAATAGCATTTTTGAGAGTATTCTATTTTAATTGTGAAAAGCGCGCGCTTTAAAGAAACCTTTTGAAAAAAATCTTGCTCTGATGTTAGCGTTTCGCTAATATGGTGTTATTATATCCTTATCTTAAATGGGTTATTTTAGCCTTGTTAACGCCTTATATTATAAGGTTTCTTTTCTTCAAAACTGTTGATACGAATGATTAATTGGATATTCATTTTTATTAAAAAATAAAGGATTTGTTAACCATCGCAAGGAGTGAATTTAAATACCAAAGTAAAAAATAAAAACATATAAGTTCTTTAAACTTATAAGAAATTTGTTATAGGGAACACTCTTCATAGATATAATTGTTATGATATTGGAAAAATTAAAAAACAAGCTATACGTACACTGATAAAAGTATTAAATAGGCTTCTTTGTTCCACCGGTAAAGCAAATGTGACTGTTTAGGTTCGTATTCTTTCAAATTATGCGAAAGATGTGTAATATTTAAAGGAAGGTTATAAAGATGAACTGGATTACAAATTATGTTCGTCCTAAAATTAACTCTATATTGGGGCGCCGTGAAATTCCAGAAAATCTATGGATTAAAGATCCTACCAGTGGTGAAATGATCTTCCATAAAGATCTGGAAGCTAATCAATTTGTCGCTCCCAATTCTGGCCATCATATGCGTATCAGCGCGAAAAATCGTCTCATGCATTTTTTTGATGATGGTGTTTATACAACTCTTGAAAATCCAAAAGTTGTAACAGATCCTTTAAAATTTCGTGACGAAAAACGCTATATTGACCGGTTAAAAGATTATCGTTCTAAACTTGGTGTTGATGACAATATTTTAAGTGCACGTGGTACGATTGAAGGCTTACCAATTATTGCAACCGTTCAAGATTTCGCCTTTATGGGTGGATCACTCGGTATGGCTTCAGGAGAAGCTATTATCAAAGCTTTTGATACTGCCATTGCCGAAAGGCGTCCGCTGGTTCTTTTTTCTGCTTCTGGTGGCGCACGCATGCAAGAAGGAACACTCTCGTTGATGCAAATGCCTCGTACAACTGTAGCGATTGAAATGTTGAAAGAAGCAAAACTTCCCTATATTGTTGTGCTGACTAATCCAACCACCGGTGGTGTTACTGCTTCTTACGCTATGCTTGGTGATATTCACATTGCCGAACCTGGCGCTATGATTGGTTTTGCTGGTCCACGTGTGATTCAACAAACTATACGCGAAACCCTACCAGAAGGGTTTCAAAGTAGTGAATATCTGCTCGAACATGGTATGATTGATATGGTTGTATCGCGTTTAGAAATGAAAACAACAATTGCACGTCTTTTACGCTTGATGATGAAACGCCCTGCTGTTTTTAACCCTTCCGATCCATCCCCAACAGACTTTCAAACATCGCTTTCTAGGACAAAAGCAGCTTAAGTTTATGCAACAAAGTCAAATACAAAGGGTGGTGGATGATTTACTAAAAAATTATCCGAAAAAATTTGATCTTTCTTTAGAGCGTATTGTTCACCTTTTAGAGCGTCTTGGTAATCCACATTTAAAACTTGCCCCTATTATTCACATCGCTGGAACAAATGGCAAAGGATCTGCCTCAGCAATTTGCCGTGCTCTTTTGGAAAGTGCAGGATACTGCGTTCATGTTTATAGCTCACCTCATCTCGTCAACTGGAATGAACGCTGCCGGATAGGTCAAAAAGGAGGTGGTCAACTTGTTACAGAAAACCAATTGGCTGAAACAATCAGTGAAATTATAAAAGTAAATCGTCAAGAGCCGATTACTATTTTTGAAATTTTTACAGCCGCTGCCTTTATGCTGTTTAGTATACATCCAGCTGATGTTGTCATTTTAGAAGTTGGGTTGGGAGGACGTTTTGATGCTACCAATGTCATTAATAAACCAGCTGTATCGCTTATTATGCCCATTGATTATGATCATGAGACCTTTCTTGGAAACACAATTGCTCAAATCGCTTTTCAAAAGGGGGGAATTATCAAACCAAACGTTCCAGTAGTCATCGGGAAGCAAAATTATGAAGAAACTCTTGCTACTTTAATACCTCTTGCTAATAAAAATAAAGCACCTTATTCTCTATTTGATCAAGATTATCAAAGTTATAAAGAACATGGACGTATGGTTTTCCAAAACAATCAAGGTCTCATGGATCTTCCCCTTCCTAACCTTATTGGAGACCACCAAATCGCCAATGCCGGCGCGTCTCTTGAAGCAGTTTGTCAAGCAGGTTTTCGACTTTCAGAACAAGCCATAAATGATGCTTTGAAAAATATTTATTGGCCCGCACGGATGCAACGTCTTATCCAAGGACACTTGGTTGATCAACTGTCTCCTAATATTGATTTATGGTTAGACGGTGGTCATAATCCTGCTGCTGGAAAAGTTATTGCAGTAGAACTTGCACAATGGAGAAAAAAAACAGATCGTCCGATTATTATGATTGCTGGCATGCTCAATACCAAAGATGCTGTCGGTTATTTTCGTTCCTTAGCGAACCTTGTCGATAAAATATATACGATACCGCTAATTAACAATAATGCCAGTATCTCTCCAATAAAATTAGCTGAATCAGCGCAAAAAGCAGGAATCTTTGCTACTCCACAAGCACATCTACAAGATGCTTTGCATAAGATTAGAGCGGAATATAAAGAGGCAATTGTCCTTATTGGTGGTTCCCTTTATCTTGCGGGCGATATTTTGCGTGACAATAAAACACCTCCGTGTTAGGAATCGATTATTTTAAAAGCTTTGAAAGATAGACTTTTTAATCATGCAACTTGATTGTGCACTTTATCAACATCCTAAACTTATTACTGTTTTTGGCGGATCTGGTTTTGTAGGACGACATGTCGTTGAAACTTTGACTAAGCGGGGATATCGCGTTCGTATCGCTGTTCGTTGTCCACAAAAAGCTTATTACATGCTCCAAATAGGAGAAGTAGGACAAACCCAAATGCTTAAAACAGATATCAAGCATCGTGCCTCTGTTGCACGCGCATTGCTTGGAGCTGATGCGGCAGTATTTTTACCTGGTAGCTTAAAACAAGCAAATCAATCGAATTTTAAAAACACACAAATTGATGGTGTTTACAATGTTGCTGAATTAACAGCAGAAGCTGCTATTCCACTCATATATATGTCAACACTTGTGGCTAACGAGAATGCTTCATGTCTTTATGCACGTGTTAAGTTTATGGGTGAACAAATTATTCATAACAAGCATCCTCAAGCAATTATTATCCGTCCATCCGTTATTTTTGGACCAGAGGATTGTTTCTTTAACACCTTAGCAGATTTGTCACGTTTTTTACCAATTATGCCTCTTTTTGGGGGTGGGCAAAGCAAATTGCAACCCGTGTATGTTGGTGACGTTGCTGAGTTTATCGCGCGCGCTTTAGATGGACAGGTTGCTTGGGGAAAAAATTATGATCTTGGCGGTCCCCAGATTATCACCTTCCAAAATACTCTTGAAAATATACTCAAAATTATTCACCGTAAAAAAACAATCCTATCCATGCCTCTTTCTGTTGGTCTATTGATTGGGGGAATTTTGGGAACTATTGGTAAATTGCCTTTTGTACCAACACTTATAACAGCCAATCAGATACGTTTTTTGCAAATGGATAACATTGTTTCTAAAGAGGCTATAGAGAATGGATATACTCTAGAAGGTGTGGGAATTACCCCCAGAGCAATGGCTGCATTTTTGCCAAGTTATCTATGGCGATTTCGTCCACATGGTCAATTTTCCCAAAACTTACTCGTCTAGAATAAATTCTTCCAAAACTGAGTTAATTATTTGATTTATAATTCATAGCTCGTTGTTAGCGGTTTTAAAATCAGAATGCTCAATAGAATAATGTTTTTGCATTTTAAATGCTCTATTCAGAGTCACAAAAAATTTTTAATCGTATGTCTATAATATTTTGATAAAAATCGCTGAAAACAGGAGAAAAGCACTTCTTATAAACTGTTTTTATCCAAGAGCAGATGCAACATTGGAATCCTAAAAAACCGATTCTGAATTGCCTATTCATAAACATGATAGCCTATGGCTTTGCATTATATTATTTTGCTAAAAAGCTTAGTCATGAGATTAAAGTAAGGTAATACTTCCCTTTTCAACAACTGCATAAGCGAGTAGAATACGAGCATATTACTTTCGATATTATCCCATTTAAAAAATCGATATAAAAACTGTGAAGCAATGCACCATTTTTATTATTTAAAAGGTATTCCCTTGGAGATTTTTAAAAGCTTTAAAATTACGTGAAAAGGATAGAGTTTTGTTTATATAATAAGACTTATCATGAAGATCTTTTATTCTGTCAGTAACATCATTACTCAGATCTATAAATGTATATTTGTTGCACAAATTTATGGAGATTTTAAAAGCGCCTTTTCACATAAAGAAGTCCTCTTCTTGTCTTGCATTTTTTTTTAATTTCTCCTACCGTCTTGGAAAAACTTATTTTAAAGGAATGAAGAATGGCAGCTCAAGATTTTGTTGTCAAAGATATTGCACTTGCCGCTTATGGTCGTAAAGAACTTGATATTGCTGAAACTGAAATGCCTGGTTTGATGGCTTGTCGCAAGGAGTTTTCCTCTAATCAACCTTTGCGTGGAGCGCGTATTTCTGGCTCATTGCACATGACAATTCAAACAGCTGTTTTAATTGAAACATTAAAAGCAATTGGCGCCGATATACGGTGGAGCTCTAGCAATATTTTTTCTACGCAAGACCATGCAGCAGCAGCTATCGCCGCAACTGGTATTCCTGTATTCGCCGTTAAAGGTGAAACATTGGAAGAATATTGGACTTATATAGATGCAATTTTCCAATGGCCAGATGGTAATCCTTCTAATCTTATTTTAGATGATGGAGCTGACGCCACAAACTATATTTTAATGGGAAGTCGTGCAGAACAAAATAAAGATATCCTCTCGCATCCCAAAACAGAAGAAGAAGAAATTTTTTTCAAACAAATACAAAAGCGCCTAGATGCAACACCAGGATTTTTTACACGACAGCGTGCAGCAATAAAAGGTGTAAGCGAAGAAACCACAACAGGTGTAAATCGTCTTTATCAGTTACAAAAAGAAGGGCTTCTGCCTTTTCCTGCTATTAATGTCAATGATAGCGTCACTAAATCAAAGTTTGATAATAAATATGGATGTAAAGAATCATTAGTCGATGGTATTCGACGTGGAACAGACGTGATGATCGCTGGTAAAACTGCCATTGTCTGTGGTTATGGTGACGTAGGAAAAGGTTCAGCAGCATCTCTTTCTGGTGCTGGAGCTCGTGTTAAAGTAACAGAAATTGATCCTATTTGCGCTCTTCAAGCAGCTATGGATGGCTATGAAGTTGTTAATTTGGATGATGCTGCTTCCAGTGCTGATATTATCATCACGACAACAGGCAATAAAGATGTTGTTCGTTTAGACCATATGCGACAAGTAAAGGATATGTGTATTCTTGGAAATATTGGTCATTTTGATAACGAAATCCAAGTCGCAGCTCTTAGAAATTTGCCATGGACGAATATTAAACCACAAGTTGATATGATCACCTTTCCCGATGGAAAACGCATCATTTTGCTCTCTGAAGGGCGTTTGTTAAACCTCGGTAATGCGACTGGGCATCCCTCTTTTGTCATGTCAGCTTCATTTACTAATCAAGTTTTAGCGCAAATTGAACTTTTTACCCGTGCAGAACACTATACAAATGAAGTCACTGTTTTGCCTAAACATCTTGATGAAAAAGTTGCACGTCTACATCTTGATCGGTTAGGAATAAAATTAAGTGTTTTATCAGAAGAACAAGCCGCCTATATTGGAGTCACACCACAAGGACCTTATAAACCAAACCATTACCGTTACTAATACGTTTCCTTGGGTTAAAAAAGGGAAAGATGCCGTGCTCAGCTTTGGTGACTATAACCCCAAAGAAAAAGCTCAAAGAGTGATCCGAATCTATACGTATATATTTTGCCTTTTTTTCTTTTTTTCTCCAACACGCGCTGTTTCTCAGTCATTGGAAAGTTATTTACCATTTTCTTTCACTTTGCCCAATGGTCCATGGCTGCTTTTGGCACTGTGTGGAGGAATTTCTTGTGCTTCACTTCTCACGTGCATGGCTGTTATCATGCGTGCAAAAAAAACTGCACAGAAGCCTTTGAAGATACTTCAGGCAAATTTTTCTGAAAAAATTAAATATTATGAATGGCTTCTGGAAGAAACCGAGCAATTCCTTCTTATTTGGGAAAATCCAACAACCTTACCCCGTGTCGTTGGTGCTCTTTCTGCATTGCAAAAAATAGGAATCGATCAGAAAGATTTTCAGCGTTTTGAGCTCTGGATTGAAGAAAATTCTCTGCGAGAACTTGATTATGCATTGACTCAACTACGTTGTAAATGTCACCCTTTTGATCTTTCTATCACCACCACAAACAATGTGCTGCTACAAGTTACAGGAGTCATCGCAGGAACAGTCGCTATTGCTCGTTTTCAAGATGTCTCAAAACAACAGAGTGAAAATGCTCGTTTACAGAAAGATATCGCCCGCCTTCTTACTGAACTGAGAATGCAGCGTAATCTTCTTGATCTTATTCAAGAGCCCGTATGGATAAAAGATTGTGAAGGAAAAGTTTGTTTTATCAATCGCGCCTTTAGAGAAATGACAGACTTTCGTGAAGGCAGTGATGAAGTGGGGGATCTTTTCAATGAAAATACACAACGCAAAACAGATGAAACAGAAACAATTTTTCAAGAACATGTTCACACAGTTATTGACGGAGAACGACATCGTTTTCATCTCACACGCATTACAACAGACGAAGGTATGGCAGCTTTTGCGCGTGATGACAGCGCATATGAAAATCTTGCTCATGAATTAAGATATGTCCTTCAAAGCCATTGTGAAACACTTGACCAAATTTCAACAGCTGTAGCCATTTTTGATACAAACCAAAAATTAAAATTCTGTAATCATGCTTTTAAAATTTTATGGCCGTTGGAGACTTCCTTTTTAGAAAGTGAACCAAGCCATACATTATTTCTTGAACGTCTACGTGAAAAAGGGCTCATTGCTGAACACCCCGATTGGCGCGCATGGAAAGAAGAGCTTTTTAAAGCCTATCGACAAACAGAATCGAACCAACAAATTTGGAATCTTCCAGATGGGCGTACGGTGCGTGTTGTCTCTAACCCTCATCCACAAGGAGGTGTCACTTGGCTTTACGAAAACCTTACAGAAAAAATTGATCTTGAACGCCGTTATAATACACTTATTAAAATACAAGGTGAAACACTTGATAAACTTTCCGAAGGCGTGGTTGTTTTTGGTACTGATGGACGCCTTCGTTTATCGAATCCTGCCCTGTCGAAATTGTGGTCGCTTCCTTATAATTTACTGGTAGAAGGAACCCATATTACACAGTTACAAAGCCATTGTTCAGCCTTAACCTTAGGACAAGAATGGGATCAATTTACCAAATTCATTACCGGTTTTGCTGAAAAACGTGAAACATATTCAGATCGTATAGAGCTTAAAAATGATATGATTATTGACTATACTCTGGTCCCTCTTCCCGATGGACAAACGATGCTTACTTTTGTAAATGTTACGGATACTGTCCATGTTGCCCGTGCTCTTCAAGAAAGAAATGAAGCATTAGAAAGTGCTGATCGTTTGCGTAATGAATTTGTCCAACATGTTTCTTATGAGTTGCGTACACCTCTCACCAATATTATCGGATTTTCGGATATTTTACGTGATCAAATTTTTGGCTCTATCAATCAACGTCAACAAGAATATCTTGGGCACATTCATTCAGAATCAGGAACTCTTTTAAATATTGTTAACGATATTCTTGATCTTGCTACCCTTGATGCAGGCATTATGGAGTTGGACATAAAATCGGTTAACATTGCCGATGCTATGATACAAGCAGTAGCACGTGTAGAAGATCGCCTTAATGGACGCCATATTACGCTTTTACAACAAATTTCTCCTTCCTTAAATTCTATTTCTGCTGATGAAAAACGCTTACATCAAATTTTTGTGAATGTACTGAGTAATGCTATTAATTTTGCAACGGAGGCAAGCACTATTGAATTTTGCGTCGATGAACAAGATGATAACATTGTCTTTAGCGTTCACAATGAAGGCTCTGACATTCCAGAAGATGTCCTTGATCGTATTTTTAAACGTTTTTCTTCTCATTCACACCATGGTGGGCGCGCAGGAGCGGGTCTTGGACTTTCCCTTGTGAAAAGTTTCGTTGAACTACACGGTGGACATGTTGAAATTCTTACCGGTTCTGGAAAAGGAACAACAGTTAAATGTTTTTTCCCACTTTCCAAAGGAGATAAGATTTTTTAATTTTGACCTTTATGATAACAAAAATTTTTCATCCATTTCATGGAACTTTTAATGAATTTTAGTTTTTTTCTTGAAAATGAAGAGGCAACAAAGCTTTTTGCACAAAATTTAGCTCTTTCTTTAAAGCCAGGAGATCTTGTAACGCTGCAAGGAGATCTTGGAACTGGAAAGTCAACCATTGCACGTACAATCATCCAAACGCTTGCGAACGATAACACTATGGATGTTCCAAGCCCTACTTTTACTCTTGTGCAAAGCTATCAACTTCCACAGTTTGAAATTATTCATGCTGATCTTTATCGCCTTTCTATGGCAGAAGAAATTGATGAATTAGGACTTCATGAAGCGCGTGAGAAAAATATTTTACTTGTTGAATGGCCAGAAAGAAGTACAGCTCTTTTAGAGCTCGCCACTTTTGCACTTACCTTACACTATAAAGAACATGGGCGTCATGTAACACTCAGATCAGCACAACATTCCGTTGAACGTTTGCAACAATCTTTTGCAATTCGCACATTTTAAAAAACATCGATATGAGCATCGACATCATCATTCTTTAATTGATAATACCTCAGTACGTACCTATGAAATTTGAGATGATGAATAACACAAAGAAGTCCATCATAGAGGTATAAACCATGAAGATGAGACGAACTACTGGCTCTTTTATATAACAATGACATAAATTGCAAAGGACAGCCGTTAATTTATAGGAATTTATCAATTTATTTTAGAGAATGTTTTTTGCCTTTCACATTTTTGCTAAAGGCTTCGAAAAAAGTCTTTTGATTCTAGAGAATAGTGTAAAGGAATTTTAAATTGAAGTGGTAACCCTTAGAAGAGCATTATATAACCTGTAGTGAATTGTTTGCTTCTTTCTGCTTAAAAATTGTAAACTTCAGAAAGGTAATTTGCAAAGTTCTTGCTTAAAATCTCCTTTTATAATTGCTAAGGACTCCAAACAAAAATCTCCTTATTGCTAGCTTGATACTGCCTTTTTATGTGTTGAAAGCACTATCTATCTCAACAATCTTATCCAAGAAGAAAATATCGTTATGAAATTATCATTCACCTAACATTTTTGACGCGCATATAAGGAAGGAATTGCCTATATTCTTCATACAGAGCAATTTTTTTATAAAAAATGGGCAATTGAATCATGCATAAAAGTACGAATTCTTAAATTTATCTAACATTTTTATTTTATTGTCTTTTCATTACAATATATTGCAAAAAAAGAATGTTTTAAAAAAGTCTAAAGGAGAGACAAAACTTCTCTCCTTTAGAGTGATTATATGTGGAATTAACTAAGCCCATCTTTTATCCATTCAGAAAGACGTCCTTTAGAGGTAGCGCCAACCATATTCGATGAAATATTTCCATTTTTAAACATTAATAATGTAGGGATAGAACGCACTCCGTATTGGGTAGCCAGTTCCGGATTTTCATCAATATTTACCTTAGCAATTTTAACTTGATTTTGCATTTCCATTGAAATTTCATCCAAAATTGGAGCAATCATTTTGCAAGGGCCACACCATTCTGCCCAAAAATCAACCACAACTGGGGTGGAAGAGGTTAGAACTTCACTTTCGAAATTGTCCTTATCAACTTTTATACACGTCATTGATTTATCCTTTATATTCACTTTTATAGATTGGTATGATAACAATTCATATCAAGTTATTGCAAAGATAAATTATTAAAGAACTTTTTTACACCAGAGATTGTGCATTGTGTTTGTTTGGACGATTTTATGAAAGTAAAAAAGTGTAAGGATGCTTTGAAGAAAAGGAGTAACTTATAAGGCAACTTCACCAAGAAATGCCTCGAGTTTTTCTGGAGGAAGTTTAAAAATTTTGGCTTCTTTACTGTAGATAAGCAGAGCTTGGATATCTTTATCGGGATGAATAGCTTGCAACAATTTTCGGTAAAGAGCCATTTGCAACCAGTGATGGGAAGCAATAGCGGCTTCATTTTCTGGCGGGGTTCCTGTTTTAAAATCGGCAAAGATAATGCTATTTTGCGTGATGTAGAGACGGTCAATTTGACCCGAAATTGCGTGTTCTTTTCCACGAATTTTCACAATACCCATTAAAGAGACCTCAGCACGTGAATGCTCAGAGAAAAGGGGCTTTAGGTAAACATGATCTAATATTTTCCAAACATGGCGAAGAGCATCTTCTCTTTGGCTCTCATGCCAATGAGAGGCTTTGATATTGAGATAGTTGCGAGCATAATCTTGACGTTTTTGTAAGGGGTAATCGGGTAAATATTGTAACAATCGGTGAATGAGATTACCATATTCAATGGAAAAAGCTCTGTTGGTATTTGTTTCCCCTAAAACAGGGGAAGAGGTAAACTGTTTTGGACTTGAGGGTAGCTCTGTATCAGCTTCAATGGAAAGGCTCGCGACTGAGGGTTTTAACGGTTTTGGTAGCACTGGTTCTTCTGGTACTTTATGGGAGAAAAAAGCAGGCAAAGGTGGTAATGTTTCGCATTCAGCGCGGGGAGCTTCTTGATTTATAGAAGCAGAAGAAGGAGGTGTGATGCAAAAACGCCAAGCTGTAATATCTTCCGCAGAATCTTTGATAACAAGAGCATGCGGTTCGAGGGCTTTTTTTACCAGTTGTAACCATGTATGAGATTGCGTTTTCTGGCCTTTATATCCACAAATAAACAAACGATCTTCAGCGCGTGTCATTCCTACATAAAGAAGGCGCCTATATTCTTCTTCTGCACGCTCTTTTAAATGTGAAATTGCTTGTTTAGAGAGTTTTGTATCAAACTTTTCATTGGGGCGCCAAATAAAGGCTTGTTTTCCGTTCCATTGTGCATTGTTTAAAGGAACTTTAAGCAAGTGAGGCGCATGCTGAGGATGCCAAATCGCACTACCAGGATCAACTAAAAACACAATAGCAGCCTCTAGTCCTTTTGCAGCATGAACAGTCATGATGCGAATTTCTTCATTATTTTGTTCAAATTCACGTTTAATTTCTGGTTCGCTTGCACTTAATGTTTCTAAAAAAGCTTGTAATCCTGGTAATCCTGTTTTTTGAATAGTGAGCGTATAATCCATAAAAGCATCGAGCACATCATTTGCTTCAGATCCTAAACGAGACAGAATTTTTTGTCTTCCCTTATCATTATTCAAAATATGGCTATAAAACTCGAAAACCGGTATTTTATCCACTAAAGCGCGATAATGGTTTAGCTTTTCAAAAGCATCTTTAAAAGATGCCTGCGATGATGCGTGCGTACATAAGCTTTGCCAAAGAGAGCCGGTGCGGTGTGCGGCAAGCTGATAGAGTTCCTCTTCACTAAGAGCAAAAAGGGGGCTTTTAAAAACACAAGCAAGAGAAAGATCATCTTGTGGCTGCAAAACAAAACGTGCAAGCGCCATTAAATCACGGATACTAATATGTTTGGTAAGCTGTAAACGATCAGCCCCTGCTACGGGAATATTGCGATGTTTAAAAGCACGGGAAAGAGCTGAGACAAATTGATCACGTTTACGAACCAAGATCATAATATCACTTGCCCGTATTAAGCGTCCTTTTGCTGGAAGCATTTCACCTTTTTGTAACCAGTTGGCAATAGTTTCAGCAATTTTTTCTGCTAAACGAACTTCTGGGGTATCTAAATGATCAACGCTTAAATGCCAATCATGAGGAAATTCACTCGTCTCTCTAGAAATTGCATCCCATATAACAACTTCACCGGGGCTATGAACACGGATAGCTTCATGCACCGTTTTTGTATTTTCTGCCGAAAGTCCTTTATAGTTTTCTGGTGTTTCAAAAACAATATCAACGCTTTTAAGAACATCCGCTGTAGAGCGAAAAGAGTAATGCAGTTGTATTTTTTCAAATTGTTGATTTGTTTGCTGCACTTTTTTTTGAATGATTCGTCCATTTTCAGCAAAATTTTCTGGAGCTGCTCCTTGAAAAGAATAAATAGATTGCTTTTCATCTCCAACAGCAAAAAGAGTCCGTATATTTGTTCGTTGGCTATAACCTGAGAAAAACTCTTGTGCCAACAGTTGAATAATTTGCCATTGCTCAGGATTAGTATCTTGTGCTTCATCAAGTAGAATGTGATCAAGCCCACGATCAAGTTTATAATGCACCCATTGGCCTGCACCTTTACGCTGTAACAAATGAAGTGTACGCTCAATAAGATCGTCAAAGTCTAAGAAGCCATTGGCCTTTTTTAGATTCGTATAGATTTTGAGATAAACAGCACATAACTGAAAAGCAGCCATATTGAGAGTAGCAACTTTTGCGCATTGATATTTCTCTAAAAGAATAGAAAGCTTGTTTTGTTTATCTTCAAGCATTTGTTGAATAAAAGGCCAAATTTCATCTGATTTTTTACGAGATAAATGTGAAAAATTACGCGGCTCACCTTTTGTTGTAAAATAAATATCAGAAATAATATTGAGAATATTTGTCTCATCATGCACCTTTTCTAATTGGGAAAGTTTTTCCACCATATCCTTGCAGCTTTGATTGCCATTGGTTTCACAATGCTTAAGAGCATAAAGAGGAAGGCGCGCTGTCTGTTTAATTTGTTCCAATAGACATTGGTTTGTTTCATCAGGCGCTAAGTTAAAAAGTGCACGCAATTTTTCTTCTCCATTTTCAGATAGAAGAGAAGATAAAAAGTCAGAGAGTTTATGTTGCTTTTCCATTGCTTCATGGAGCAATTGGTTAAAAGTATGTTCGCTAATAACTGTAAATAACTGTTGCAAAGCAGGCTGTACATCACGACGGGATAAAAGTTGGCGACGGGATTCTTGTTGTAATTTTTTTCGACTAATATCATCTGGAAGTTCAAAATGCCCTGCAATATTGGCTTCTAACATAAATTGATGCAAGAGAGATTCACAAAAAGCATGAATCGTTTGGATTTTTAAGCCACCAGGCGTTTCGAGAGCACGCGCGAAGAGTTGTCGTGCATAAGTTAGTTTTTGCGCATTAACAGTTTTTTTTTCAAACCGTGTTAAGGTTTCTTGCAGCTGTGCATCATCGAGTTCATTCCAACTGGAAAGCGTGCGAAAAATTCGTGATTGCATAACAGCAGCAGCAGCTCTGGTATAAGTAAGGCATAAAATACGTGCCGGAGGCGTACCGTTTAATAGCAAACGGATAACACGTTCACTTAAAACGTGAGTTTTTCCAGATCCAGCATTTGCAGAAACCCACACGTTTTTTTGGGGATGTGTTGCCGTTGCTTGTGCATCAAGAGCGGCTTCAGGAATAGAAAAAAACGTCATGATTACTCTTCTTTATGAAAACCACTTGACCATTCCCACAACCGAGCCAAATGGTCGTAGTCACCTTCATATCGTTTTGACATAGGAACAGCATGTGAGAGATAGCCTTGTTGTGGATTTTGATAATAAGTTATGAGTGCGATAAGATTTTCCCATGCATTTTCACCAAGATTAACAGCACTTAGGTGAGTTTTGCCGTCTTTTTTCTTTAAAAGAATTGATTGGGATTTAATTTCACCTTTTTTGTTAAGAGGAATGTAAAATAAATTTGAGGGAGTAAAATCTTGAAAATCTGGGAATCCCCCTTGCATGAGTAAAGCTGTTTCTAAAGCCAATTGCGGAAATAATAATTCACGAACTTGTTTTGACGAAGGAGGGGTTCCGGTTTTAAAATCTAGAATTTCAACCGTTTTATCTGGCAAAACATCAAGACGATCAGCACGTCCTGAAAGGGTTACCCCTGTTGTTCCTATAGGGATTTTTTGTGATACCACTTCCGAATATCGCTCTCGCAGTCCTAAACTTTGTTCCCATTGAATAAGGCGCGGAGCAAGATTTTCAAAACTATTCCACCAAATTACTTCAATATCGGGTGGAAAATTGAATTTATCAAACTCTTTGCGTCCAATAGCAAGCAGTACATTGAGTGCATTTGCAGCATTTGGATTTTTTATTTGTGTACAAAAAGCCGCAAGAATAGCATGATAAAGTGTTCCACGTTCTGAAGCGCTAGGATCATGAATAAGTTCTTTAAGTGGTTTGAGCCGTAAGATTTTTTTAGCATAAATAGCATAAGGATCATACCGCAATGTTTCTATTTCAGTGACCGAAAAATGACGCGGACGTATATCAAGAGGTGGAGCAGGACAAGGACGTTCCACCTCAGAAGTTATGCTTGTATGATCAAGCATCTTTGCCCAATGGCGTAGTATTTCACCTCGTTCACGGATTTGTTCCCAAACCTGTTTTCCTACAACTGTTTCCATGCGTTGTAGCCAACGTGAAGGAATGGAAGGCGTATGATTAACGCGCAGTGCGCGACTCATCACTACTTTATCCATTCCCATCGCCCATTGAAAATCATGCGCGGAAAGGCCAATACGCTGCTCTGGTGGTTCCAGAGTTAACATCATTTTCATCGGTCGCGATAAAAAAGCATCATTTCGGGTTGATATCGGCCATGACCCTTCATTAAGACCGCCGATGACCACTGTATCAACCGTTTGCAAACGTGATTCCAAAGTACCCCAGATGAATAAACGTGGATGTCCTCCAGGCGAAGGTGTAACGGAACGGGTTGCTATTATGGCAGAAAACATAGCGGGCCATTCGCAAAGATGAAATGTTAATCCGGATTGATCACTGACCAATTCACGTAAAAATTTTGATAGGGCTTGTCCTGCTTCATGTTGATAAAGATGTGCAAGAGAATTATCCTCATTGCGACCAAAATTTTCAAAAACCTCAACAGTTGCTATCGCAGCTTCGGTGATGGTGCATTCTTTCTCTTGTTTCATAAGAGATGTTAAAGGTTCAACAGCTTTCCTCAAAAGATGACAAAGGAAACGTGCTTCTTCACATTTCTGCTGATCAAGAGCGTTTATTTCAGAACTATTATGCAAGTGCGTTTCAATCCATTTTTCAAGAAATTGATCACACTCGCAAAGATTGATGCGCCCTGTATTCCCTCGAAGAACAAAAAGTTCAAAATTTTCTGCCATTTCGCGTAAACGATGACGGTTTTGTTGAAGTGTTATCAGTGGATGCTTAAGAAGAGAAAGAAAAGCAATGGGATCATCGGGTTGCAACACATTTTCTAAGATAAGTCGTAAGAGAGTTACAGGCAATGTTTGTGCAAGTGGTATTCCGCCTGAATCATTTGCTTCAATTCCAAATCGCTGTAATTCCACAGCAACACGGCGTGCTAAATTACGGTCATTTGTAATAAGGGCTGCAGTTTTTTGGGGTTCTTCAATAGCTTTGCGTAAAGTAACAGCTATAGCGAGAGCTTCTTCACGTTCATTTATAGCTTCAATAAATGACCAATCTGCACAAAGATTTTCATAATCATCACGGACAATTTGTATCCATTTATCTGTTGTAGAAGCTGGTCGGAGCGCTTCTGATAAAAGAGCCATTCGTCTTTTCTTTGTTATACTTTGTTGGCCAATTTCGCAAACATGATGACGTTGACACTCCATGAGAGTTAGAAGTTTTTTTAAATGATATTGAGGATGGCTAAAAACATTTTCTGCAAGATCAAAAAAATCACAAGCTGTTTTTTCTTCATTGCTTGTGCTTAGTGCATTCCATTGATCTTCATCCATATGAAAATCAAGACCAGGAAGAACAACAGCCCCCTTTGGCAGAGAAGCTATAACCTTTAAAAGATGAGAAACTGCAGGCATAGAACCTGACACACCAGCTGCAATGATCGGTTTATCAGGCGGCATACGTCGTAAAGTCTCTGCATGCATTGTGAGTGCTTGATTACGCCATTCCGCGGGATTACTACGTTGTCTTTCTGTCAAGATTTTTGGCCAATTTTGCGTAACAATAGTCAAGAAATCGAGCGTTATTTGCCACCATTCAGCGACCATATCAGGTGCAATATTTTTAAGTTTTGACCAATCTGCTCCTTCTGTTTCAATTTCGTCCATCAAGTGTGCTAAATCTTGCGCAAGCCAAATCGCATCAGCACTATGAGCCGGAATAAGCACATCTTCTGTGCCAAACATGGCACGCAGATGCGCAGGTAAATTTTCACGCCATGGACGGATAAGGCGCGCTAAAAGTAAAAGACGTTCGCTTTCTCCAATAGGCGGATCGAGAGCGCTGGTATGATTTTCAACAAAAAGGAAACTGTCTTCATCTACATCTCCTAGAGCACGAATGGTTGGCAAAAATGTTGATTGTGTATCACTTCTTTCAACAAAGGCTAAACGCAAAGCGCGAGCAGCACGACGTGTTGGAACATAAATAAGGCTATCGGCAAGGGCAGTTTGAATATCTCCACTGGAAGCGAAATTATCAATAAGGCTACCAGAGAGTAGTGCATCAACAAAGTGAGGCAAAAAAGCAGTTCCCGGAGAAATAGAAAAGACACGCGGTTTATAGGTCATATGATCTCATATTTGGGATAACAAATTTCAGCTTATTGATTATTTGTATAATCTTGACTGTATACAATATTTATACAATGAAAAACTGAAAAGCTATATTTATACAGCAGATTTTTTAGCTTAAGTTTAAAAAAATATTGAAGTAAATTATATGTCTTAAGTCATCGCGAAAAAATATGTAAAATTTTTTTGATATTTTTCAACGTAGAATTGGCTACAGTTTATTCTCTAACTCAAATAGGTAATATAAAAATAAATATTCAAGTTTTAAAAGGTGCTAGGGGCACCAATGCATTATAACTATTTGGATATAATGAATTTACCGTATTCTTTATACAGTGCAATCTGAAAATATCCTTTACATACTCAACTATTTTCAGAGAAAAATAGATATCATGATATTGCAAAATTTAAAAAATCAGTTTCATAAATAATATTTTCGAAGCTCATAGCTCATAAAAAGCTTGGAAAAAAATAATATGTCCACCTTTAACAGCGAAAATAGATTACTTTTATGGAGAGAATTTTGCAAAAGTTTATTGTGCAAGCCTCTATCTTGCTAGGATCACATCCCTGATGAAAAATAGAATGCCCAAAAATATCATTATGTTGCAATTTTATATATTTGTTTTTAAAGAGACATCTTTCATTGTACTTGAGCCTACCTCGTAATGTCGTCCCGTAAATAATATAAATGAATAGTATAATGTAACTTCCGTGAATGGGATAAGATACGTCACACACTACCATCATCACTTTTTTACCCTCATCCAATATTTTGAAAGCTCTTGGCTATAGAGAAGGTTTATAAGAGGCTTTGTATTTCTTGCTTCAAGTGTTTTTACGCACACACCAATCCTACTTATGACGTGAAAACAAATGATGTTGATTGTTTCAATATGAAAAACGATAAATTATCATTATAAATCAAATTATTGTAGAAAATATTTTTCTTTATTTTAAGAGCGTACTTGATAATCTTTAAAAGCAGAAAATTTTATTTTAGGAGCTCTTTCTGCCTCATAATTCAATGAAAAATGGTTCTCCGCTAAAAAAACTGGATCACCTTCTAAATCATACGCAATAGCAGAACGGTGATTGCTGAGAAACTTTTGCAACTCATCTTTGCTCTGTGCTGAAATCCAACGGCATAAATTAAAGCGCGCTGATTCAAAACTTACCGGCAGAGAATATTCCACCTTAAGTCGTTCCGTTAAAACGTCAATTTGCAAGGCACCAATAACACCAATGAGAGAAGGCGACCCATCATCAGGAATAAACAATTGTACAACCCCTTCTTCAGCCATTTGTTGCAAAGCTTCTTTGAGCTTTTTTGCTTTCATTGGATCGCCCAAACAAACACGACGCAAAATCTCTGGTGCAAAATTTGGTACTCCCTTAAAGAGGATATCTTCTCCTTCAGTCAAAGTATCGCCAATACGCAATGTTCCATGATTAGGAATCCCTACGATATCACCGGCATAGGCTTGATCAGCAATTTGGCGTGAACGAGCAAAGAAAAATTGTGGAGCCGAAAGTGTCATTGGTTTTCCTGTTCGAACTAACTTTGTTTTCATACCACGTTCAAGTGTTCCCGAACATACCCGAAAAAATGCAATACGATCACGATGATTAGGATCCATATTCGCTTGAATTTTAAAAACAAATCCCGTCATTTTAGGTTCCATGGCTATGACATTGCGCTGATCTGCACTTTGATCACGAGGACTTTGACCAAAATCAATAAGCGCATTGATCAAATCCCGGACACCAAAATTTCGCAAAGCTGAACCAAAATAAACCGGAGTCATATGACCTTCACGGAAAGCTTGAAGATCAAAATTCTTGCAAACACTTTGAGCGAGTTCTACCCCTTCAATAAAAGTTGAATGTTGATATTCAGGGAGTAAATGGACAACCTCTCTGGGATTTGAAACTATCTGCTGTGTTATCTCATCATCTTTTTGACGAAAACGATTATGATGAAGGTCATAGGTACCAACAAAATCTTTACCCGTACCAATTGGCCATGTTATAGGCGCAGTATCAAGAGCAAGCTTTTCTTCAATTTCATCTAAAAGCTCTAAAGGATCACGTGCCTCACGATCCATTTTATTGATAAACGTAACAATAGGAATATCCCGCATCCGACATACTTCAAACAATTTTAATGTTCTTGGCTCAATCCCGCGTGCCCCATCCAATACCATGATAGCACTATCAACAGCTGTGAGAGTGCGATACGTATCATCCGCAAAGTCCTCATGTCCTGGAGTATCTAGGAGATTAAAAATATGATTTTCATATTCAAACGTCATCACCGAAGTCACAACGGAAATACCACGATCACGCTCAATATTCATCCAATCAGAACGGGTTTGAATACGATCTTTTTTAGCTTTTACTTCTCCTGCAAGTTGAATAGCACCACCAAACAATAAAAGCTTTTCTGTTAATGTTGTTTTTCCCGCATCTGGGTGAGCAATAATTGCAAATGTACGGCGTCGCTTTACTTCTTGCACTCTCTTTTCCATTATTCCTCCGTCGGACGTGCAAGCGCTTCAGCAATTAGTGCACGCATTTCATCAATCCCATAAAGCGCTATAAATGATCCCCATCGTGGACCTCGCTCTTGTCCCAGAAGGACTTCATACAGCATTTGAAAAAAAACATTGGAAACACCAGGTCCACCTTCAGGGCTTTTTTTGCTATGATCTTGATAGCGTTCCGTTAACCGTGCAACATCAAGAAGCATATTTTGTAATATGTTACCATCAACGGTTTCAGGTAAATTAGCTAGTTTTTCATCAATTTGTGCTAATGTTGCTCGTTCGCTATCATCAGGGAGCCGGAATTTTTTGTTTGGTTTAACAAAAACATCAAAATATTTAATGGCAAACTTCACCAATTGATCAAGTTCTGGATAAGTTTGTGCATTTGCTCCTTTAGCGTAACGAGAAATAAAACCCCAAAGAACTTCTGCATTCTCTGCATTTGAAGCACTTACCAAATTTAGGAGCATTGCAAAGGATACAGGCAAATCAACCTGCGGCGGACAACCACTATGAATATGCCATACAGGGTTATTCAAACGCTCTTTCCATTCTTGACGACCATAGGCTGAAAGATGCGCATAGTATTCATCCACCGCTTTGGGAATCACATCAAAATAAAGCCTTTTTGCTGTTTTAGGCTTTGAAAACATATAAAGCCCTAAACTCTCTGTTGGGGCATAAGTAAGCCATTCATCAATGGTTAAGCCATTTCCCTTGGATTTGGAAATTTTCTGCCCTTTCTCATCTAAAAAGAGCTCATAGTTGAATCCTTCTGGGGGCTTTCCACCTAATACTTTACAAATTTTAGAAGAAAGATTTGTGGAATCGATAAGGTCTTTTCCTGCCATTTCATAATCAATGCCAAGCGCTGTCCAACGCATTGCCCAATCTACCTTCCACTGACACTTAACTTTGCCCCCTGTAACCTCTGTTTCTATGGTTTCTCCTGTTTCTGGCTCAATATAAGTGACTGTACCTTTTTCAACATTACGCGCAATCATCGGCACCTGTAATACTTTTCCAGAAAAGGGAGAAATCGGTAGAAAGAGTGAATAGGTCGCTTGCCGTTCTTCACCTAATGTTGGTAAAATAATTGCCATAACCTTGTCATAACAGGCAAGAATTTTCAAAAGCGTTTCATCAAAACGACCGGAACTATAATAATCCGTAGCACTTGCAAATTCATAATCAAAACCAAAACGATCAAGGAAAGCCCGTAACCGCGCATTATTCGCTGCCCCAAAAGAAGGATAATCATCTCCAAAAGGGTCTGGTACACGGCTCAACGGTTGACCAAGATAATGTTCCATCCTTTCGCGATCAGGCACATTCTCAGGAACCTTGCGCAAACCATCCATATCATCAGAAAAACAAAGCAATTTTGTTTTTACTTTATTCTCCGTAAGAATATGAAATGCATGGCGCACCATAGTTGTACGTGCAACTTCCCCAAAAGTTCCAATATGCGGTAAACCAGAAGGTCCATAACCTGTTTCAAATATCACACTGTCTGGATAACCCGTCTTTTCATACCGTTTGATAATCTTACGTGCTTCTTCAAATGGCCAAGTTCTCGATTGAGAAGCTGCATCTTTTAATTCAGGCGTAAGGCTGAGGGTATCACACTGATCACGCATCATTATTTATCCTAAAAATTACACTCTTTAAAAATAGGGTGTATGGTTCTTGAATTTATTCGTCAATAATAGCAAGCAAAAAGATGAAAATTTCTTTATACTCTTAAGTCACAATACAAAAACTGCCTTCGCTATAAACATATTTTATTCTGATAAAATCAAAAACATTCAATATTATAAAGCAAAATTGACTTGTTTTTGATTATTGAAGCCTTCATTGCTATTATCATCATGGGTTTTGCTTATTATATTTATTAGCACAAAAGATAAGCTTCCAATATTGAATGAAAGAATGGTAAAAACCAACAGATAAAATGCTTAAGTTAGGCATTTCACACAAAAGCATTAATCCACACTACACTTGTCACCGTAATTTTCTATTTCTTTTCTTTATCACTTTGATGACGCATTGCTAATGTACGCAAACGTAGAGCATTTAATTTAATAAAACCAGTTGCATCTCTTTGATCATAAGTACCTTGATCATCCTCGAAAGTTACCAACTCATTCGAATAAAGTGATTTTTTACTTTGGCGTCCTTCAACAATCACGTTTCCTTTATAGAGTTTTAACGTGACTTCACCTTCAACATGTTCTTGAGATAAATCAATGGCTGCCTGCAACATCTTACGTTCCGGCGAAAACCAAAATCCATAATAAATGAGTTCTGCATAACGTGGCATCAATTCATCTTTTAAATGAGCTGCACCACGATCTAGCGTTAAAGATTCTATAGCTCTGTGAGCCGTTAAAAGAATGGTCCCCCCTGGGGTTTCATAAATACCCCGCGACTTCATACCCACAAAGCGATTTTCCACCAAATCTAACCGACCAATGCCATTATCGCGCCCATAATGATTTAATTCTGCAAGTAAAGTTGCAGGAGATAAATTTTTTCCATTGATTGAAACAGCATCACCTTTTTTAAAGCCAAGAGTGATTCTGGTTGCTTGATCTGGAGCATCTTCCACCGAAAGAGTACGCATATGGACATATTCAGGAGCAGGAAGTGCTGGATCTTCTAAAATCTTTCCTTCTGATGAAGAATGCAATAAATTTGCATCCACTGAAAAAGGCGCTTCGCCTTGCTTATCCTTTTCTACAGGAATTTGATGTGTACGAGCAAATTCAAACAGATCTGTCCGACTCTTAAAATCCCAATCACGCCATGGAGCAATAATCTTTATATCAGGATTAAGAGCATAAGCGGAAAGTTCAAAGCGTACCTGATCATTGCCTTTGCCCGTTGCCCCATGAGCAATTGCATCTGCTCCTGTTTCCTTAGCAATTTCAATAAGCCGTTTTGAAATAAGTGGGCGTGCAATTGATGTTCCTAAAAGATAAGTCCCCTCATAAACGGTATTGGCTCGAAACATCGGAAACACAAAATCACGCACAAATTCTTCGCGCAAATCCTCAATGTAGATTTCTTTAACACCTAGCATTTCAGCTTTACGACGAGCAAATTCTAGCTCTTCCCCCTGCCCCAAATCTGCTGTAAAAGTTACAACTTCAACGCTTAGCGTACTTTGCAACCATTTGAGAATAATTGACGTATCCAATCCCCCTGAATAAGCCAAAACAACTTTTCTAATATTTTGCCACTTCTTCATTTCAAAGTTCTATATGAGCTGCTCATTTATTTCTACCCAGAAATCAAAACGATGCAAGAAGTATAAAAATAAATTCTTTTTAAGCAACATTAAAAAGACGCAAAAAGCGTAAATAAAGGCGTCTAAAAGTATAAATAGTGAACACTGGTTAAAAATAAAAGGAGATTTACGTGTCATTTCTACCGGAGTGGTCTATTGTTGTACAATTTGCTTTAGCATCGTTGATTTTAGCACTTATTCCAGGACCAGATATGATGCTTTCTGTAGGACGAACCATTACACAAAGCAAAAAAGCTGGAATTATGTGCGCCTTGGGAAGTGCAACAGGGTTTGCCATTCAGGTTACCGCTGTAGCACTTGGCTTATCAGCACTTATTTTTGCCGCACCACACACTTTTATTCTTCTAAAAATTGCCGGCGCATTTTATCTTTTATGGTTTTCCTTTCAAGCATTACGGAGAAATCCGACATTTTCCTTTGAACAGACATCTTCTAAATCTCAAAGCGTTAAACGTAACTATCTTGCTGGTATTGGAATCAATCTTCTAAATCCTAAAGTTATACTCTTTAACGCGACATTCTTACCACAATTTATCAACGCGGATGATCCTATGGCAACACAAAAGTTACTCTTTTTAGGACTCTCTTATATTCCTATTTCTTTTCCCATTACAATTTCTATCGTTTTTACAGCACATAAACTTACCAAAGTTCTCAAGAAAAATCCTCTTTATATTCGTTTTCTCGACTGGCTTATTGCTGGTACTTTTACCAGCTTTGCCCTTCATCTCCTTATCGTTACAAAACATTGATTTATAAGTGTAATGTATCGATTTTAATTTAAATAAAAAAACAAATATTATAAGATTTTTTCATTTCAAACCTGTTTATGTTGAATAAAACAATACCTTTCCTTTATACATCACAAGCGAAGCTGAAGTTTTCGTATGGATAAAAACTATCTAAGAAAAAAATAAAAATACCTCTTATGAACTATCTCAAGTGCCAAAAGCGTTACAATATTTAGAGTTAAAAAATTAAATGGTGGTACCAATTGACACCTTTATTAAATGTAAGAGTGAGGTAATATCGTAATTCCATAGATTCCTTTGTTTTATACTCTTCATAAGCCCTATCATGAAATGGAGAGTACATTAGAGAATACTTTTTTAAAAACATGTCAATAGACAACACAATGGTATTTATATTTTAGAAACTCCGTTTTGTGTGTGAGGCGTAATCTTGTTAAAGAACGTAACAAACAAAAAAGTGAGGCAAGGCACAATCTCCACTTTTTAAAGGATATTACCGTGAATGCTTTTAAAAGTCATAAAACCGAATTAAAGGGTATGATAATAAGGTGTAAATTAATTACAATCCTTACACTTCATATTCCCTCTAAATTAGGCTTCCTTCTTATTTCAGAGATTATGCAAACAAATTATAGGCAATATCTTACCCTATTTAGCTTATAAAAGCTGAAACTGTTCGTCTCGCACTTATCCATCTTAATCTCTGTCTCACACATGCTATTATATGCTGATTTACTGAAAAAAAGCATAGGCTTTAATGTCGCTGAAAGTTGGATTAACTAATGACCAATGGCATTTTCAAGTCGCAAACGTTCAGATTTCCGTAAACGCTCTGAAGCTGATTTAAGTTGTCCACATGCCGCTAAAATATCGCGTCCACGCGGTATCCGAATAGGAGAAGCATAGCCCGCTTGATTAACGACATCAGCAAAACGTTCGATTTGCTCCCAATCAGAACACTGATAATTACTCCCTGGCCACGGATTAAAAGGGATTAAATTGATCTTAGCAGGAATCCCTTTCAATAACTGAATCAATCGCTTAGCGTCATCTAAACTATCATTGATATCTTTAAGCATAACATATTCAAAAGTGATTCGTTTTGCATTGGAAAGACCAGGATAATTACGGCAAGCCTCCATGAGTAAAGCAAGCGGATATTTTTTATTAATAGGAACAAGCATATCCCTTAATGTATCGTGTACTGCGTGGAGTGAAATAGCTAACATAACACCAATTTCTTCTCCGGTTCGGATAATTCCAGGAACAACTCCACTGGTTGAAAGCGTAATCCGACGTTTTGATAAAGAAAGCCCATCACCATCAGAAGCAATCAATAAAGCTTTTTTAACAGCTTCAAAATTATAAAGAGGTTCTCCCATCCCCATCATAACAATATTGGTAATTTTGCGACCTTCAAGGGGAACTATTGCCCCATCAGGGGTATTTTTATCAGGAAAATCACCTAAACAATCACGTGCAACCAATAATTGTGCCAAAATTTCTTCCGCAGTCAGATTGCGAACAAGCATCTGCGTTCCCGTATGGCAAAAAGAGCAAGTTAACGTACACCCTACTTGCGATGAAAGACATAAAGTACCACGTCCTTCTTCAGGGATATAAACCGTTTCAATTTCAACAGGCTTTCCAGCTCCACGCGCAGGAAAACGTAAGAGCCATTTACGCGTACCATCTTTTGATATTTGTTCTCCAACAATTTCTGGGCGCGCAATGGAGAAATGACACTTAAGTGTCTCTTGCATTGCTTTGGAAATATTCAGCATCTCATCAAAATTTGAAACACCACGCACATAAAGCCAATGCCAAAGCTGACGCACACGCATACGCGTTTGATGCTCTGGTACACCAACTGTCTTTAAAGCTTGCACCATCTCATCTTGCGACAAACCAATTAAAGAGAGCTTAGAACTCTCCTTCACGACCACATTATCTGTTTCTCGCGCAAAACATGAACCAACTGGTCTAAGGTCATAGGAAATGGCCATTGCTTTCCAATTCACATCACTATTTTAGAAATTATCGAAACCTTAATGGCACTTTTGAGCTGCATTTAAAGCAGCAGTAACCCCTTTTAAGGAATAAGTATAGGTAGTATGCGTTCCTCGTTTTGATATCGCTTGCACTGTCATATTGTTTCCAGCACGTATAGCAGAAACAAGCTGCTTTTCTAGCTCTGATGATGCCAACCAAGCTGAGGAATCCTTCGTGAAAAAATCAAAGTCCTTATTTCCAATGGTCACTGTCACTCTCGACCCTTCTTGAAGCTTATAACCAGCCATAAACTGCGGTTCAAACGAAACAGGTGAATGAGAACGCTTGGTAATTAAGAAAAAGTTATCACCATGATTAACCGTTGTTGGAAGAGCCTTCAAAGGTACAGATAACACATAGCAAATCGTATTTTTGGGCGATTTATAAGAATAGGCCCCCCACGCTTCAAATTGATTTAAACGATTTGGCGTTTGTGCATATGTTGCCCCAGCTGTAACCAGAACCATTACAGATGCAGTAATAACAGTCTTTTCAAACATCTTTATTTAGCTCACTTCTTTAGTCTCTAACAAGATTCTCTTCATTGGAAAAATTCAAAAAACTTCTCTATACCCATGTATCACTGTCCTAATTCCTCCAATAAGCGAAATATTTTCACACCATCAGAATAGATTTCTATGTTTCATTGTGACCTTTTAGTTTTTACCAAAATATAAACTTCTTATTCAATAACCACATTAAAAAATAACATTTTCATTTTATGCTACTCATTTCGTTTTTGTGTAAAAAACGATTTCTTCAAGCAATAAAACTTCATAACAAGATGAAAATACACCACCACTCTATTAAGAAAAAAACTATACTCTTTATATCACAAAAAAACTTCACAGCTTTTCGAATATCACTTTTCGACTTCACACATTCAATACATTTATGTTCGTAAATACCTTACCTTTCACCCATTATAGTGCATTCACACTTCGTATTCAACATCATCCCCATACCGCCCTTTCATAATCTTCAAAATATCTTGAAAAAATAATAGAATATTATCAAGATATTAATAATAAAACATAAAGAATTTTGATTCTATCTCAATAATCACATACAACTTTGTTTCTTTTGATCTTATTTCCCTATATATTTCATCTCAAATTGTTAATTTCTAAACTGATTTCAGTAGCTTATAATATCTTAATCATATTATTTTAATGTATTAGACGATATTTTTCTTTCTGTTATAAAAAGCTTCTTAAAAATTCTTTTGGAAAGTTTCCTTCTCTTGTTTCTCAGTAATTTATAAACAAAAATATAAAACTTTTTTCTACAGCAATTCTAACTTTATCGTTTTTTAACAACATTTTAATCAATTAAAGTGGATCTGTATAAGTCTTCCCATGCACAAAGCTCTTTCACCCAATCTAAATATATAATTTTCATTCTTACTGTACAAAATTATTTTTTAGTATGAGCTCTATACAACAGCTGACATCTAAATCATACCTATTAAAATAATTGATATCTCCCATTTTGAAGAAGCAAACCGGCACCATCACACTATTTCCAGCTTCTAATATTGCTACAGCCCTTGGCTCTTGAGACGGTTCATAAGAGGCATTTTTACTCCTTGTCTTATACAGTTTTATCCACACGCTAATTCCGTTTATAACGTGCAAGAAAATGATTTTTATTGATTCAATATAAACAAATTTGGAATGAGAGAAGCTTACAATATTCAGATCTCTCATCCAACATGAAAAATAGTGATTTATATTTAAAATCAATCTACTAATACATACAGGATACAATATCCCTTATTGTCTACTTGAACCTTAATAATATTATCCCTAAATACCCAAATTTAAATTACAAAAAGATTCAATGCACAAATAAACTTTCCTATTGATTTCTTCTCCAGCCTCAAAGAACGAAGATTCTTAATCCAATCTTGACTGAAAAAGTTTGTATTCTTGTCGAGCGGTCTCCTCTTGCCTTCCCACTCATGTGATTCACTTAACTAAAGGATCTATAGACAAGTCCTACTCAAGAATATTTACTACGCACTCTAAAAGCACTTAATATATTAAGAAGACTTACAGGATTTATCTCACCACACCTCAAACGATAGTGTTTTTACAGTATAACAGGATATAAAGAATCCACGAACATAATAATTAGATGCTTTAATATACGAGAACAAGAAAGGACAAGTCCTTCGTTTTTGTTGCTTATTCTTTAACAAGAAGGTTCACTTAGAAATTATTTTTTAAATCTCATGACATAATCTTTTGTTATTAGTCTTAAGATGCAAATTATATTATTTCCCACGCTCTGTGATGCATACCTCGCAATTTATACACCCATAATACCTTTTAAGCTGCATTTGATTCTGAAGTTTGAATCAATAAAGCATAAAGCGCATTGGCATTATGCGTATTGCGCAACTTTTGCACAACATCAGCATGACGCAAAACACGTGCAATCTGTGATAAAGCTTTTAAGTGATCTGCACCAGCATTTTCAGGTGCCAAAAGGAGAAAAACAAGATCTATAGGTTCGTCATCGAGAGCTTCAAAATCAACAGGACTTTCAAGACGTGCAAATATACCAATAATCCGATTAATATTAGGTAATTTCCCATGAGGAATCGCAATACCACCACCCAAACCCGTTGAACCAAGCTTCTCGCGTTGCAAAACAACATCAAAAATTACATGCTCACTAAGACCTGTCAGCTTAGAAGCCTTTTCTGCTAAAATTTGTAGAACTTGTTTTTTCGAATTAGCCTTAAGAGCCGGAATGATCGCTTCCGGTGCTATTAACTCACTCAAATTCATACTTTAATTTTCCTCTTACACGCTCAAATGCTCATAAATAAACCTATAAACGGTATAGACATTTAATGTTTTTCACTTTTCGCAACATCGCATGTGTTTTATTTTTCAATTTATAGCAGGTGATAACTCAATACATGTCATATCACTTTTAACAGAACAATAAATAGTATTTAGCTCCTCATTAACGGCATGAGAAAACGAAGAAATGAAGTTGTTCATAAAGTTAATTTCCTTACGACTCTAGAAAAGGTCATTATTCATAAATTTATTAAACTTGTCATAAGGGTTGATGTATAATTCGCCATCAGAGTTTTTCTTTCTTTAAAAATGATCCCTTAAATTAAGATGAAAAGCGTACTGCGCAAAATGGACCTTTACTTTGAAAATTACTGTATAGCTTGAATATCGCCTTATAACAAGAATATAAAGGTTTTTAGAGATTTAATGATTACTTTAAAAATTTATAGATTTAGCCTGATATCTGTAGCTGAGCTCCTATTTTTAAATAGGCCATATAAAACAATAAAATACGACAACTCACATTGAATAACCGGTGCTCCCATCAAAATACCTAAAACAGCATCATCGATATATTATTTGATTCGACAGAGAAAAATATGATAAACATCTCTTACCTTTCAATAATACACGCATTTATTGCGAGCTTCGTTTATCACTCATTATCAAGTTAATCTAGTGATATTTTTTCTATGATACAATCATGAGTAAGCTAAACTTATAAAACAACAAACTAACCCTTTAATGATGAATCCTTTTTCACCACTCAATAAAAACATTCTAAGGTTATAGTCATAAAAGAAGTTTTGGCATAAATAAGGAGATTTTCAGTAATAATGTTTGATTAAAATTAAATCGAAACTCGTGAAAACTGTAAAATCAAAGGGAAAACTGATTTCCCAAATAAATCCTGCGTACATCAACGTTGTTGATAATATCATTAGGACAGCCGTGAACTAATACCCGCCCTGTATGAATAATATAAGCGCGATCGACAAGCCCTAATGTCTCACGCACATTATGATCCGTTATTAAAACACCAATGCCACGCCTAGTTAGATGACGAATAAGTTGTTGAATATCGAAAATAGCTATAGGATCAATTCCTGCAAATGGTTCATCAAGTAACATAAAATGGGGACGAGAAGCTAAAGCGCGCGCAATTTCAAGTCGCCGACGTTCACCTCCAGATAACGAAAGTGCAGACATTTTACGTAAATGATCAATTTTAAATTCATGTAAAAGGCTATCTAACTCTTCACGCTGTTTAAGGCGATCTTTTTCAACGACCTCTAAAACAGCTTTAATGTTATTTTCTACTGAAAGACCACGAAAAATAGAAGCCTCCTGTGGAAGATATCCAATACCCAAACGCGCACGTCGATACATCGGAAGATGCGTAATATCAAATCCATCAATTTTAATGGATCCTCCATCAGATTTTATGAGCCCCGTAACCATATAAAAACAAGTTGTTTTACCTGCCCCATTGGGCCCTAAAATGCCAACAGCTTCTCCTGTACGAATGCCAAAAGAAACACCATTAACAGTTCGTCTTCCTCGATAAACTTTAATCAAATTACTGGCAATCAAGGTCCCTTTTAAGGGATTTTTTGAAGCTTCACTTTCAAGATTATACCTATCGGTCTGTTTTTTTCTTTTGATTCCAAACATGAAATCTTAATGGCCATTCTTTTGATTTTGTTTTAAAATAATGGAAACACGACCCTTTTTCTTAGGCGTCTCACAACCTTCTAAAAAAGCCTTTCCGCTTTCCATATTTGCCGTTAGTTTGCACCCCGTTGCCACATTGTCACCATCAGTTAACACAACATGATTCCCTGTCAAACTCATCATTTTTGACTTTCCATCAAAAACGCCTTTATCACCCGTAGCAATTTGCGTAGCAATTTTTATATAAACTTCTCCCAAAGCTTCCATTTTTTGTATACCTGATGAACCAAATAAAGAAACAGATGATGCCTTTGTATCTTTCTTGTTTTTATCAATTTCTTTATATGCTTTATCGTAGTAAACAACTAATTCTGCCGTTCTTAAAAGACGTTCACCTTGCACCACTGAAACATCACCCTTAAAAAGCGCTATCCCTTCTTTATCACGTATTTCCAAAGAATCTGCATGAAGTTCTACCGGTTCTTTGTCGCTTGATAGACTTATTCCAAAATGGGCCACTTCAGCATATCCTAGAACAGCTCCTCCTCCTAACATTCCCATGCTAAAAGCCAACATCACACCTATCCATCTTTTGTATGATTTCATTATTTCAATTCTTCTGTTTGTATATACATGTACTTCTCTTTATAAATATCCTCTAAAGATTCGTATTGATATTGCGTCATTGCTTTTGAAACACTAGATGCACACCACCATGGAAATACATGTTTTTTCCTTTTTCTCGAATTTGTAAGGCGTTTGCGGCAAGATGCAAACCAGCTTGCTGAATATTAACACGTTGATCTGTTTTTAACTGTCCCTCGGATAAGTTAATACTAGCTGACATAAACTGTACCATCATCCCATCATTCGTCGTAATGGTAAATGGCTTGTCCAACTGTAAAAAACCATTAATGTTATCGTAAACCCCCCCTTGCGCTGCGAGAAAAACCTGTCTTTGTTGGCCCATAAATGCTTTAGCTGTAATGTTTTGCAATCCAATCATTCCAGCGTGTGTATGGTCTTGAAATGCCTTTTCTGCTTTAAGCCAATAAGGTTCATGAGCACGCGTATACCCTTCTAATTTTGGATTGAGCATCGTCAAATTCATCACGCCACTTTCTTCATGATTCAAAGGCGTAGAATCAGAAGTAACAGGAACCAAGAAAAACGTAAACCAGCAAAAAACCAGCGCTGAAATCAACGCTAAAAGAGGTAAAAAAATTTTTAATATGCTAATGCGACGCGAATGACGGGATGCTTTTTTAAAAACATCTCCAAAAGATGATTGCGTTGGAAAAGCTTCATAATGATTGTGTACGGACATACTCTCCTAATCTCTTAAATACTCCGCATTTTTAATCTGTATAACCTTTATAGAAGGTATTTTCAAATTTTGTTTCTTGCAATTTGTTTTTTCTTGGTTTTATTTTGCTTTTATCCGTTTATATATTGTAATATGCATGAAGTGCACAATTACGAAAAAAATTTGTGTGAAAGTGAGGCTATTGTGGTAAAATCAGAGCTCGTGCAAATTATCGCTCGTCATAACCCGCATCTTTTTCAACGGGATGTGGAGAATATTGTAAACGCTATTTTTGAGGAAATTTCAACAGCACTTGCAAATGGCAATCGCGTTGAACTTCGAGGATTTGGAGCTTTTTCTGTAAAAAGCCGTTCAGCCCGTAATGGACGTAATCCACGAACAGGTGAAGCCGTTTCTGTTGAAGAGAAGTGGATTCCCTTTTTTAAAACTGGCAAGGATTTACGCGACCGTCTTAATCAGTGAGAAACTTATGATAATTAAACGTATTCTTCTAACAAGTATCGGTGTGATTCTCGCAGCGTTTTTGATTGTTTTTATCGTGGCTAATCGTCAAATGGTTCCGTTAACCCTTGATCCTTTTCGAGCAGATTCTGAAAGTTTTACTTATCATGCTCCCCTCTTTATATGGCTCTTTATTTTCTTTGGTTTTGGTATTTTATTAGGAAATCTGATCAGTTGGTTTTCCTATCACAAATACAAAAAAGCTCTCAAAAAAAGTAACGCCGAGATTGAAAAATTGAAAACGTCTATCACAAATCTGGTGTAATGGTATTTAAATGAAATCTTTTCTCTCTGTATTTGATATTCAGTACAGAGTTAAAAGTGCTCTTTTTCTTTTTTATACATATTTTAATTGATTTTAGCTCTTTTGCACTTTTACGAAACACTTAAGAACTTTATAATATATTTTCATACCTCAACCGTGATACAAAACATGCCCGCACAATGCTTTCAATCTTCCCATAACAATAGATATCCGCAGGAAAAGCTGCCCCTTATTTTAGAAACGGGTATAAGCGAAAACTATGCTCTCATTGATTCTGGTCATGGACAAAAATTAGAACGTTATGGAGCTTACCGCATTATTCGACCAGAAGGTCAAGCACTATGGAAACCCGCTTTACCACAAAAACAATGGGCTGATGTTGATGCTATTTTCACAGGAAACCTTGATGAAGAAGGGGTTGGTCGTTGGCATTTTCCTAAAAAGCCACTCGATGAAACATGGACTCTTGCTTGGAATGGATTGTCTTTTCTAGGCCGTTTTACTTCCTTTCGGCATGTGGGGGTTTTTCCTGAACAAGATGCCCATTGGCGCTCTATGGAAGAACAAATTGTTAAAGCCGAACGTCCTATAAAATTGTTGAATCTTTTTGGCTATACAGGTATCGCCTCTTTGATTGGGGCGCGAGCGGGTGCGAATGTTACCCATGTTGATGCTTCTAAAAAAGCCATTGCGTGGGCAAAAGCTAATCAAGAAAGAGCAGGATTACCAGATCATTCTATTCGCTGGATTTGCGATGATGCTATGAAATTTGTCGAGCGTGAACTGCGTCGTAAGAAAAGCTATGACATGATTCTTCTTGATCCTCCCGCTTATGGGCGTGGACCCCATGGTGAAATTTGGCAACTGTTTGATCATTTGCCCGCTATGATCACAAATTGTCGTAAACTTCTCTCTGATAAACCGCTCTCTGTTGTCCTTACAGCTTATTCTATTCGTGCTTCCTTCTTTGCACTTCATGCTTTAATGCGTGATGCATTTGTAAATCTTGATGGTACGGTCGAATCAGGAGAACTCATTTTGCGTGAAGAAGTTGCAGGACGTGCTCTTTCTACTTCTCTTTTTAGCCGTTGGATTGCTTGAATATGTGTAGACCCAAAACTGGCAGAGTGAAAGAAATTACCTCTCTTAGCAACCCCATCATAAAAGATCTTAAAGCACTTAGCCAAAAGAAAAATCGTAATAGAGAAGGTCTTTTCATGGCAGAGGGATTGAAATTAGTCATTGATGCTCTCGATCTCGGCTGGACAATACAGACGCTTATTTTTTCTAAAAGTAAAATTGGTAATGCTGCTATCGAAAATACTGCTGCACGTGCTGTAGCCAACGGTGGTTTTGTTATTAAAGCCTCACAAAAGGTTATGGAATCACTTACCCGACGCGATAATCCACAAACAGTTATTGGTATTTTCAAGCAAAAATGGCACTCTTTTGAAATGATAAAAGGACAGATTAAAGATGTTTACATCGCGCTTGATCGTGTACGTGATCCTGGAAATCTTGGTACCATTATTCGAACCGCTGATGCTGTAGGTGCTAAAGGTGTTATTTTAATTGGCGAAACAACAGACCCTTTCTCGCCTGAAACGGTCCGTGCAACCATGGGGTCTATTTTCTCTGTACCACTTTATCGTTTTGATGAAAGCGCCTTTTTAAATTGGTCTTCTCACTTTAAAGGTATGGTCGTTGGAACACATCTCAAAGGGTCTCAGGATTATCGCACACTTGATTTCAAAAATGGCCCTATTATCCTTTTAATGGGGAATGAAAAACAGGGATTATCAGATCTTCTTACAAATCGGTGTGATAAACTTACGCGTATTCCACAAAGCGGACGAGCAGACTCGCTTAATCTAGCTGTAGCAACAGCTGTTATGCTTTATGAAATCCGTCGCCCCTATTTAATACTGGAACCATCTGAGGAAAAACATGATTCGTAAATCACTCCCTTTTCTTCTCTTGGGCTTGGCTTTGACAGTAGTACTTGATCAAGTTGTCAAATACTGGATTATGCACAATATGCCCTTAGGAACAGAAATTTCGCTTATTCCTTTTCTTTCCCTTTATCATGTGCGCAATTCTGGCATTGCATTTTCGTTTTTTTCTTCCTTTTCTCAGTGGGGAATCATCGCCATCACGATCATTGTGATTATCTTCCTTCTATGGTTATGGAAAAATACTGAATATAATAAGTCTTTAATGCGCTTTGGCCTTATTCTTATTATTGGGGGAGCAATCGGCAATCTCATTGATCGTATTCGCTTTCATCATGTCACTGATTATATACTTTTTCATATTGATGATATTTTTTATTTTGCTATTTTCAATCTTGCAGATAGTTTTATCACTCTCGGTGTTATTGCCATCCTCATTGAAGAATTGCGTACTTGGATGAAAGCAAAACGTCATTCCAACAGTACATCTTCTCATTGATATACTCATTTCTTTAGAAAATAGAGATTATTGACCATCACAAGTATGATTACACATTGATTTTTCTTAATCAGTTCTTGTTGCTCGTTATTTCACGTGTTTCTTTTCATAAAATTATAAGCTCTTATTTTCTTTTCAACCTTACATTCTACACTTGGTTAATGCAAAAGAAATAAACTCATATAGAAATCAATATTTTTTATCCATGTGTCCTACATCATAATTTTGAGGAAATATTTCACAGCATTTAAAGTTCTGTTTATTTGATTAGAACAATTGCTTTTCGCATGTTTCTTTAGTTTTTACAGGTATCGTTTTTACAGAGCCTTTCTTAAGTACTTCGTTTAAAAGCTCTCCTTTTTTATTTTATATATTGTTTAATAAAAAACATTTTTTTTAACTATTTTCAACGGTGTCTTGTTAAAGCAACATATTGATTATAAATATAAAATACCGTTTTTCCTATTGAATGGGAGCCTTTAATATCCTAAATCTCTTTTATTTGGAATCTGTTCATGCTGAATCCATTAAAACCATGTTTCTTGCAAGACACAAGCAAATCAATAATCTTGATTGATTTAAATAAGCAGATTTGCAACCAGAGAATCTTACGATTTTCGGAGTGTCATTTAGCATTCAAAAAAGACAATTTATCATTATATATCAATATATTATATAAAAATCTAATTCAATAGGTCTTCTAACCATACAAAACAGATGCAATAATCTGAGGCTGAAAAATAGTGCAATGATACTTGCCGCTTTTCTTATAAGCGTAAAGATAGTGGATATTTTATAAATGATTGTATTACATATTCCCGTGAATAATAGAAAATTCTTAAGTATAGTCTTTTTATCTTGCAAAAATATGGCAAAAATGGAAATATTTTTTATTAAAATGAACTCTTTCCTTACCAATTTGTAAGGTTCCTTGCTTATATAAATCTCTTGTAATTTTTAAATAAATTGCCATAATAAGGGCAGGTATACTGGAATTCTGTCAGTGATTCTTGAGGGTTTTTGTATTTGCCCAATTAAGGCTTATGCCAAGCTTATCTGTGTAATGACAGAGACACTTTTAAAGCCCTATACCTGACGGAACATATGCTAAAGGATTTTATATTATGGCTAATTTTAAAGATTTACGTTCGGCACCTGCTTCTCATGCCGATGCATCAATTGATCAGGGATTACGCGACTATATGTTGGGTGTCTATAATACAATGGCCATTGGTTTGCTTATTACAGCTGCTGCCGCTTATGCAATTGTATCATTAGCAACGACAACAGATATGAACCAAGCAGCAGCTCAAATCAATAGCAGTGTTTATCTAACACCATTTGGAGTAACATTTTATACATCACCATTCTCTTATATTGTTATGTTTGCACCACTCATAGCAGTTTTATTCCTCAGTTTTAGAATTAATACATTGAGCACAAATGCTGCTCGTAGTCTCTTTTTTGGTTATGCTGCTCTGGTTGGTCTTTCACTGTCTTCAATTGTTTTGCGCTATACGACAGAAAGTGTTGTGCAAACCTTTGTCATTTCCGCCGCAACTTTTGGAGCTCTTTCACTTTATGGATACACAACAAAGCGTGATCTCACAGCAATCGGTTCATTCTTATTCATCGGATTGATCGGCTTGCTGCTTTCCATGATTGTGAACATTTTTCTTGGATCAAGCGCTTTGCAATTTGCTATCTCTGTGATTGGTGTTTTTATCTTTGCTGGTTTGACAGCCTACGATACCCAGAGCATTAAGTTGATGTATTACGAAGGAGATGAAAGCGACACCAGAGGACGTAAAGTTATTATGGGCGCGTTGAATCTTTATCTTGATTTCATCAATATGTTTGTTTTCTTGCTACAGTTTCTTGGCTCAAACCGTGATTGATTGCAAAAATCATAACTTAATTAAAGAACCTTGTTTCTAAAAGAGACAAGGTTCTTTTGTTTTTAGTGTAAGTTTTTACTCTTGGCCTCTTAGAGACTATTCTTTTCGCAAAATGACAAAAATACCTTATAAGCAAAAATTCCCTTGGTTTACCGGTTTTATCCAACAAAAACTCCATAACTCCCTTTTAAATGCAATTCACAGCCGCTCTCATCATCAATCAAACATCATCAATCAAAATAGTAATTATGATCTGACCGTTGCTTCCTATAATGTGCATAAATGTGTAGGTGTTGATAAAATTTTTAATCCTACAAGAATTGTCCGTGTTATTACTGAATTACAAGTTGATATCCTTGCTCTTCAAGAAGCAGATAAACGTTTTGGGGAACGTATCGGTTTGATCAATCTTCAGCTATTAAAAGCTGAAACCGGTTTGATTCCTGTACCTCTTAATACTATGTCACCTCATGGCCATGGTTGGCATGGGAATGCTCTTTTTTTGCGAAAGGGATATGTACGTGATACTTTACAAGTCACTCTTCCTAGTATTGAACCACGTGGGGCTGTAGTTGTAGAGTTGGAAATGGCAGCAGGCCCTATTCGTATTATTGCGGCTCATTTTGGCTTATTACGTTACTCTCGTAAACAACAAACAAAAATGCTCCTTGAAATTTTTCAAAAACGCTCTCTTATGCCTACACTCCTCATAGGAGATTTTAATGAATGGCGGATGGGAAAAGGCTCATCTTTAAATCATTTTTCTCCCTATTTTGATAGCACTTTTGAAGTTGTACCAAGCTTTCCCTCTCGCTTTCCTTTGTTAGCCCTTGATCGCGTTTTTTCTTTTCCCCACCAATTGGTAACAAGTATTGAAAATCATCATTCACCGCTTGCACGTATTGCTTCAGATCATTTGCCTATCAAAGCCTATCTTAATCTTTCCAACGCAATCAACATTCTTAAAAATAAATAAAAAAATTAATGTGCTTCATCCCAATTTTGAGCCGTCATGACTTTTACTTCAAGCGGTACAGATAAAGATAAAACCGGCATTGTAGCATTTTCCATAACATTTTTAACAACAGCCATGGTTCTTTTACTTTCTTCTTCTGGTACTTCAAAAATCAGTTCATCATGCACTTGCAGCAACATTTTTGCTGATAGTTTTTCTTCTTTTAAAGCATCTTCCATATGTATCATAGCGCGGCGAATAATATCGGCCGCAGAACCTTGAATTGGAGCATTGATAGCTGCTCGCTCATTAAGAGAACGAATTTTTACATTCTTTGCTTTTATTTCTGGATAATGGATACGACGTCCAAAAATTGTTTCTACATAACCATTTTCACGTGCAAAGATTTTGGTCTTCTCCATATAATCTTTAATTCCTGGAAATCTTTCAAAATACAGTTGAATATAACGACCTGCTTCTTGGCGTGAAATTCCCAATTGATTGGCTAATCCAAAAGCTGAAATACCATAAATAATACCAAAATTAATCGCTTTTGCACGCCGTCGTATATCTGAATGCATTCCTTCTATCGCAACACCAAACATTTGTGATGCCGTTATAGCGTGAATATCATGCCCTTTAGCAAAAGCTTCTTTTAATGCTTTTATATCCGCAATGTGTGCAAGAATGCGCAATTCAATCTGACTATAATCAGCAGAAAGTAACACATGTCCTTTGGGAGCAATAAAAGCTGTTCGAATTTTACGTCCTTCAGCAGTTCGCACTGGAATATTTTGCAAATTTGGCTCTGATGATGATAACCGCCCTGTTGATGTTATTGCCAAAGAATAATTCGTGTGAACTCGCCCTGTTTTTGGAAAAATATAAGAAGGCAAGGCATCTGTATAGGTAGATTTTAGCTTTGTGAGTTGACGCCACTCAATAATTTTACGCGGTAAAATATGACCTTCAGCAGCTAACTCTTCTAAGGTCTGTGCAGAAGTTGACCATTGTCCACCCTTGGTTTTAGCGCCTCCAGGCAATCCCATTTTACCAAAAAGGATATCCCCTAATTGCTTTGGCGAAGCAAGATTAAACTTTTCATCAGCTTGTTTATAAATTTCCTCTTCTAGAATCAAAGCAGCTTGTGCCAATTCTCCTGAAAGACGCAATAAAATCTGCCGATCAATAAGAATTCCACGTTTTTCCATTCTTGCAAGAACTTCTACAAGGGGGCGATCAAGACGCTCATAAATTTTTGTCATTCCACGAGCAACAAGTTGCGGTTTCAATACTTGCCAAAGACGTAGCGTTATATCAGCATTTTCCGCCGCATAAAGAGTTGCTTGTTTTAAATCTACTTGTGCAAAAGAAGTAATTTTTTTTCCGTTATGCGTTAAATCTTTATAGGCAATTGGTTTATGCTCAAGCCAACGTTCAGACAAATCATTCATATTATGGGTTAACGTTCCAGCATCAAAAGCATATGATAAAAGCATGGTGTCGTCAAAAGAGCTTATCATAATGTCGTATTGCTTCATCACCAACCAATCATATTTTATATTATGACCAATTTTTAACACCGCTGAATCTTCTAATATCGGTTTTAAAAGTGCTAAAGCTTTTTGGGTCTCAATCTGCGAGGCAATGCGCCCACCCCTCAAAAGGTCCTCTTCTCCTTCATCAAAATGTTCAAGAGGTATATAAGCTGCTTTTTCCGGCTGTAATGCGAATGAAAAACCAACAAGCTTTGCTTGCATCGGATCAAGAGATGTTGTTTTGATATCAAATGCAAAAAAACCCTGCTCTTGTGCTTGTGATAACCACTCTTTTAAAACTTCCTCATCAAGAATTGTTGTATAAGCATCTCTTGTAATTTTTTGAGTCAGTGCTTGATCTTTACGTTTTTGTGCAAAAACTTGTGGAGAATTTTCAGAAAAATTGTGAAGAGATGTGCGCTCAATATTCTTGATATCAGAATCATGCCCATGGCTCAGTTTTTCCCATTCAACATCTATATCAAGTGCATCAATAACAGCTGCATCGCATGACGTCGCCTCTGCCACGCGACGCGTTAATGTTGAAAATTCCATCGCTTTCAAAAAAGCAATTAAACGTGGACCATCTTGTGGCTCCAAAATAAAATCATCTAAATCATTATCTATAGGAACATCTGTTTTAAGCCTAACAAGTTCACGAGAAATTTTAACTTGTTCTCTATAAGCTTGAATGTTTTCACGCCGTTTTGTTTGTTTAATTTCTTTTACGTTTTGCAATAAAAGATCAAGAGAATCAAACTGATCTAACAACTGAGCTGCAGTTTTTGGACCAATGCCTGGAATACCCGGTACATTATCCGTTGAATCTCCAATTAATGCTTGTAAATCAATCATTTTTTCAGGCGCAACACCCCATCTTTCTACAACTTCTGAGATACCTATATGCTTGTCTTTCATTCCATCATACAAAGATACATGCGTATTTACGAGTTGCATAAGATCCTTATCAGAAGAAATAATGGTTGTTTTTGCCCCAACCTTTGTTGCCAATTTTGCATAGGTAGCAATTAAATCATCCGCTTCAAAGCCTTCCTTTTCAATACAAGGTAAATTAAAAGCCTTCGTTGCTTGGCGTATTAGCGCGAATTGAGGAATTAGATCTTCAGGAGGTTCAGCGCGATTTGCTTTATATTCAGGATAAATTTGTTTCCGAAAAGTATCAGATGAATAATCAAAAATAACAGCAAAATGCGTTGGAACAACACCCGTAGCTGTATTACGAGCATCACAAAGTAATTTCCATAGCATATTACAAAAACCAGCTACTGCTCCTACAGGAAGTCCATCCTTTTTACGTTTTAAAGGCGGCAAAGCATAATAAGCACGAAAAACATAGCCTGATCCGTCAACCAAAAAAAGATGATCTGTTGCTTTCATGACAATTCTATTTCTCCATTTCAGCTAAAAAGCAAATTACCTGTATATATTTTTTTCACTTTTATTTTTATTTTTTCATTTTGCCTCTAAAAAGCCATTTTTTCTTTCCATAAGACATGAAGTCGTTGCACTTTATATTAAGTACCTAGAGCTTTTCTTTGCTGTTACAGGATTAATAGCTTTCATTTTGCTCCTCCTATGATAGCTGAGGTACGATGTAGCGACAGGGTCGTTGTGGTGTTCCCCTCCCCACAACGACCATTTTTTTTGACATCCATATTCTTTAATTTAAAGAGTGATTTTTTTAGAGAAAAGATGATGTTATTCATGAATTTTGAAGTTATTCCACAGAGCTTTTTCACCCATATTGTTGATAAAATCAGCGTGCAACCTTTTTTCTTGCGGACTCAATCTTGAAGGTAAAACCTGTGGGCGAATTTTAACTGCATAAGATGTATCTTTATCATTCTGGATATGTTCATCAAGTCCCCTTTTGTTATCAAAACCCAATACACCTTGCTTTCCACCGATCAGTTCAATATAGACATCGGCTAGAATCTCTGCATCAAGCAAAGCACCATGAAGAATACGATGGCTGTTATCAATTCCAAAACGTTTGCATAAAATATCAAGAGAATTAGGACCCATAGGAAATTTACGCCGTGCCATAGCCAATGTATCAAGAATATTATCAACACTGATGAGCGGTTTGTTGACGCGTTTTAATTCTGCATTAATAAAACCAATATCAAAACTCGCATTATGCGCAATCATTGTCGCGCCTTTGATAAATTCCAAAAATTCATCAACAATATCACTAAAACTTTTCTCGTTTTTTAGGCGTTCATTGGTTAATCCGTGAATTGCTACAACTTCATCAGGAATAATAACGCCTTCAGGGTTTAAATAAACATGAAATTGGCGCCCCGTAAGATAACGATCAACCATTTCTACACAACCAATTTCGATTATGCGATCTTTTTCTTTATCTAAACCTGTTGTTTCTGTATCAAAAATAATTTCCCGCATGACTTCAATTCTTTAGTTTTTTTATCACATCAAAAACCTGTTGACGTGTATTCTCTAAATCTTTCCCTGTATAAATAATAAAATCAGCACGTTCTCTTTTTTTTTCATCTGGCATTTGTTGAGCATTGATAAAGGCAAATTTTTTTTCATTCATACCTTGGCGAATCATTATACGTTCTTTTTGTATTTCTGGTGGAGCAGAAACAACAATAACGCTATCCACACGACTTTCACCATTTTTTTCAAATAGAAGTGGAATATCAAGAATAACTAATTTTTCCCCTTGTTTACGCACTATATCAATAAATTCCCTTTCTTTTTCTTGCACCAAAGGATGAATTATTTTTTCTAATGTTTGTAATTTTTCCTTATCATCAATCAAAATTTCAGAAAGTTTTAAACGGTTAACTTCACCGTTTTCAACAACACCAGGAAAAATACGCTCTATAAATGACAAAGCTGGCTCACTTTTGTAAAGTTGTTGTACTGCTTCATCAGCACTAAAAACAGAAATACCCGCTTGCTTAAAAAAATCAGCAACTGTTGATTTTCCCATAGCAATTGATCCCGTTAATCCTATGATCTTCATTCTTTCTTTTCACTCATATCCTCTAAAATGGCTGTCCGTAAAGCTTTTGTTACCTTTGGCCTTATTCCAAACCACTGTTCAAACCCTATAACAGCTTGATGTAGAAGCATTCCAAGCCCATCAACTGTCTTGAGATCACAAGCCTTTGCCTGTTGTAAAAAAGGAGTTATCAATGGTGTATAAATAATATCTGTCACTAACGCCGTTTTTTTTGCTTTATGAAAATCACAAAAAAAAGAATCACTTTTTTCTTCTGGATTTTTTATGCCAATAGATGTTGTATTAACAATCAAATCAGCTTGATGAAGTATTTCATGGATTTTATGCCAATCGTAAACTTTAATGAATTTTCCAAAATGCTGAGCTAAATTATCAGCGCGTTGTTTTGTACGGTTAATCAAATAAATCTGTTCGAATCCGCGTTTTTTTAAGGCATATATGATAGCGCGTGCGGCACCACCTGCTCCAAAAACAAGAGCTGTTTCCCCTCCCCAATCAGATGAAAAATCATCAAGATTAGCACTAAAACCATAGGCATCACTATTCGTGGCACAAAGCTTATCTCCTTCATACCAAAGTGTATTAACAGCACCAATCATTGTTGCTTTCTCATCTTTATAATCTGCTAAACGAAAAGCTTCCTGTTTATAAGGCAAAGTAACATTTCCTCCACAAAAGCCTATTTTTTGTAAAGACGCAATAAAATGACTGAATTCTTCAGATGTTACTTCTTGTGCAAGATATTCTCCTTGTAAACCATATTGCTTAAGCCAAAAATTGTGAATTTTTGGCGATTTTGAATGATTAATTGGATAACCAACAACAAAAGCACGCGGATAATTTGTTTTTTTTATTGTTAAATCAACCATCAATAATTCCTAAATGACGTAGTTTTATAAGTAGAGGTAGCAAAGGTAAACCAACAATGGTAAAAAAATCTCCATCAATTTTTTCAAAGAGATGAATCCCTTCCCCTTCAATTTGATATACTCCCACGCTATTTAGAACATCTTTTCCTACGCGTGCTAAATAATGTTCAATAAATTCTGACGAGAGCAAACGAACAGACATATGTGCACTAAAAGCTTCAACCCAAATTTTTTGACCATTTTTAAATAAAGCTACTGCACTATGAAGAGAATGGGTTTTTCCTGATAACTTACATAAACGTTGATGTGCTTCCTTAATATTTGTTGCTTTATGAAAAACTTTACCTTCCAAATCAAGCACTTGATCACAACCAATAACGAAAGCATCAGGAAAACGATCTGAAACATTTTTTGCTTTTGCGCTCGCAAGAAAACAGCTGAGTTCTTTAGGTGTTTTTTCTTTTGCTTTTTTTTCTACTTCTCTTTCATCAAAAGAAGCCCCTTCAATGAAAAAATTTAAACCTGCTTTTTTTAATAATTTTGCACGATACAAACTAAGAGATGCTAATATTAATGTATCTGCATTCATAAGAATTTTCTCTCATTTTCCTTCACGAAATCGTGATAAAAGTTCAAATATTGCAGCAGCAGTTTCTTCAATAGAGCGTCTTGTGACATCAATAATAGGCCAACCAAAACGTTCGCAAATGCGTTTTGCATAGATTAATTCTTCAGCTATGTTGATACGATTTGTATAACTATCAAGAGCAAAACCTTCTCCCAAATCTCTATTTTGGCGAATATGTGAAATTCTTTCAGCTGAAGCAATTAAACCAATAATTAAAGAATTTTTTGCCTCTAAAAGGGATTCTGGCAAATCAATATTAGGAATAAGAGGAACATTAGCCGTTTTTATTCCGCGATTTGCTAAATAGATACTTGTTGGTGTTTTAGATGTTCTTGAAATTCCCACAAGGATCACATCTGCTTCGGATAAGCTACTGGAAGATTGTCCATCATCATGTTCTATTGTAAAATCCAGTGCCTCAATACGGCGAAAATAATCTGCATTAAGATCATGTTGTGCGCTCGCACGTAAATGTGTTGGCATTCCAAGGTAAGACTGAAAAGCATTTAAAACAGGATGCAATATATCAATACAGGGAACTTTTATTTTTTTACACCTTTTTTGAAGGAGAAGTTTAAATTCTTCATCAATCATTGTGTAAAGAACAATACCTGGCTCTTGTTGTATTTCATCAAGAGCTTTTTGTAACTGCATTTTATTACGAATCATAGGATAGATATGTTCTGTTGCCTGACTCATTGCATACTGTGATGCTACAGCTCTTCCAACAGAGATTAATGTTTCTCCCGTTGCATCAGAAAGCATGTGTAAATGAAAGAACTTTTTTTCTTTTATCACAAAAATTTTAACTCCTTGTTAAGATATGTGTATATATCCTTGCCGTTTTTTATAAAACTAAAATTTAGGAAAAATTCTCCGTTTTTATGCACAAATAAAATGCTTGTGATAAATTAATTCCTTTTATAAAAAAATGGGGATAATATCTTTAAGATAGTGTTATTTTTATTCTTTTTTTATTTCCTTTTGTGGATAAAATTGAGGATAAATAATAATCCACACTAAACACAGTTATAAATAAGAAGAATCTCTCTTTTAATATAAATTTATTAATATAAATTTCTGTGAAAAATACTTTTGAATAGTGTTTCATTAATGCTATAACTTTAATTCACATTTTTGTTATAAAATAATTAAATACTATTTGTATTTTTATATTTTAAAAAGTTTTTCATATAATTACTCAATATCACAGGAATAAATTTCATATAAATGGTACTTGCAGATTGAAAAAATTGAGTGTAAAATATTTTTTTCTTAAGAATATTTCATTCATAAATTTCCATAAATTATTTAAGATAATCTTCTCCTAAATTACAAAGAGCATATTTCATGCAAAAAATGAAACTACAAGAGCTTAAAAGCAAAAATCCGGTTGAACTTGTTTCTTTTGCTGAAACATTAGAAGTTGAAAATGCCTCCCTTATGCGCAAACAAGAATTAATGTTTGCTATCTTGAAAAAACTTGCTCTACAAGATGTAGAAATCATAGGAGAGGGTGTTGTTGAAGTTTTACAAGACGGATTTGGATTTTTGAGATCTGCTGATGCTAATTATCTTCCAGGTCCGGATGATATTTATCTTTCACCTGCACAAATACAGTCGTTTTCTTTAAAAACAGGTGATACAATTGAAGGTCTTATACGCAGTCCAAAAGAGGGAGAACGTTATTTTGCTCTCCTTAAAATTAATACAATTAATTTCGAAAAACCTGAAAAAATTCGTTATAAAATTCACTTTGATAATCTTACACCTCTTTATTCAAATGAGCGTTTCCAAATGGAAATACAGGATCCTACAGAGAGAGATATGTCATCACGCGTGATTGATTTGATATCTCCATTGGGAAAAGGACAAAGAGGGTTAATTGTAGCTCCTCCTCGGACGGGAAAAACAGTTTTACTTCAAAATATTGCTCATTCTATTACTACTAATCATCCTGAATGTTATCTCATTGTTCTTTTAATAGATGAGCGACCAGAAGAAGTTACTGATATGCAGCGTTCAGTAAAAGGAGAAGTGGTTTCTTCTACTTTTGATGAACCTGCAATACGTCACGTACAAGTGGCAGAAATGGTCATTGAAAAAGCCAAACGTCTTGTTGAATATGGGCGTGATGTTGTTATTCTCCTCGATTCTATTACACGTCTTGGGCGTGCATATAATACAGTTGTTCCTTCTTCGGGTAAAGTTTTAACAGGTGGTGTGGATGCAAATGCCCTTCAGCGTCCAAAACGTTTTTTTGGTGCAGCACGTAATATTGAAGAAGGCGGATCTTTAACCATTATTGCAACGGCTTTGATTGATACAGGAAGTCGTATGGATGAGGTTATTTTTGAAGAATTTAAAGGAACAGGTAATTCAGAAATTGTTCTTGATAGAAAAGTTGCTGATAAGCGTATTTTCCCTGCTATGGATATTTTAAAGTCAGGAACGCGTAAGGAAGAACTTCTGGTAGAACGACAAGATTTGCATAAAATTTTTGTTCTTCGTCGTATTTTAGCATCTATGAATGTCACAGATGCAATTGAATTTTTGATTGATAAATTAAAGCAAACAAAAAACAATAGTGAATTTTTTGATTCAATGAATACGTAAAGTCATTAAAGTTTTTATTAGGATAAAACCTGTGGATACAATCTTTGCTGTTTCGAGTGGATTGTTACCTTCAGGGGTTGCAGTCATTCGGCTTTCTGGTCCGCATGTTGTGGATATAGTTAAAACGCTTTGTGGTCGTTTACCTAAAGCACGTTTTATGCATTATGGAAATATTACTGCTCGTGATGGTAGTTTTTTAGATTCTGGTTTAACTGTTTTTTTTCCTGCCCCTCATAGTTTTACGGGGGAAGATTGTGCAGAATTCCATTTACATGGAGGAAAAGCAGTTGTTAATCGTTTTTTAGATGAATTGTCGACATTTTCTGGATGTCGTATTGCAGAGGCAGGTGAATTTTCACGTCGTGCTTTTATAGAAGGAAAATTAGATCTTGTTCAAGCAGAAGGTCTTGCTGATTTAATAGAGGCAGAAACGGAAAGCCAACGGCGTTTAGCTGTTATGGGTACAAGTGGACATTTAACGACGCTTTATCGTGATTGGCGTCATAAACTTATGAAGGCGCGTGCTTTTATTGAGGCAGAACTTGATTTTGTTGATGAAGCAGATATTCCTAAAGCAATATCTGATAAAATTTGGGAAGATGTTGAGGATCTTTGTACTTCTCTTCGAAAATATATTATTGAAGGAGAGCGTGCGAGTATTTTACGTGATGGATTAAAAATTGTTATTGCTGGTGCTCCAAATTCTGGAAAATCAAGCATTATGAATCGTCTTTCAGGAAAATCTGTTGCTATTGTGACGGAAGAAGAAGGAACAACTCGTGATGCTTTAGAAATGAGAATTATTCTTGGTGGTTTACCTATTTTTTTAACGGATACTGCTGGTTTTAGAAAAACAGAAAATAAAATAGAACAAATGGGAATAGAAATTGCTAAACAGCATGTTAGGGAAGCTGATTTGGTTATTCTGGTTTATGATATAGGAAATCCTAAGCAGGTTGATTTACCAGAAACATCGGCTGAAATATGGTGTGTTGGCAATAAGCTTGATCTTTATGAAAAAAATGATCAGCATTGGTCTATACAATTTTCCGCATTAACTGGTTTAAATTTTGATTATTTTATCAAAGAACTTGAATCATTTTGTCATCATCGTGCTTCTGAAATTGGAAATATTGTTCCGGCGCGTAAAAGACAACTTCAATTATTAAAGGAAGCTGTTAAAGAGATTGAATTTTCTCTTAATTATCATTCTCTTGATCTCAGTTTACGTGCAGAACATCTCCGTTGTGCAAGTGATTTTCTTGGAAGAATTACAGGAGATATTGATGTTGAAGATTTACTCGATATTATTTTTTCAGAGTTTTGTGTTGGTAAATAATGATTCACGTGAAACATTGATTATTTCATAGACAGATTATAAAGATTATGTAATTTATATACTGTTTCACGTGAAACCTTAGAATATTTTCTACGGAATGAATAAAATGCAATCATATGATGTTGTTATTGTTGGCGGTGGTCATGCTGGCTGTGAAGCTGCTTCAGCTTCAGCGCGTGTAGGAGCTAAAACGGCGCTTATTACACATAAAATATCAGCACTGGGAACAATGTCGTGTAATCCTGCTATTGGTGGTCTTGGAAAAGGGCATCTAGTTCGTGAAATAGATGCGTTGGATGGTCTCATGGGAAGAGCAGCAGATGCTGCTGGAATTCAGTTTAGATTACTTAATAGACGTAAAGGACCGGCAGTAAGAGGACCACGGACACAGGCGGATCGACGACTTTATAAAAAAGCAATTCAAGAATTATTAAAAGAACAAGAAAATCTTACTCTTATTGAGGATGAAGTTATTGATCTGGTCGTTAAAAATAATTGTGTATCAGGTGTTATTTTAAAAAAACAAGCAACAATTTTATCTGGAGCTGTTGTTTTAACAACAGGGACATTTTTAAATGGTTTTATTCATATTGGTGATAAAACATGGGCTGCTGGACGGATGGGAGATCAGTCAAGTTTGCAACTTGCTAAACGTTTAAAAAATTATAATATAAAACTTGGTCGATTAAAAACAGGAACTCCTGCTCGCTTGAGTAAAAAAACAATTGCTTGGGATCATCTTCCAAAACAACAAGCAGATGAAAATCCCATTCCCTTTTCTCTTTTAACAGAGAAAATTGAACAACAACAAATTGAATGTGCAATAACACGTACAAATGAGAAAACACATCAAATTATTCGCGAGAATATTTATCGTTCTGCTTTATATTCTGGAAATATTGAAGGGTTAGGACCACGTTATTGTCCTTCTATTGAAGATAAAATTGTTAAATTTGGAGAACGTGATGGACATCAGATCTTTCTGGAACCAGAAGGATTAAATGATGATACTGTTTATCCAAATGGTCTTTCTACTTCTCTTCCTGAAGATGTGCAAATTTCTCTATTGAAAACCATTGAAGGATTGGAAAATGCTATAGTTTTACAACCTGGTTATGCTATTGAATATGATTTTGTTAATCCACAACAATTAACGAGAAGCTTAGAATTACGCTCTTTACCTGGTTTGTTCTTAGCAGGCCAAATTAATGGTACAACAGGATATGAGGAAGCAGCAGCACAAGGACTTTTAGCTGGATTAAATGCGGCACGTAAAGTAGGTAAATTAGATGAAATATTTATAAGTCGTTCTACTGCTTATATTGGTGTTATGGTTGATGATTTGGTTTCACGTGGTGTTTGTGAACCTTATAGGATGTTTACATCACGTGCTGAATTTCGTTTATCTTTACGATCTGATAATGCTGATGCGCGTTTAACACCTTTGGCACAAAAATGGGGTATTGTTAGTAAAATACGTTGGGAATGTTATCAGAAAAAACAACAACGGCTTGATCAAGCGCGATCAATATGTCAAAATCTTTTTTTAACACCTAATGAAGCTTCTGCTCATGGGTTACACGTTAATCATGATGGAATTCGACGTTCGGCCTATGATTTTCTTGCTTATCCTCATATGACTTTAGAGCGTCTTTCAGATTTTTGGCCACAATTACGAACAATTAATTCTAAAACAGCAGAATCTTTAGAAATTGAAGCACAATATGCGGTTTATTTAGATAAACAAGCACAAGATATTGCCTCTCTTCAGAGAGATGAGCGTTTAGAAATTCCTTCTTCTCTTGATATTCAAGCAATTTCAGGTCTTTCAAATGAACTTAAATCAAAAATTAAAGAAGTGTCGCCGCGTTCAATTGCTGATGCACAAAAAATTGATGGTATGACACCCGCCGCGTTATCGCTTATTATTACATATATTCAACGTAAACGACGTGAAAAGGCTAAAATAGCTTAATGAATTTTTCTACAGAAAAAAAATATCAACAATTATTAAATATTGTTCCTTCTGTTTCACGTGAAACGATGGAAAATTTAATTCAGTTTGAGTCTTTAATACTTCAATGGAATGCGCATATTAATTTGATATCTGCTACAACAATACCAGATCTATGGACACGGCATATTCTAGATTCAGCACAAATTTTTCCTTTGTATTCTCATTCTTTGCATTGGTGTGATCTAGGATCAGGAGGAGGTTTTCCTGCAATTGTGATTGCTATCTTTTTGAAAGAAAAAAGAGCAGGACATATTAATCTTGTTGAAAGCAATGGAAAAAAAGTTGCTTTTTTGCGAACAGTTATTGCTCAACTTAATCTTCCAGCAACAGTTTATCACGCTAGAATTGAAGATATATATCAAAAAATTCCCATATTTGATATTATAACGGCACGGGGATTAGCGCCGCTCAATACTCTTTTACAACTTATTTTTCCGTTATTAACAGAAAAAACAATCGCTCTTTTGCAAAAAGGTCGGGATTACGATACAGAAATAAAAAATGCCTCTGCCAATTGGCGATTTGATCTGTTAAAACATAAAAGTAAAGTTGATGAAAATTCTGTTATTTTAGAAATTTCTCATATTAGATCATATAGAGGGTAGAGCAAAATGAGCGAAACACGAATTATCGCTATTGCAAACCAAAAGGGTGGAGTCGGAAAAACAACCACAGCAATTAATCTTGCAACAGCTTTAGCGGCTATTGGTGAAAATGTCCTGATTATGGATGTTGATCCACAAGGTAATGCTAGTACAGGTTTAGGGATTGATCGTAATAACCGTCCTTTGTCTTCTTATGATGTTTTGGTCTCGGGCGTTTCAATTACACAGGCGGCTTTAAAAACAGCAGTACCCAATCTTTATATAGTTCCCTCTACACTTGATCTTTTGGGGGTGGAAATGGAAATTTCTTCATCACAAGATCGCATACAACGCTTACGTAAGGCTCTCTATGATGATCCGGAAATGGAAAAAAAATTCAATTATATTTTAATTGATTGTCCTCCCTCCCTTAATCTTTTAACACTTAATGCTATGGGAGCCGCAGATTCTGTTTTAGTGCCTATGCAGTGTGAATTTTTAGCACTTGAAGGTTTAAGTCAATTACTTGAAACAGTAAAACAAGTGCGATCCGTACTTAATCCATCTTTAGAAATTCAAGGTATTGTTCTAACAATGTATGATGGACGTAATAATCTTTCAAATCAAGTTGTTGAAGATGTACGTTCTTTTATGGGAGATAAAGTTTATCGTACTGTTATTCCACGAAATGTAAGAGTATCAGAAGCGCCTTCTTTTGGAAAACCTGTATTGCTTTATGATCTCAAATGTGCTGGGAGCCAAGCTTATTTGCGTCTAGCATCAGAAATGATTCAACGTGAAAAACAAGCACGTGCTGCTGCTTAAAAATGGAAAAAAATTATAAGAAAACTCAAAGAGCAAAATTATGAATGATGATCAATCAAAAAAAAGACTGGGTCGTGGATTAGCGGCATTAATTGGGGATATCAGTTTAAACAATGATCTTACACGTTCATCAAATACTGACAAATTTATAGAGTCCAATATAGTTTCTCCTATTTCTGAACGATTTGTTCCACTTGAATCTATTTCATGCAATCCACATAATCCGCGACGCCATTTTACTGATTCAGAACTTGATAATTTAGCACAATCAATTCGTCAGCACGGTGTTGTCCAACCTGTTATTGTAAGACCTTTAAAAGATTATCCTCATCGGTTTGAATTGATCGCTGGTGAACGTCGTTGGCGTGCTGCACAGCGAGCCAATTTAAATAAATTACCGGTTATTGTTCGAGATGTAGATGATAAAACTGCTTTGGAATTGGCTATTATTGAAAATGTTCAGCGTGCAGATCTTAATCCTATAGAAGAAGCAAAGGGATATGATATGCTCCTAAATGAACATGATTATACACAAGTAGATTTAGCACAAGTTATTGGAAAAAGTCGTAGTCATGTTGCAAATACGCTTCGTTTGTTAAAACTTCCAGAAAAAGTACAACAATTCTTAATTGATGGACAACTCTCTGCAGGTCATGCACGTTGTCTTATAACCGTTGATGATCCACAAAATTTAGCTGAGAAAATTATTAGTGAAGGGCTTTCAGTACGTCAAACAGAAATACTTGCATATGAGAAAGCCAATCCTAAAGCTAAAAAGCGTACCAATACGGAAAAAGATACTGAAACAAAATCTTTAGAAAAATTACTTGCAGATGTGATAGGAATGAAAGTTATTATTCGACATGGTAAGAAAGGTGGCGATTTAAAAATACATTACTCTTCATTAGAACAATTAGATGAAATTTGTCGACGTTTACAAAGTTAATCAATTGTTCTAAAAAGATTTTTTTAACAGTTATCTTTTAAAATTTTGATTATTCTATACATATGCTCTTTAGCAAATTCTATATTGCTTGAAGGCAAAACGTTTTTTTCATAAGTAGATTTTTCCTCATCAGTAAGTACATACAATGTAGCTTGAAGAGCTAGGTGAGCAACAACAAAATCTTTCGGTGTGAGATTATTTTCTTTCAAAATATTTACAAGTTTTGGATTATTAGAAATATAGGCAGCGTATTTTTCAATATTGTCATCATAAGTACTGAGATCACTTTTTGTATTTGTTTGTTCTGGTTCTGAAGGTAATTTTTTACATTCTGCTTTGATTTTTTCCATCTTTAAAAGAAGATCTTCTGTTAAGGGATAATTTGCAATGAAAGGTGGTATAAAAGAAGGATCATCTATTTCTTGTTTATTTTCTTGAGCGTATGATGCAAAAGGAAAAATGAAGAAAAAACACACTAAAAATTTAAACATGACTAAAAATTATCCTTTCTTTTTTGAATTTCAATAAAGATTTTTTCGTCGGTTATTCGTTATTTGTAGAAAAACGCTTGTAAATATAATCAAAATAAAAGCAATTATTTGGAATGATAAAAACACTGTGATTTTTTGATGCACTGACTTCTTTATTAGATTAGTGGGATGATATTTTCTAACCTTTCATAACTGATTAGTTGCTCAAAATGAGTTTTTCACAGCTATCTAAAAGAAATGTTGCTTTGTAAAAATGTTTTTTAACAAATTCAATATTGTTTAAAAAGATAGTATTTTTCTCAGTAGAATATTCCTGTTCAGGTACAAATGTAAGAAGCGTTGATATTTCTTTGAGTGCTAAGGTTCCTGCAGCAAAATCTTTTGGCGTGATATTATTTTCTTTTAAAATATTTACAAATTTTGGTTTACTAGAAATATAAGTAGCATAGTTTTCAATACTAGAGTGGATAATAGAATCATAAGTGATAAGATCATTTTTTGTTTCTGGAAGTAAATTTTTACATTCTTTTTCGATTTTTTCCAGCTTTAAAAGAAAATCTTCTGTTAAGGGATAATTTGCAATGAGAGGTGATATAAGAGAAGAATTATTTGTTTCCTTTTCTTCTGCCATTGTTAGTTGAATATGTATCACGAAAAGAAAAAAGAGAAACAAACGTAATACGAACTTAAGCATGGTTAAAATTTATCCTTTCTTTTTCGAATTTCAGCAAAAACTTCTTCATCTGTAGCATTGGTCATTGAGAGGTTCTCTCTGATTGCAGGATTATCCCAACGAAGAAAGGGATTTGTTGTTTTTTCTTGTCCTAAAGTGACAGGTAAAGTCATGGCATTTCCTGCACGCAATAAAAAAACTTCCTCTATTCTTTGGTGGAGCTTTTTATTATGTGGATCAATTGTTAGCGCAAAAAAAGCATTGTTTTTTGTATACTCATGTCCACAATAGAGAAGTGTTTCATCAGGAAGGTTACGAAGTTTTTTTAAAGAATTTAGCATTTGTGCAGCTGTTCCTTCGAAAAGACGTCCACAACCAAGTGAAAAAAGTGTATCTCCAGCAAAAAGTACACCTTTCTCGGGAAGGTAATAAGATAATGCGCCTAAAGTATGACCAGGTGTTGAAAGAGCTAAAAGCGGGTGCGTGCCAAAGAAAAGATTTTCATCAGGTTGAAGTGTTCGATCAAGATGATTAATCTTTTCTTTCTCTGCTTCTGGTCCAATAACGATAGCCTTATAAACTTGTTTTAATTCTTCTAGGGCTTCTACATGATCATGATGATGATGAGTTACAAAAATAGTCTGAAGTGTCCAGTTACGACGTTTTAAGGCGTTATGAATTGCTTCACTTTCAGGCGCATCAATTGCAGCTGTCATACCACTTTTTTCATCATGAATGAGTACACCGAAATTGTCTTCTCGACAAATAAACTGTTCAATCAACATATTTTTTCTCCCGAACAGTGTTTGGTGATGAATCTATAAAATAATCGGTAGTAGTGATTTTTTAAGAATCAGATTTTTCCTCTTCTGTAAAAAGTCCTTTTGAATGTTTTATAATTATAGGCATTTGGGTAAGCATGAAAAGGACTGTTATAGGCATGACGCCAAATACTTTGAAACTTGTCCAGAAATTATCGCTAAAATTACGCCAAATTATTTCATTCAAAAGGGCAAGAAAAATGAAAAAAAACGCCCAACGATAGGTAAGTTTTTGCCAACCTAAATCATCAAGTTTTAAGGTAGAATCAAGAGCATAACGTAAAAGTGGTTTTTTAAAAAACATCCCACCAAAAAGTATAAAAGCAAATAAGCTATTAATGATTGTTGGTTTCATTTTTATGAAAGTTTCATTATGAAGCCAGAGAGTTAGAAAGCCAAAAACTAAAACAAATATTCCAGAAATAAGAGGCATAATAGGAATTTGTCTTGCAAGGATCCATGATAAGCTTAGAGAAATAATAATCGCTACCATGAAAATAGCTGTTGCAGGGAAAATAGATTTGTTAAAGTTTTGAAAAAATCCAATGTTTTTTATCAGCCACTCTCCCTTATAATTGGCAAAAAAGAAGGCAACCAATGGACCCATTTCCAAAAAAAACTTAAATGTTGGTGAGAGAGAGGGTTTCTTATTGTTATTCATATTTTTTTCAGAATTATTGTGTGAATTAGGGTTAGATAAAGGCTGTTTCATGTATGTTTTCCTGCGATAGTTTCGGCAAAGTCAGAAGCAGAAAAGGGTTGAAGGTCTTCAATATCTTCTCCTATACCGATAAAATAAACGGGTAATTTATATTTTGCTGCGATAGCGACAAGAATTCCTCCTCGTGCGGTTCCATCCAGCTTTGTCATAACTAAACCATTAACACCAGCAATCTCACGGAAAATTTCCACTTGGTTAAGTGCATTTTGTCCGGTAGTTGCGTCGAGCGTTTGAAGGATTGTATGGGGTGCTTGGGGTGTGTGTTTTTTTAAAACACGAATAATTTTTGCCAACTCATCCATCAATTCAGATTTATTTTGTAAACGCCCTGCTGTATCAATAATTAAGACATCACTGTTTGCTTTTTTTGCTTTTTCATAAGCATCAAAGGCTAAGCTGGCAGCGTCTGCCCCCAATTTTGTCGAAATAACAGGAGAATCAGTACGTTTACCCCAAATATGTAGTTGCTCAATAGCTGCGGCTCTGAAAGTATCACCAGCTGCCAGCATGACCTTTAATCCCCCTGCTGTTAATTTTGCTGCAAGTTTTCCGATTGTTGTCGTTTTTCCAGTGCCATTTACACCTACCAGCAAAATAACATGAGGCTTATAGCTGAGATCAAGCTCTAATGGCATTGCAATAGGTTCCAGAACTTTTTTAACCTCATCAGCTACAATAGTATGAATATCATCTGGGGAGAGGTCTTTTCCGTAACGATTGGAAGCTAAAGCATTTGTGATGCGTGTTGCTGTCTCTACCCCAAGATCAGCTTGGATAAGAATATCTTCGAGCTCTTGCAATGTATCTTCATCAAGTTTTCTTTTAACAAAGAGATCGCTAATTGATCCGCTTAGGCGCTGTGAAGAAAGGGACAGACCTTTTTTAAGGCGCCCAAACCACACTATCTTTTTTTGTTCAACAGAAGGCTCAGATAAAATTTCTTCATTCTTTTTTTCACGGATGTTGTCTGTGACAATAATTTTACCAGAAAAGGGAATTTTATCAGAATGGGATTCTAGAAATGGAGATTTTTCATCATATTTTGTAAGTGTTGACTCTTGATTTTTTGTTTGTTGTTCTTTTTCTGTGTCTATAGAGATTTGGTTATTTTTTGTCCTTTCATTTTTGTCTTTATTCTCTTCTATTATATCGCTTTTATCAGGAATAGAAATCTGTTGTTCCATTTCCTGCTCTTGAGATTTGTTAAAAGAGAATATTTTTTTTATAAAAGATTTAGCCATAAGAATTTTCCTGCTCAAGCAGCGTTTAATTTTGGAAGGACAGCAATCAGTTTATCGCCGTCATGATTAACGATAAGGGCTTGAACAATTGTTCCTGCTTTTGCACCTTTAACTTGTACAAGAGTATAATCTTCTGTTCGTCCGATTTCATCTTTTTCAACGAGAATTGTTTGTAGGCTGTTTTGTAAATGAGTAAGATGCTTTTGGTAAGCTTCCTCACCTGCTTTACGTAATTTTTCAGCACGCATCTTAACTATTTTGCGGTTGATTTGTGGCATACGTGCGGCAGGTGTTCCTTCTCTTGGACTAAAGGGGAAGACATGGAGATGGGTTAAATTACAATCTTTGATTAAAACAAGACTGTTTTGAAACATCTCTTCTGTTTCTGTAGGAAAACCAGCAATTAAGTCAGCACCATAAACCATAGTAGGACGTTTGGCACGCAATTCTTGGCAAAATTGAATGGCATGTTCGCGTAAGTGTCGCCGTTTCATCCGTTTTAAAATCATATTATCACCTGCTTGCAAAGATAAATGCAAATGGGGCATAATCCTTGTTTCATAAGCTAAAAGATTGATGAGTTCTTCGTCTGCTTCAATAGAGTCAATAGATGAGAGGCGTAATCGCGCTAAGTCAGGGATATGATGCAAAATTGCTGAAGTTAATTTTCCTAGAGTAGCTTTTCCAGGAAGATCGTGGCCATAACTTGTAAGGTCAACACCTGTAAGGACCACTTCTTGGATACCGTCATCTATCAGCTTTTTAATTTGTTCTATGACAGCGCCCATGGGAACTGAACGAGATGGTCCTCTTCCATAAGGAATAATGCAAAATGTACAGCGATGATCACATCCGTTTTGTACCTGTACAAAAGCGCGGGTGCGCTCTTGCATTGCACTGACCATATGTGGAGCAATTTTTTGTACTTCCATAATGTCATTGATACGCACCTTTTCAGAATGGTTAATACCAAAATCAGGAAGTTGACGATAAGAATGGGCGTGAAGTTTATCTTCGTTTCCTAAAACGAGATCCACTTCTGTCATTGAGGCAAAATTTTGTGTTTCTGTTTGGGCTGCACACCCCGTTACAATGATACGCGCATGAGGATTTTCACGTCGTGCTTTGCGGATAGCTTGTTTTGCTTGTCGTACGGCTTCGGCAGTGACAGCACAGGTATTAAAGATAATAGCACCATCTTTAAGCTGATCTAGCCCTGAAGAAGTACTTTCTTTGCGAATGATTTCCGATTCGTAACTATTAAGTCGACAACCAAAAGTTACAATTTCTATAGCCATCAGGAGTGATCCTTTTTGTAGCACCCTGTTAAAGGGCTTAAAAAACCACTAAATTGATATTTTATTGGTCCTGTCATAATAACGTGATCGTCTTCTCGGTAAAAAATATTAAGTATTCCCTTTGGTAAGTTTACATCAACATGGCGTTGTGTAAGACCACGACGATAAGCAGCCACTGCACTTGCACAAGCAGCACTCCCACATGCTTGTGTTAATCCTGCTCCTCGCTCCCATGTACGTAAATTTAGACTTTTCTTTGACGTTATGCAAGCAATGGAAATATTGCACCGTTCTGGAAACAGGGGATCATGTTCAAGTTTTGGCCCATATTTTTCTAATGGAATATGTTGAATATCATTTTCAACAAAAAAGATAGCATGGAGATTGCCAACGGATATGAGACAAGCATCTTTTAGGGGACCAGCCGTAATTTCTACGTGATTGGTATCGACTATTTCACGTGAAACAGGCATCTCTTTTGCATTGAAATTTGGGCATCCCATATCAACAGAAATGAGATTATCGGTTTGGTATTTCCCTTCAATAATTCCAGTGGGAGTTTCTAAACGAAATTTTTCACCAAAATTGTGATCTTTAAGCCATGCAATGACACAGCGGGTACCATTACCACAAGCTTTAGCCATTGATCCGTCGGTATTCCATATTTCGACCCGGAAGTCGGCTTTTTTCTGGGTTGGTGTGTGGATAGCCATGATTTGATCAAAATGCATTTCAGGATCTGCTGACAAAGCAAGGATTGCTTGTGGTGTAAGAGCATGAGTGCTTTCACGCATATCAACAACAATAATTTGATTTCCAAGACCGTCCATTTTGCTAAATGGCGTTTTCATGAAACTTCTCTATTTCTAATGATTACTTATAAAGGGATATATGGCTGAAAATCTTATAAATTTCTAGTGTTTAATAAATATAAAATCAGGTACATAAATTATTTCTTTTAAAATAAGCGATTTTAACCTGTTTTTTTTAATTTGTTAATTTATCTTTGTAACTATAACAAATATTCACTTAATTTTTTTGTGAACTTATTTATTGTCGTGGGAGAGAGTACAGATATGTCGTTTTCAAAAATTTCGTTTTTCGTTGCACTATCAACTGTAATGCTTTTAGGGGGATGTTCAACAACACGGTTTGACGGTAATGACGATAGTAACGCATTAGAAGTTTTTTATCCATCTCAACAAATGACAATATTGGAAGCGTCTGATCTGTCGTCTACTTCTTCGTCAATATCTGAAGATGCAAACGCTTCGATGTATGAAAAAGGAGATTCTCAGAGCGATGGACGAATGGCTAGTCTCGAATTGCCAAGTAATGCTACTGATTTATTTCCTGCAAGTATTGCTGGCGTATGGAATCTTTCTATGGGAGGAAAAGTTTGCCGGATTGCAACTCCACAAACAAAGTTTGGACAAGGGTACCGTGCTGGTCCTTTACACTGTCCAGGAATTGCTTCCCAAGTGAGATCGTGGGCTGTTAAAGGAAAAAGATTATATTTTTATAATAACTCTGGACGTGTTATCCTTGTCCTTTATTCTTCAAATGTTGATCGTTTTGAGGGACGTACACTTGATGATCATCCCGTTGTTTTAAGTCGTTAAATCATTTTTGATCGTTTATCAAAAAAATAAGTTAGACGGACAGATTCGTGAAAAGTCTTTGTATTTTTCATTGAGATCGGTTTGAAAAAGGTTTTTTGGATGATTCTCGTTTCAAAACGTTATAAAGAGATTGTCTCTAAAGGAGAGATTTGTTTTGATCCCGCTCAATTAGCTATAACAGAATATTTTGATCATTTATTAAAAAAAATAGCAGAACAAAACATCTCTCGTCCTTGGACTTGGATATTCTTCTCTTTCTTTAATAGAATATTTAAAAGGAAAAAACAAAGTATTTCTTGTGTTGTAAAACAAGGAGATGAAACAGGTTTTTTTCAGGGATTGTATATTTATGGTGAAGTAGGGCGGGGTAAAACCATGCTGATGGATTTGTTCTTTTCTTGTTTGCCTAAAGATCATAAAAAGCGTGCCCATTTTAATGATTTTATGGCTGATGTGCATGAACGTATTAATTTTTATCGTCAAGAATCTGGGTGTGCAAAATTTAAACAAGATAATCCTATTTTAGCTGTTGCTGAAGATCTTGCACGAGAAGCAAAGGTACTTTGTTTTGATGAGTTTAGTGTAACGGATATTGCTGATGCTATGGTATTGGGACGGCTTATTTCTGCTTTGTTTGATAAAGGAGTTTTCTTTATTGCGACCTCAAATGTGGCGCCGGATAACCTTTATTGTAATGGTTTAAATCGTGAACTCTTTTTGCCTTTTATTCAAGTTTTGAAAGCATATGTTCGTGTTGTTAATCTTGATGCAAAAACAGATTATCGCCTTGAAAAATCAAATCTACAACAGGTGTATGTGTCGCCGTTGGGGGTTCAAGCAAATGAATATATGGATCAAGCATGGGCACTTGTATTACAAGGACATAAGGAGATATCTGATGAGCTTTCTATAAAAGGGCGCCTTATTCCTATTCCGCGCGTTGGTGCAGGATGTGCACGCTTTGATTATAGAGATTTATGTGCAAAGCCTTTGGCAGCGGCTGAGTATTTGGTATTAGGGGAGCGTTATCATACGATTTTTATTGATAATGTACCGGTTATGGATGATACATGTCGCAATGAAACAAAACGGTTTATTTTGCTTATTGATATTCTTTATGAGCGCCACATACGGTTATTTATGTCGGCAGCGGCAGAGGTGGGGGATTTGTATAAAGGGCATGCGCAAATTACGGAAACATTTGAATTTCAAAGAACACAGTCACGTCTTTTTGAAATGCAAAGTCACGATTATTTAAAACTTTGGGAAGAACATTTTCTTTTGAAGAAGAAGCATTGATTATACTTTTACCTTTACGTAAACTGTAAAAACAATAACTCTTTGAAATTAAAGAAATGTAATAATTCTGTTGTATTTTTTTTAAATTCACTTTATCGATACATCGTGATAATTTTCTAATAGTTGTTTCAGCGGAGGGTTGTTGTTTCTGTAAGGAGAAAAATTTGTAAATTTCATTTCTTTACTCCTTTTTATGATATTGTTTGAATATGGTTGAAGTCAAAAATATTCAGTATAGGGACGCTGATGGGTGTGCGCTGAATTATCTAAAAGTTAGGAAAAAATAAAATGGCACGAAAAAAAATAGCTCTCATTGGTTCAGGTATGATTGGTGGTACTTTAGCACATATTATTGGGCTTAAAGAACTTGGTGACGTTGTTTTATTTGATATTGCGGAAGGTGTACCACAAGGTAAGGCTCTAGATATCGCCGAATCTTCACCTGTTGACGGTTTTGATATCAGTCTAAAAGGTGCTAATGCTTATGAAGCAATTGAAGGCGCTGATGTTGTTATTGTAACAGCAGGTGTTGCGCGAAAACCTGGTATGAGCCGTGATGAACTTTTGGGCATTAATTTAAAGGTTATGGAACAAGTTGGCGCTGGAATTAAAAAATACGCTTCTTCAGCATTTGTTATTTGTATTACCAATCCCCTTGATGCGATGGTATGGGCATTGCAAAAATTTTCAGGTCTCCCTACTCATAAAGTGGTTGGTATGGCCGGTGTTCTTGATTCAGCACGTTTTCGTTATTTCTTATCTGAGGAATTTAAGGTTTCTGTTAAAGATGTGACAGCGTTTGTTTTAGGGGGCCACGGTGATTCAATGGTTCCTCTCATGCGTTATTCAACGGTTAGTGGTATTTCTTTGCCTGATCTTGTAAAAATGGGCTGGACAACACAGGAAAGAATTGATCAAATTATCAAGCGTACCCGTGATGGCGGTGCAGAAATTGTTGGTTTGTTAAAAACAGGTTCTGCTTATTACGCACCAGCAGCTTCTGCTGTTTCTATGGCTGAAGCCTATCTAAAGGATACTAAGCGTGTTGTGCCTGTTGCAGCTTATCTTTCAGGAGAATATGGAGTTAATGATACCTACGTTGGTGTTCCTGTTGTACTGGGTGCAGGTGGTGTTGAGCGAGTCATTGAAATTGATCTTGATAAAGAAGAAAGAGGTGCTTTTGATCATTCAGTAAATGCGGTTAAAAAGCTTTGTGAAGCTTGTATTGCTCTTGTGCCTAGTCTCAAGTAAATTGAACAAGATTTAATTCATTAAAATAAGTATTTAGAATATTAAAACTTTAGGATTAATAATGATCCATAAAAGAAAAGGACAAATGCATGAATATCCATGAGTATCAGGCCAAACGTCTGCTTCATGAATATGGAGCACCAATTGCAAATGGTGTCGCTGTTTATTCTGTAGAGCAAGCTGAAAAATGGGCGGAAAAATTGCCCGGACCTCTTTATGTGGTTAAAAGTCAGATACACGCTGGTGGCCGTGGTAAGGGTAAGTTTAAAGAACTTGGTCCTGATGCAAAGGGTGGTGTTCGGCTTGCACAATCTGTTGAAGAAGTTGTTGCAAATGTTCAAGAAATGCTTGGAAAAACTTTGGTAACCAAACAAACAGGTCCAGAAGGTAAGCAGGTCAATCGCCTTTATATTGAAGACGGTGCCGATATTGAACGGGAGCTTTATCTTTCGCTTTTGGTTGATCGTAGTGTTGGTCGAATTGCTTTTGTTGTTTCAACAGAAGGTGGAATGGATATTGAGACGGTTGCTGAAGAGACACCAGAAAAAATATTCACGCTTCCCATTGATGTTGTAGAGGGTGTTACTTCTGCTGATTGTGCAAGACTTTGTGATGCGTTGAAACTACAAAGTAGTGCGCGAGAAGATGGTGAAAAGCTTTTTCCAATTCTCTATAAGGTATTTTGCGAAAAAGATATGAGCCTTTTAGAAATCAACCCGCTTATTGTGATGAAGGATGGTCGTTTACGTGTTCTTGATGCTAAAGTTTCTTTTGATAATAATGCTTTGTTCCGTCATCCAGATATTTTAGAGTTGCGTGATCTTTCAGAAGAAGATCCAAAGGAAATAGAAGCGTCAAAGCATGATCTTGCTTATGTTGCTCTTGAGGGTACGATTGGTTGCATGGTTAATGGTGCAGGTCTTGCTATGGCAACGATGGATATCATTAAGCTTTATGGAGCTGAGCCTGCAAATTTTCTTGATGTTGGTGGTGGAGCTTCAAAAGAAAAAGTGACAGCTGCTTTTAAAATTATTACGGCCGATCCAAATGTTAAGGGCATTTTGGTTAACATTTTTGGTGGTATTATGCGTTGTGATGTCATTGCTGAAGGTGTGGTTGCTGCTGTTCGTGAGGTTGGTTTAAAGGTTCCCTTGGTTGTTCGTCTTGAAGGCACTAATGTTGAGCAAGGTAAAGCAATTATCAATGACAGTGGTTTGAATGTTATTCCTGCTGATGATTTAGATGATGCTGCCCAAAAGATTGTTGCAGCCGTGAAGGGAGCTTAAGCTATGTCGATTCTTGTGAATAAAGAGACAAAAGTTCTAGTTCAAGGGCTTACAGGAAAAACAGGAACATTTCATACAGAACAGGCGCTTGCTTATCATGGTACGCAAATGGTTGGTGGCGTTAATCCTAAAAAGGGTGGAGAAACATGGGAAGGTTCAAAAGACGAAACTCTTCCGATCTTTGCTAATGTTGCAGAAGCAAAAGAAAAAACAGGCGCAGACGCTTCCGTTATTTACGTTCCTCCTGCAGGGGCTGCAGCAGCTATTATAGAAGCTATAGAAGCTGAAGTTCGTTTAATTATCTGTATTACGGAAGGTATTCCCGTTATGGATATGGTTAAAGTGAAGGCGCGATTAGAAAATTCAAAGTCTCGTCTTATTGGACCTAATTGTCCCGGTATTCTTACACCAAATGAATGTAAAATTGGTATTATGCCTGGTTCTATTTTTAGAAAAGGTTCTGTTGGTGTTGTCTCGAGGTCGGGAACTTTAACTTATGAAGCCGTTTTTCAAACGAGTCAGGAAGGTCTCGGGCAAACAACTGCGATAGGGATTGGTGGCGATCCTGTTAAGGGCACTGAATTTATTGATGTGTTGGAAATGTTTTTAGCGGATGATGAAACTCAGTCTATTGTTATGATTGGGGAGATTGGTGGTTCTGCTGAAGAAGAAGCAGCACAGTTTCTGAAAGATGAAGCAAGAAAAGGTCGTAAAAAACCAGTTGTTGGCTTTATTGCTGGCCGTACAGCTCCTCCAGGACGTACAATGGGACATGCTGGTGCTGTTATTTCTGGTGGTAAAGGTGGAGCAGAAGATAAAATTGCGGCAATGGAATCAGCGGGGATTCGAGTGTCTCCTTCACCATCACAGATAGGTAAGACCTTGATGTCAGTTTTGAAAGGCTAAAAGAAAATTTCACCTGGATAAGAAAAAGTTCTTAGATTCAGGTGAAAAAAACTTGAGTATAAAAAGGTAAAACTTTTTTAAATGTTCGAATCATTGCTTGTTTTGTAAGCATTTAAAGGTCGAAAAGAGATATAAGGAGACGGAATAGATGTTCCGGAGAGGTATATGGCAAGGCAGGACGAAATAAATAGCCTTTTTGCACAGACATCATTTCTTTATGGTGGCAATGCGGATTATATAGATCAACTTTATGCTCAATATGAAAAAGATCCTACCAGTGTTGATTCACAGTGGCGTGCTTTTTTTGAAGGACTTCACGATAATAAAGAAGATGTTCTCAGAAATGCTGAAGGGGCGACATGGCAAAGTGATCATTGGCCAGTAAAGGCAAATGGAGAATTGGTTTCTGCTCTTGATGGTGATTGGTCTTCTCTTGAAAAATATCTTGGTGATAAATTAAAGGAAAAAGCAATAACAGGTGCTGCACAAAAGGGAAAAACTTCCAGCGAGCAAGATATTATTCGTGCAACACGTGATTCCGTTCATGCAATTATGATGATTCGTGCGTTTCGAGCACGGGGGCATCTTCGGGCAAAGCTAGACCCTCTTCAATTGGCCGAAAAACAAGAAGATTATAAGGAACTTTCTCCAGAAGCTTATGGTTTTACTCCAGCTGATTACGAGCGTCCCATTTTTATTGATAATGTTTTAGGGTTGGAATATGCAACTATTCCACAAATGCTTGAAATTCTCAACCGTACTTATTGTTCAACAATCGGTGTGGAATATATGCATGTTTCTGATCCGGTTCAGAAAGCATGGCTTCAAGAACGCATTGAAGGAAGAGATAAAAAAAATTCTTTCACACAACAAGACAAGAAAGCTATTTTGAATAAGCTTATTCAGGCAGAGGGATTTGAACAGTTTTTAGATACTAAATACAAAGGTACAAAGCGTTTTGGACTCGATGGTGGTGAGGCGCTGATTCCCGCTCTTGAACAGATTATCAAATGTGGTAGTGCTTTAGGGGTTAGGGAAGTTATTTTAGGAATGGCACATCGTGGTCGTTTAAATGTTCTTTCACAAGTTCTTTCCAAGCCGCATAGGGCTATCTTTCATGAATTCAAAGGAGGATCTTATAAGCCTGATGATGTGGAGGGATCCGGTGATGTTAAATATCATTTGGGAACTACCGCTGATCTGGACTTTGATGGTAAAAAAGTTCATTTATCGCTGTTGGCCAATCCATCTCATCTTGAGATTGTTGATCCGGTTGTTATGGGAAAAGCACGTGCTAAACAAGATCAACTTATGGGGCCTGCGCATACTGATTTACTCCCATTAAGTGAGCGTTCAAAAGTGATGCCATTGCTTATTCATGGTGATGCTGCTTTTGCAGGACAAGGCGTTATCCAAGAAACTTTTGGTCTTTCAGGTCTTAAAGGTTATCGTGTTGCAGGCTCACTTCATGTTATTATTAATAACCAGATTGGTTTTACAACATCTCCACGTTTTTCGCGTTCTTCGCCTTATCCATCAGATGTCGCAAAAATGATTGATGCACCAATTTTCCATGTAAATGGCGATGATCCTGAGGCAGTTGTTTTTGTTGCCAAAATAGCAACAGAATTTCGCCAAATTTTCCATAAACCAGTGGTTATTGATATGTTTTGTTATCGCCGTTATGGGCATAATGAAGGTGATGAACCTTCCTTTACGCAGCCGCTTATGTATAAAGCAATTCGTAATCATAAAACAACACTTCAACTTTACAGTGACCAATTGGTAGCAGAAGGGGTGGTTTCTTTAGAAGAGATTGAGCAACAAAAAAAATTATGGCGCGATAAGCTTGAAGGTGAACTTGAAGCAAGTGCTTCTTATAAACCTAATAAGGCTGATTGGCTTGATGGAAGCTGGACGGGACTCAAAGCTTTTAGTAGTTCTGATGAGCAGCATTCTAGAACAACCGGTGTTGAATTAAAAATTTTAAAGGAAATTGGTCAGAAAATTGTTGAAATTCCGTCAGATTTTCATGTTCACAAAACCATTCAACGTTTTTTAAATAATCGTGCTAAAATTTTTGAAACTGGTGAAGGTGTTGACTGGGCAACCGCTGAAGCTTTAGCTTTTGGTTCACTTTGTTTGGAAGGAGCACCGGTTCGTCTTTCCGGTGAAGATGTTGAGCGGGGAACTTTTTCACAACGCCATTCCGTTCTTTATGACCAAGAAAATGAGGCGCGTTATATTCCTTTGAATCATTTACAAAAGGGTCAAGCGCTTTATGACGTTGTTAATTCTATGCTTTCTGAAGAAGCTGTTCTTGGTTTTGAATATGGATATTCTCTTGCTGAACCACGAGGATTAACACTTTGGGAAGCACAATTTGGTGATTTCTCTAATGGTGCACAGGTCATTTTTGATCAATTTATTTCATCTGCAGAGCGTAAGTGGCTTCGTATGTCTGGTCTTGTGTGTTTATTGCCTCATGGTTTTGAAGGGCAAGGGCCGGAGCATTCTTCTGCACGTTTAGAACGGTTTCTTCAACTTTGTGCGGAAGATAATATGCAGGTTGCTAATTGTACAACCCCTGCAAATTATTTTCATATTTTGCGTCGACAAATTAAGCGTGATTTCCGTAAGCCATTGATCTTAATGACACCGAAATCACTTTTGCGTCATAAGCGAGCTGTTTCACTTCTCAATGAAATGGGGCCAGAAACAAGTTTCTGTCGTGTATTGCTTGATGATGCAGAATGTCTCAAAGATTCTGTCATTAAGTTGCAAAAAGATAATAAAATTCGCCGTGTCGTTCTTTGTACTGGTAAGGTTTATTACGACCTTTATGAAGAACGTGAAAAAAAGGGTATTGATGATGTTTATCTCCTTCGTGTTGAACAGCTTTATCCTTTCCCTGCAAAAGTTTTGGTGAATGTGTTGTCGCGCTTTTTGCAGGCGGAAGTTTTTTGGTGCCAAGAGGAACCAAAAAATATGGGGGCTTGGTCATTTATTGAGCCTTATTTGGAATGGGTTTTGACGCATATTAATGCGCAATATTCACGTGCTCGTTATGCAGGACGTCCTGCGAGTGCGTCACCAGCCTCTGGGTTAATGGTGAAACACCTTGAACAACTGGCTGCGTTTCTTAAAGACGCGTTAGGTTCTTAATTTATTACTACTCTGATGTATGGAAAAATATTATGACTACTGAAATTCGTGTTCCTACTTTGGGCGAATCGGTTACCGAAGCAACGGTTGGCAAATGGTTTAAAAAACTTGGCGAAGCTGTCGCTATGGATGAGCCTTTGGTTGAATTAGAAACTGATAAGGTAACCGTTGAAGTTCCTTCTCCTGTTGCGGGGAAATTATCTGAAATCATTGCAAAAGAAGGCGATACGGTTGAAGTAAAGGCTCTTTTAGGAGTGGTGAAAGCTGGAGAAGCTGGTGTCTCCCAATCATTTTCACCTTCTGCTACACTTGTTCCAGCGGCTGCATCTGAATCGGAGAAGCCTGCTTCGAGCAGTACAATGCCTCCTTCTCCTTCAGCAGCAAAATTGATGGCTGAAAATAATGTTACAAAAAGCGATATTTCAGGTTCTGGAAAACGTGGACAAATTCTTAAAGAAGATGTTCTTGGTGGATTAAAACAAAGTACAAATGCCCCTACACCCTCTTCTTCTGCGACAAGTTCTTCGGCAACTCCTATCCAAGAAACACGTGAAGAGCGGGTTCGCATGACGAAATTGCGTCAAACAATTGCTCGCCGTCTTAAAGATGCACAAAATGTAGCAGCAATGTTAACCACATTTAATGAGGTTGATATGTCAGCTGTGATGGATTTGCGTAAGCGTTATAAGGATCTTTTTGAAAAGAAACATGGTGTTAAACTTGGTTTTATGGGTTTTTTTACCAAGGCTGTTTGTCATGCATTAAAAGAACTTCCTGCTGTTAATGCCGAGATTGATGGGACAGATATTGTTTACAAAAACTATGTCAATGTTGGAATTGCTGTTGGAACGGATAAAGGGCTTGTTGTTCCAGTCGTGCGAGATGCAGATCAAATGTCATTGGCAGAGATTGAAAAAGAAATTGGGCGTTTGGGGCGCCTTGCGCGTGATGGAAAATTAGCCGTTTCTGATATGCAGGGCGGGACTTTTACCATTACCAATGGTGGTGTGTATGGATCGTTGATGTCAACACCGATTTTGAATGCACCACAATCTGGTATTTTGGGAATGCATGCGATTAAAGAGCGAGCAATGGTTGTTGAGGGCCAAGTTGTGATCCGCCCCATGATGTATTTAGCGCTTTCTTACGATCACCGTATTGTGGATGGGCAAGAAGCTGTAACTTTCCTTGTACGTGTTAAGGAAAGCTTAGAGGATCCGGAACGCCTTGTTCTTGATTTGTAAAATACAGTTTTCAGGATGAAAGGAGAAACGGATGTCTTATGATGTGGCTGTGATCGGAGCAGGTCCAGGTGGTTATGTAGCAGCAATAAAGGCGGCACAACTAGGACTTAAAGTAGCGATTATTGAAAAGCGTACAACATTAGGAGGAACATGTCTCAACGTTGGTTGTATTCCTTCTAAAGCGTTGTTGCATGCTTCAGAAGTGTTTTCTGAAACCCAGCATGGTTTTGAAACGCTTGGTATTTCTATTGGTAAATCTAAGCTTAATCTTGAACAAATGATGGTTCATAAGAAAGCTGTGGTGACAGCCAATACAAGTGGTGTTTCCTTTTTGATGAAAAAAAATAAAGTTGATACTTTTTTTGGGACAGCCAAAATTTTGAGTGCGGGTCATGTGGAAGTTGTTGCCAGAGATGGTAATAAACAAACAATTGAAACAAAAAATATTATTATTGCTACCGGTTCAGAAAGTTCAGGCATTCCAGGGGTGAATGTTGAAATTGATGAAAAGACTATTGTTTCTTCTACGGGAGCTCTTTCACTTGAAAAAGTACCAGCGCATATGATTGTAGTAGGTGCTGGTGTTATTGGTTCAGAACTTGGATCAGTTTGGAGCCGTTTAGGTGCTAAGGTAACCATTATTGAGTATCTTAATAAAGTTTTGGGCTCAATGGATGGTGAAGTTTCACGGCAATTTCAGAAATTAATGGAAAAACAGGGAATAGAATATAAGACGGGAACAAAAGTAACAGCTATTACACAATCTGGCTCAACTGCTCAGGTGACTTTTGAAGCCGTCAAAGGTGGTGCAGCTGAAACTTTAGAGGCTGATGTTGTGCTCATTGCTACTGGGCGTTCTCCGTATACAGAGGGGCTTGGCTTACAAGAGGCTGGTGTTCAGTTAGAGGAACGTGGTTTTATTGCAATTGATGCCCATTGGCAGACGAATGTTCCAGGAATTTATGCGATTGGTGATGTCGTTAAAGGGCCAATGTTAGCGCATAAAGCAGAGGAAGAAGGCGTTGCGGTGGCAGAAATTTTGGCAGGTCAAAAAGGGCATGTTAATTTTGATGTTATTCCTAGTGTTGTTTATACACAGCCGGAAATTGCGAGTGTAGGCAGAACAGAAGAAGAGCTAAAAACTGCTGGTATTGAATATAATGTTGGCAAGTTTCCTTTTATGGCCAATGGTCGTGCACGTGCAATGCAAAAGAGTGATGGGTTCGTTAAAATCCTTTCTGATAAAAAAACAGATCGGGTATTAGGGGGGCATATTCTTGGGTTTGGTGCTGGTGAAATGATCCATGAAATTGCAGTTTTGATGGAATTTGGTGGTTCATCAGAAGATCTGGGACGTTGTTGCCATGCGCATCCTACCTTATCAGAAGCCGTGCGTGAGGCAGCTTTGGCAACATTTGCTAAACCACTTCATATTTAAAAAGCTTTTAGAAAGTACATTTTAAAAGGTTCTGGGAGCAGAAAATATTTGTGAAGCATGCAACAATATTTTAAAACTTTAAAAAGGAATATAACCAATTGTATTGAAGTGTTCCATTTGTTGTATGCTTTTCGATAATTACTGTTTTAGAACTCTGTTGTATAGTTTTGATTGATTATCCTGTTGTACACTATTGTTTAGAGCGGTGGTGTTTGGTTTATGTAAAGTTTTACATATAGGGTGGTTTTTATACTGTTATAAAATATTTAAGATAGGATTCTGAGTTTATTTGCGTGCTTTGTTTTAAGAAAACATCTCTCAAAATGCACAAATCCACTTCACGATGGTGATCGTGAATGGTATCGCTGTAAAGTTCCTCTTGAAATATATAAATTGCATTCAAACTGTTATAAGATCTATTGTGCACTATCATCTTTCTGTTTAGTAAAAGTACACACTGGCATTATAATACACTTTTTCAGTTCTCAATATTGCTAAAGCTCTTTATTATTTGAGAGTTTTCATAAGAGAATTTTTATTCTGTTCTTTTATCATTTTACCTCACACGCTCGTTTTGTTTGTGATGTGCAGACAAAATATTTTAATTGCATCAATGTGAGAGAGTTTGTGATTAAGAGAATCTTACAGTATTCAGCGTTATGAATCAAGTTAAAATGATGTTTTATTGTTATAAATCAACATGTTATATATGATGATGAATCATATAAAGAGGGAAGACAAGAGGAATTTGTTCAAAGAAATTGAATTGTTTAATGATTGGTGTGGGTTAAGGATCTTTGTCATTTAAGATGAAGAGGGGAGGGGTTGTATATTCTACAAAATACCGCTCTTCTTTAAAAGAGCGGTATTTTTATATCTTTTGTTTATGACACTATCTTTTTGATGATAATGACAAGTTATACAGTATGATTAAATTAGCTTTTTCTTCTCTGTTTTTCTTGATCATCGCTATGTCTAAAAAGATGATATGTCTCTTCTTTAAGGCTGTTAAGAAATCGCAATGTTGCCAAAATATAACGAATAGCTAAAATTTTTTGAAAACCATAATTACATGAGAATATTAAATTTGTTTTCAGTAGGTTGTTTTATGATAACTTAAAGAATCAAGCATATGCTTTCTATAGGTGTAAGTTAAAATTCTAATTTTGTATCCTCTTGTTGTTTTCTTATAAAAGTGGGAAGCCCCATATGATCAAGATATTTAAGGAAAGGGCGGGGTGATAATTCTTCTACATTGACCATAGTTTTAACATCCCATTCGCCTGTGGCAATAAGAAGGGCTGTTGCGGCTGCTGGTACGCCAGCTGTATAGGAAATGCCTTGTGCTCCAGTTTCATGAAAAGCTTGTTTGTGATCGGCTATGTTATAGATAAAAATTTCTCGCGAGTGTCCATCTTTTTCGCCTTTAATAAGATCTCCGATACAGGTTTTTCCTGTGTAGTCTGGGGCGAGAGAGGAAGGGTCGGGTAAGACGGCCTTCACAACTTTCAAGGGCACGACTTCTTGACCTTCTGCCGTTTTAATGGGTTGTTCAGATAAGAGTCCGAGGTTTTTTAGAACCGTAAAAACAGTGATATAACGATCACTAAATCCCATCCAGAAACGAACATTCTCTACATCAAGATTTTTGGAAAGTGAATGAATTTCATCATGTCCTGTCATATAGGCTTTTTGTTTTCCAACAACGGGAAGATCCCATTCATGGCTGATTTCAAACATTTTATTGGAAGTCCATTTTTTATTTTGCCATGACCATACTTGTCCTGTAAATTCACGGAAGTTAATTTCTGGATCAAAATTTGTAGCAAACCAACGCCCATGATTTCCGGCATTAATATCAATAATATCAATATCTGTGATTTTATCAAAATAATCATCGCGCGCTAATGCTGCATAAGCATTCACTACACCTGGGTCAAAACCTGCTCCTAAAATAGCGGTTATACCAGCTTTTTCACATTCTGGACGCCGAGGCCATTCATAATTGCCATACCAAGGAGGTGTTTCACAAATTTTCAATGGGTCTTCATGGATTGCGGTATCGATATAAGCGCATTTGGTTTCAATACAAGCTGAAAGAACAGACATATTAAGAAAGGCAGAACCAACATTAATGACAATTTCGCATTTGGTCTTTTGGATGAGCTTTATAGTTTCTTCTACATTCATGGCATTGAGCGAATGGCTTTTGAGAACACCTTGCTCTTTCATTGTGTTTTTTTCTTTAATAGAAGCAATGATGGCTTCACATTTTTTGAGTGTTCGTGAAGCAATATGAATTTCACCAAAAATATCGTTGTTTTGAGCACATTTGTGTGCAACAACTTGTGCAACACCTCCAGCACCAATAATGAGAACATTTTTTTTCATTGTAGGTTTATCTCCTTTTTAATACTGTTGCATGACGTTTTTATGGTTGATCTTTATGAAAGGCTTTCCTGATAGTCGTTATAGCTAAATTGGCGTTGAAGTGTTAATGTACCATCGCACTCTTTGAGAACAATAGCAGGCATTGTAACGCCATTAAACCAGTTTTTCTTGACCATTGTATAACCTGCTGCATCCTGAAAAGACAGTCTATCGCCTATTTTAAGAGGTTTTTGAAATTGAAATGTTCCAAAAACATCGCCGGCAAGACAAGATTTTCCACAAATCATAATTTCGTGTGGTCCTTGATTGGGTTCTAATTTGGCATTTTCACGATAAATGAGAAGATCAAGCATATGAGCTTCAATGGAGCTATCGACGATGGCTAGATTCTTTTCATTATACAATGTGTCAAGAACACTGACTTCTAATGTGGTGCTTTTGGTAATAGCAGCTTCTCCTGGTTCTAGAAAAAGAGTAACACCATGGGTTTTAGAAAATTGTTTTAAGCGTTTTGCGAAAGCTTCTAGAGGATAATTTTCAGCCGTAAAATGGATACCACCGCCAAGGCTTATCCAGTCAACCGCAGCGAAAAGTTCTGCAAATTTTTCTTCCATATACCCAAGCATTTGGTTAAAAAGATTAAAATCAGCATTTTCGCAATTATTATGGATCATCAGGCCATTTATGAGAGGTAAAACTTCTTTTATAGCGCTTTGATTGGTTTCGCCTAAGCGGCTAAAAGGGCGGGAAGGGTTGGCAAGATCAAAATTGGATGCGCTGATTCCTGGATTTAACCTTAAACCTCTTTGAATGGTTTTTGTTGCATCAGAAAAACGTTGAAGCTGTTGGATTGAGTTAAAGATAATTTTGTCTGCATAGCCACAGGCTTCATCAATTTCATGATCGGCCCAAGCAACCGAATAGGCATGGGTTTCTTTGCCAAATTTTTCTCTTCCTAAACGCAATTCATACAGAGATGATGATGTGGTTCCATCCATGAATTCAGACATTAAATCAAAAACACTCCATGTGGCAAAACATTTTAAAGCAAGTAAAATTTTAGCTCCGGACATTTCCCGTAAACGAGAAATTGTTTGCATGTTTTTGATGAGTTTCGATTTGTCTATAAGGTAATAGGGGGTTTTTATCATCATTTATTCATTCTTTTTTGAAGGATCTTATTGCCAAGATCAACGTTTAGTACAAAGAGTAACAGAATGTCTCAAGAAAAGAATCTGTTTCTGTCTAGCAAGAGAAAGGCTTTCTGTAATTACTGTTATTTATTATGTTGAGTTTTTTGTTATGAGTATGAAAAAAAAATTATGTTACGCTTTAGCTTTTGTATTTGTTAGCAGTTTTTTCATTATAACAACCACTCTTGTTAATTGGGGGCAAAATAGGAGTGATGCTAAAGCCAAACTGGTTACTCAGACTTCTGTCCAAGATAGTTCGGTGCCTTTGATTTTTACGGGGCGTAGAGAAATTAATGGTTTTAAAGGTTATCGTCATTATCGGCGTGGTTATCGTAAATACAGTGATAATTGGTGGTATCCTGAAATGGCATTTGTTACATCACCGCACTTAAGCACAAAAGGCGCATCATTAAAAGTTGTATCAAATGCTAAAAAAGTATTTTTAACGTCTTCTTCGGAAAAATTAGAAAAAAAAGAGCCATGGATGCTTAAACAACATATTGAATCTTGCCGTGCGCGTTATCGCTCTTATAATAAAATTGATAATAGTTTTCAGCCTTTTCATGGGGGGCGTAAGCAGTGTTTATCACGCTTTTTTAAAGGATAGAAATTAAATAAAATTTTAATTGCTTCTTGTCGTGGGCGTTATTGTTCTTACAATAAAGAGAAAACTTGTGTGGTGCGCAGTATTGTTATGCAAGCATTGTTTTTTTTAAAATTTAAATGCTTTTAAGTTTTATTAAATCTTATTATCATTAAGTGTGGAATGGGGGGGGTGAGAATATAAGTTTTTGTTTTGTCGATGACAAAATATTAAGGCAAAATGGAGTTTAAAGAATGACAACACGGGAAGCAATGTTGGTATTGCTCGTTTTGCTTCCCTTTGGTGGAAGTGCTGTCATTGGCTTTTTTCGTTCGACAGCAAAAAATAATGAAGCGTGGTTTGCTGGGATTGTTGCACTTTTCTGTCTTATTTTTACAATAATGCTTTATCCAGAAGTTCGCGGAAACCACATAGTGCGTTTAGATATTTCTTGGCTTCCAGAATGGGGGAGCGATTTGATTCTCCGTATAGATGGTTTGTCGTGGCTTTTTTGCTTGCTTATTACAGGAATTGGGCTGCTTGTTGTCATTTATTCGCGCTATTACATGGATCCAGCAGATTCTGTACCGCGTTTTTTTTCCTTTTTTTTGGCTTTTATGGGATCAATGACGGGAATAGTCTTATCAGGCAATCTCGTCTTTTTGGTTATTTTTTGGGAACTCACCAGTATTTTTTCTTTTTTGTTGATCGGCTATTGGTATCATAATGCAAGTGCGCGTGAGGGTGCACGTATGGCTCTAACAATCACAGGTTTTGGTGGTTTTGCCCTTTTTATTGGGGTTTTATTGATTGGGTATATTGTTGGCAGTTTTGATTTGGATAAGGTGCTGCAGTCTGGAGATATGATCCGGTCAAGTTCTCTTTATAGTCCTATCCTTATTTGTATTTTATTGGGAGGGTTAACAAAAAGCGCGCAATTTCCCTTTCATTTTTGGCTGCCCAATGCGATGGCTGCTCCAACCCCCGTATCGGCTTATTTGCATTCGGCAACAATGGTAAAAGCAGGATTGTTTTTGCTTGTTCGTTTATGGCCTGTGCTCTCTGGAACAGAATCTTGGTTTTGGCTGGTTGGTTTTTCAGGACTCTCAACTCTTCTTCTTGGTGCCTATTTTTCCATGTTTCAGCAAGATTTGAAAGGACTGCTTGCTTACTCGACTATTAGTCATCTTGGTTTGATTACCACGCTTTTAAGCCTTGGTAGTCCACTTGCTTGTGTTGCAGCGATCTTTCATATGGCCAATCATGCTACTTTTAAAGCTTCTTTATTTATGGCTGCCGGCATTATTGATCACGAGACGGGAACACGTGATATGCGTAAACTGTCAGGGCTTTATCGTTCTATGCCTATTACAGCAACTCTTGCTTTAGTTGCGAGTGCAGCGATGGCTGGGGTTCCTTTGTTGAATGGTTTTTTATCGAAAGAGATGTTTTTTGCTGAAGCTGTTGAAACGCATATGGAATCATGGCTCGATTGGATTGCTCCTTATGTGGCAACTCTAGCTAGTCTGTTTAGTGTGACCTATTCTATACGGTTTATTCATGGTGTTTTTTTAGGACCAAAGCCTGAAAATTTACCCAAGATTCCCCATGAACCACCGCATTTTATGCGTTTACCAATGGAGCTTTTGGTGTTTATTTGTTTAGCAGTTGGTATTTTTCCTAATTTAACAATAGGACCTATTTTAGATAATGCGGTCGGGTCTGTTTTAGGACCAATGACAATTCCTTATAGTTTGGCTGTTTGGCATGGGTTTAACACTCCATTAGTGATGAGTTTTGTTGCATTATTAGGAGGCGGATTGCTCTATGCTGTCGGGCATCGTTATTTTTTATCCTGTGATGATGGGGCTCCTTTTTTCCGTCACTTAAAGGGACCGCGTATTTTTGAACGCATTCTCGTGATTATTTCTTGGAAATGGGCACGTGCGGTGGAATCTGTTTTGTCAACACGCCGTTTGCAGATACAGTTGCACTGGATTTTTTGGGTGTGTTTTGCATTTGTTGGTCTTTTACTTTGGTGCGATGGGTTCATTTCAGTGGGGGCATTACCGCTTTTTCCAGTTGATATTCCTTTTCTCGCTCTTTGGTTGGTTGGCGGATTATGTGCGCTGTTAGTTGCTTGGCGAGCAAAGTTTCATCGTCTTGCTTCACTTATGCTTTTAGGAGGAGCTGGTTTGATGACTTGTGCAACCTTTTTATGGCTCTCTGCCCCTGATTTAGCAATAACACAATTGGTTGTTGAGGTTGTTACAGTCGTCTTATTATTGCTTGGTTTACGGTGGTTGCCTAAACGCTTGCATAATCCTACTCCAACGCCTGTTCATTTTTGGGTTCGCTTGCGTCGTATCCGTGATTTTATCATAGCTCTTGTGGGAGGTGCTGGTGTAGCATGGCTCTCTTTTGCAGTGATGACACGCCCTCAAGGTACAACGATTTCTGATTTTTTTCTAACACATTCTTACTCAGATGCTGGTGGTCGCAATGTTGTGAATGTGTTGTTGGTTGATTTCCGTGGTTTTGATACCATGGGAGAAATTGTGGTGTTGGGTGTTGTTTCCCTTACTGTTTTTGCCCTCTTACGACGTTTTCGTCCTGCGCCTGAGAGTATTGATGCGCCTTTTCAACAGCGTATTCAGAAAGCTTTTGATATAGCACAGCCTAATCGAAATGTAGGGGATACGGTGTTGAATTATCTTACTGTTCCTGCTGTCATTATGGGTTGGTTTTTTCCGGTTATTATCGCTTTTGCAGTTTATTTATTCATGCGAGGGCATGATCTGCCAGGAGGCGGATTTGTCGGTGGTATTACTTTGGCGATAGGATTTATTTTACAATATCTTGCACGCGATATTCGGTGGGTAGAAACACATTTGAGAGTTTTACCTTTGCGTTGGATAGGCTTTGGCTTATTGTTGTCAGTCGTAACGGGGATGGGCTCTTGGTTTTTTGGATATCCTTTTTTAACATCCTTTTTTCGATATATTCATCTTCCGTTAATTGGAAAAGTTCCCATGGCATCTGCTTTTTTGTTTGATTTTGGTGTGCTTTCTCTTGTGTTAGGGGCAACTGTTCTCATTTTAATTGCACTTGCACACCAGTCAATTCGGAGTTACCGAATCGGTAAGAAACCTGTTTTAAAAGAGAAGAAAAATTAATGGAAATTGTTCTTTCTTTAGGTATCGGTGTTTTTGTTGGATCAGGTATTTGGCTTGTTTTGCGTCCACGTACTTTTCAAGTCATTCTTGGTTTGTCTTTGATCTCCTATGGTGTGAATCTTTTTATGTTTTCAATGAGTAGACCGCGTAGTAATGCTGCCCCAATTGTTGATCCTAACACTGTTATTAATCCAGCTAATTATGTCGATCCTCTCCCACAAGCCTTAGTTTTAACTGCGATTGTGATTGGTTTTGCAACAACAGCTTTATTTTTAGTTATTCTTCTGGTTTCACGTGGTTTAACGGGTTCTGATCACGTTGATGGACGTGAGGTGCAATAATGGAAGTAGGCGTGCATCATCTCCTTATTTTGCCTATTCTTTTGCCGTTAATCACTGGAGCACTTCTTCTTTTTTATGATGAACGTCGTGCAAAATTTAAATCATTCATCAGTCTTTCTTCTGCTGGACTGTTGGTCGTTACTGCCATTTTATTGGTTATGCGTACTCTTGAAATAGCACCGGCTTGCGATGTTTATCGACTTGGCAATTGGCCTTCTTCCTTCGGAATTGTTTTAGTCCTTGACCGCTTAAGCGCTATGATGCTTTTACTTTCCAGCTTGTTGGTGATTAGCGTGTTGGTTTTTGCGCGGGCTCATTGGTACAAAGCTGGTTCTCATTTTCAGTCACTGATGCAATTTTTTATGGTGGGGATAAATGGCGCTTTTTTGACCGGCGATTTATTTAATTTATTTGTGTTTTTTGAAGTTATGTTAACGGCTTCCTATGGGCTTGCTTTGCATGGTTCTGGTCAGACACGCGTGCGCGCAGGGTTGCATTATGTCGTGGTTAATCTTGTTGCTTCATTATTTTTTTTAGTTGGTATAGCGCTCATTTATGGAGTCGTTGGTACTCTTAATATGGCCGATTTGGCTGTTAAAATAAAATATATATCTTCTACAGATATTGTTTTGTTCGAAATAGGTGTTGCACTTTTAGGTATTGCTTTTTTGCTTAAAGCGGGTATGTGGCCGCTTAATTTTTGGTTGGTGCCAACTTACAGTGCAGCAGCAGCGCCGGTTGGAGCTTCTTTTGCACTTTTGAGCAAGGTTGGTATTTATGTTATTTTACGCTTAACGCTGCTATGGTTTGGTCCTGAAAGTGTGTATTTTAACCATTTTGGTCATACGGTTTTGTTTTATGGTGGGCTTGCCACTATGATTGTTGGTTTTATTGGGGTATTAGCGAGTCAAGTTTTGGTGCGTTTGGCAGCTTATAGTGTCCTTGTCTCTTCTGGTACATTGTTGGCTGCGATCGGGATCGGCAATGCAGCACTGACAGCAGGCGCACTTTTTTATATTGTTTCTTCAACTTTAGCACTGGGAGCTTTTTTTCTTTTGGTAGAGTTGGTTGAACGCTGTCAAGATGTGGCTGCTAATGTTCTTGCTGTTACAATGGAGGTGTATGGTGACGATGAAGAGGAGGAAGAGGATGAAGTTGGTACCTATTTTCCAGTAACCCTAGCAATTCTTGGAGCGTGTTTTGGTATCTGTGCCATTTTGATTGTTGGGTTGCCACCTTTTTCTGGTTTTGTTGCTAAACTTATGATGTTCATGGCAATTTTAAACCACAGTAGAGAGGATTTTTCTGCTTCTCTTCCAGTTTACCAAGATTGGCTTTTTGTTGTTTTTGTCACTCTTTCTGGTTTTGCGGCTTTGATTGCATTGACACGAACGGGTATCCGAACTTTTTGGGTTTCTCTTGAAGGGCGCGTTCCCCGTGTGCAGGTGATAGAATTTGCACCTATTGCCGTTCTCCTTGCTTTGTGTTTTCTTATAACAATTGTAGCCGGTCCTGTTAGTCATTATATGTCTGAAACCGCTAAGTCTTTGTATGAACCTCAAAATTATATTGAGGGCGTTTTAACGGATTTTTCTCTCGAAAATAGGGAGATGAATAAATGAATCGTTTTTGTCCTTCCCCCTTTTTCAGCGGTGTCATTGTCCTTATGTGGCTTATTTTAAATGGTTTTAGTTTAGGGCAATTGCTTTTAGGGATTTTAACCGCTTTGTTTTGTGGTTGGATGATATGGCTTCTGGAGCCAGAGAAGGCTGTTATTAAAAGCTGGAGTGCGGTTTTTCGTCTGGGTTTTCGAGTATTTATAGATTCTATATTCTCAAATGTTTCGGTGGCTTGGTTTGTTTTAACAAAGAGGTCTCGAGAGCAGAAATCTGGTTTTATTGTAGTACCTCTTCTGCTTCATAATCGCACTGCTTTGGCTATTTTAGCATGCATCCTTTCGGTAACTCCTGGAACGGCTTGGGTTGCCTATAATAGTAAAAAGGGTGAACTTTTGCTCCATGTCTTAAATTTTAAAAATGGGTATGATTACAAACAGTTGATCAAACAACGGTATGAGCAATTGCTTTTGGAGATTTTTTAATGAGTATGGTGATTCTTTATTGGGGGCTTTTCTTTTCACAGTTTTTTTTAAGTTTAGCGGTGATTTTCGCGCTGTTTCGGTTGATTCGTGGTCCGCGGGCGCAGGATCGGATTGTTGGTTTGGATGCTCTTTATATAACCACTATTCTTTTATTTCTTACATTCGATATCCGTTCAGGAACAACCATTTATTTCGTAGCAGCTCTCATTATTGGGTTGTTGGGTCCTGTCTCGAGTATTGCTTTGGCGAAATTTCTCATGCGGGGGGAGATTATTGAATGAAAGATGATGTATCGCTTGTAGTTGCTATTGCTATCACAGTTTTCTTAATATTAGGGTCTGGACTGACTCTGATCGCAACGATAGGCTTGGTGCGTTTTTCCAATTTTTATAAGCGTTTGCATATGCTTTCAATATGTACGAGTTGGGGCGCTTATAGCATTCTCATTTCTTCATTTCTTTATTCAATATTTGTGGATCATTATTTTGCTTTTCATGAAGTTTTGCTGATGTTTTTTTTGTTTTTAACAGCACCAGTAGCTTCTATGTTGCTTTCACATACAGCAGCTTATCGACATCATTCAGAAGAACAGTCAGAAAAACCGCTGGCTCTTTTATCACACCAGACGGAGGAAAAATTATCCATGTCAGAAGGAACATCAAGCGATGAGAGCCAGCGCGGTTCTTGAAATGTAAGAACCTTCCTTATTCTGTGCTTTTTTCTTCTACACAGTGGATGGGCTTTTCTTCTTTTGGATCATTAATAAGATCGTAAAATATGGCTTCATTTTTAGTTACCCACCAAATGTATTGACCACCCACATATTTTCCTCCAGAAGCGGCAATTACATTAGAACCAATGATGCGCTTATCGTTCCATTTTAAATCAACAAGCGCAATATTGCCAGCATTATGATAAGTTGCCTCAACATGCTCTTTGCTTGTTCCCATATCGCATTGATAGGAGACGGTCTCTGTTGTTGGTTCTAGATCATCTGGTACTTCAATGACTAAAGAACTTGCTAATGCATTAATTGAACCTAGGAGGAACACACTTAACGTAATGAAAAATTGTTTAGTAAAAGAAATTTTTTTCATAATATTTCCCGTGTTATTTAAAATAATAATGTTGACTCATCTTTACAGAGGATAGGTGTTTTTTCTTCTGGATCCTGAGCAAGGTCATAAAGCGTGACTTCGTTGTTCTTCTCCCACCAGATATACTGAGCTCCTGCAAATTTTGCTCCTGTCGCAGCGATGACATTAGCAGCAATGACGCGATCACCTTTCCATTTGAAATCAACCAACGAAATATTGTCAGCATTAAGATAGACTGCCTCAACGCGTTCTTTAGTTGTTCCAGTATCGCATTGGTAGGTAACAGTCTGGGTTGTTGGTTCTGGATTATCTGGTACTTCAATGATTAAAGAACCAGCTAAGCTATTGTTTGAGCTGAAGAGCGATAAACTTAAAGCGGTGAAAAATCCTAAAAAGTGTAAAGTTTTTTTCATGATGCTTCCCTATATTCCTATATTGCGCACAAAGAATAATTGATTGATACGATGGTGTCTACGGCAGGATTCGAACCTGCGACCCCAGGATTCATACCACTTCGATTTTCACCGCCAGCCTTATCGACTGTTTGTGGTCTGGACTGTCTCTTCACCTTGAAGCTTTTAGCTCTTTAGGTGCTGCCCGTTCAGTCTCTACACCTTTCTCTCATTTTAAGAGAGACTTGGCTCGGGATTGGCATATAGTTTCCCATGAAGCTTTCCCCGAATTTGAGCAGATCCACTTTGAGGATTTCTCCTTAAAGTGCCCAATTTCTTTAGGAATCCTGTGCTCTATCCTACTGAGCTACGCAGACATCATCATATTTAACCTTTAATAGAAGTATAAAAACGAATCAATTATATTCAATATGAATTAACGGATTTCTGCTAATTTTTGTTCCAGAAAAGTCAAAACTGCATCTGGTGAAACATTTTTTGCAATAAATGATTGACCAAGTCCGCGTGTTAAGATGAAGGTCAAATTGTTTTGAGAAACTTTTTTATCTTGAGCAATGAGAGTCATTAAAGTTTCAGAATCTGGTAGAGACCCTGGGATATCCTTTAATTGTGTAGGTAATCCTATAGATTTGAAGTGCGCTTCAATGCGTTGTGTAAGTGCGGGGCTTATTAAATTTAGTTGAGCAGAAAATTGATGCGCTAGAATCATTCCAATTGATACAGCTTCACCGTGAATTAAACGTTTTGAGTCATAAGCGGTTGCTGTTTCAAGCATGTGTCCAAATGTATGGCCGAGATTTAAGAGTGCGCGCTCTCCTGTTTCGTGTTCGTCACGTGCTACAATGTCAGCTTTAAATTGGCAGGAGCGGACAATGGCCTCTGTTCGCATAGGGCCATTAGAAAAGACTTCTTGTCCATTTTTTTCAAGCCATTCAAAAAAATCAGGCTGGTTAATGAGTCCATATTTGACCATTTCCGCGTAACCAGCACGAAATTCGCGCAGCGATAGGGTATCAAGGACACAGGTGTCAGCAATAACGCATTGCGGTTGATAAAAAGTACCAATAAGATTTTTGCCATATCGGCTGTTGATGCCTGTTTTTCCACCGACAGAGGAATCAATTTGTGCAAGAAGCGTTGTGGGCATTTGAATGAAGTTCATACCACGGCGGATTATACTTGCAGCAAATCCTGCTAAATCGCCAATGACACCACCGCCAAAAGCAATAACACAGTCGCCTCTTTCTAAACGCGCGGCAAGAATTTGATCGATGACAACTTGCAGGGTTGAAAATGATTTTGATTGTTCTCCCGCTTCTACAATAATAGGGATAGTATGAATGTTATTTTTTGTTAACTCTGCTTGTAGTATCTCCAAATGAAGGGACGCGACATTTGTATCTGTAACAAGTGCCAAGCGCGTTGGATGAGGATCTTTTTTGTTAAGAGCATTTTTAATCTGTGAAGCAGCTTGTGCAATTAGACCCGGACCAATGATGATATCGTAACAGCGTTTGTCCAGTTTAACGGTGACTGTTTTAGTTTGCATGCTGGTTATCCCTATTGTTAATTTCTGTGTATAGGTAGTGCTGTACAGATCGTATAACATTTTGTGCTACGGTATGACGGCTTTCTTTATGGCTGTTAATTGTTAAATTTGCCTTTTCATAGATAGGATAACGCTGTTCCATGAGTTTTTGCATGGTTTCTTTAGGATTGGCTGTTTGAAGCAGGGGGCGTGTTGGGTGCTTTGAGACACGTTGCATGAGGATATCAAGATCGACTTTTAGCCATATGGATATACCATTTTTGTGAATGGCTTTTCGGATATTTTCATTTATGTAGGCACCACCACCTGTTGCTAAAACAAGGGGACTTTTTTTCATGAGGTTTAGAATAACACGCTGTTCAAGAGCACGAAATTCGGATTCACCATAAATTTCAAAGAGTTCAGTGATTGTCATTTGTGCAGCTTTTTCAATTTCTTGGTCAGAATCATAAAAGGGTAAACGAAGCATGGTGGCAACGCGTTTTCCGATCACTGATTTGCCTGCCCCCATAAGACCAACAAGGACAAGAGCTCTTTTATCAAGGGACGATAAGAGCTGATTCTTTATTTGTGTTATGGGAACGCGTTTTGGTCGATTGCTTTTCATAACTTTATTTCGGCATTTATCCATCTTAAAGTCAATTCCTGTTAATCTTTGTGAGGCATAATACAAGATAGAATATTTTTGGGTAGGTTATTGTCTTATGCCAACATTGACCAGATTTTTGATGATTCTTTTCATTTTGCTTTCTGTTCTTTTCATTATAATGGGTGCTCTTGTGGTTTGGGTTGAACCAGTAAGTGTGGATATGTACATTGATGTTCCCTTGGATTCATGGAATCTTTCTACAGAAGCGAATCAATGAAATGAAAAGTGGTGCTGTGATAGATCATTTTCTTGAGATGATGAGCGCGGAGAGAGGGGCTTCACCTCATACGCTTGCGGCTTATCAGCATGATTTGCAGTGGGCACAAGACGAATTGTCTTCACATTCTGTTTCGCTTTTTTCAGCACAAAAAGAAGATTTAATTACCCTTTTGTCGCTTATGCATACTTTTGGTTTTGCGGCATCTTCGCAAGCGCGACGTTTATCGACTTTGCGTCAGTTTTATCAATTTCTTTATGCTGAAGGGTTGAGAGCAGATGATCCCTCTCATGATATTGATGCACCTCGTCAGGGGCGTCCTTTGCCCAAAATCATGAGTGAAGATGCAGTGATAAAATTGCTTGATTTGGCACAGTTGGAGGTTAATCAAGCAGATTATGGGTCCAAAGAGTATTTCCGTTCACTGCGTCTTCAGCTATTGATTGAAATGCTGTATGCAACGGGTTTGCGCATCAGTGAATTGGTGAGTTTGCCGGTTCAGTCTGTTCGAAGGAAGGAGTACAGCGTTTTGGTTCGTGGTAAGGGCAAAAAAGAACGAATGGTGCTGTTATCAAAAAAAGCATGCCAAGTGCTTTTACAGTGGTTGGATTTGCGTGATCATGGGAAGGATGCCGCAAGTCCTTATCTTTTTCCTGCGCATTCCGAGACAGGATATATTGCTCGTCAAGTCGTTGCGCGGGAGTTGAAAAATCTCGCTAGAAGAGCAGGGGTAGAAAGTGATAGCTTTTCTCCCCATGTGTTGCGCCATGCTTTTGCTAGCCATCTTTTGCAAAATGGTGCTGATTTGCGTGCAGTTCAACATTTGTTAGGTCATTCTGATATTTCTACTACTCAGATTTATACCCACGTGTTGGAAGAGGGACTTTATCGTTTAGTCAATGAGCATCATCCACTTGCCGATGAGCAAAAGGCTCGTTAAAGAAAAGGTGATGTTTTTGAAAAAGACTTTATAAAGCAAATTATAAGTGTATAAGTGACACTGAATGAGTTGGTACAAATGTATAATTATCTTGATTTTGAAAAACCCGTTGCTGATCTTGATGGGAAAATTCTTGAATTAAAAAAAATTTCTCAGGAAAAAGGCAGTCTTGATATGAGCGATGAGATTGCTCGTCTTGAAGCGCGATCTCAAACAGCGTTGCGCGATATTTATAAAAAATTATCGCCGTGGCAAAAAACACAAGTCGCTCGTCATCCTGATCGTCCCCATTTTATGGACTATTCTAAACGCCTATTGAGTGATGTTACGCCTTTGGCCGGAGATCGCAAGTTTGCTGAAGATGAGGCTATTCAAGCGGGGTTTGCACGCTTTAAAGGTGAGGCCGTTGCTTATATCGGTCAAGAGAAAGGTCACGATACGCAAACACGTTTGCGTTATAATTTTGGTTCTGCACGTCCAGAAGGCTATCGTAAAGCTGTACGTATTATGGAAATGGCTGACCGCTTTGGTTTGCCTCTCCTCACTTTTATTGATACAGCAGGTGCTTATCCTGGGGTAAGCGCTGAAGAACGTGGGCAAGCGGAAGCAATTGCTCAATCAACAGCTGCAACTTTGCGCCTAAAAGTTCCTGTGGTTTCCGTTGTTATTGGAGAAGGCGGTTCTGGAGGGGCGATAGCAATCGCGGCTGCCAACAAAGTTTATATGTTGGAGCACGCAATTTATTCTGTTATTTCACCAGAAGGAGCAGCTTCTATCTTATGGCGTGATCCAGCTCGTGCAAAAGATGCTGCAATGAATATGCGTATTACCGCTCAAGATTTGTATCGCTTAAAGATTATTGATGGCATTATTTCGGAACCTTTAGGGGGAGCGCATCGTGGCAAAGAGATTGTCATTGATGCAACGGGTGATGTTATTTCAGAGGCTTTAAAAGCTATGACTGGAAAAGATGGTGAAGCTCTTAAACAAGAGCGAAGGGAAAAATACCTTCAAATTGGTCGATCTCTAACATAGGTTATTTTTTATGAGGGGTGTTGGATTGGAGTTTTATTCGATGACATTTAGCAGATTCCTCGCTGTGTGTGTGTTGGTTGTAATGGGAATATTGACGGCATGTGAAGGAAGATTACCAGCTTCTATTCGTGCCAAAGTTGAGCAGCCGTTGCCGCAAGAAATCCGGAATAGAATGGCTTTGTATGATATTGATCCTTATGCACCAATTGTAATGCGATTTTTCAAGGAAGAAAATCTTGCTGAAGTTTGGAAACAATCTCGTTCAGGACCTTTTATCTTGGTTGCTCGCTATGGCATTTGCAAATGGTCTGGTAAGCTTGGACCTAAATATAAAGAAGGGGATCTGCAGACACCAGAGGGTTTTTATACTATTAGCGCAAACCAAATGAATCCTTATTCAAAATATTATCTTTCTTTTAATATAGGATTTCCTAACCTTTATGATCAGGAAAATGGTCGCACAGGAAGCAATCTTATGGTGCATGGTTCTTGCTTTTCCGCAGGTTGTTATTCTATGAGTGATAAGAACATGGCTCAGATTTATGCGTTTGCACGGGATGCTTTTAAAGGAGGACAAAGAGAGTTTCAGTTGCAGGCTTTTCCTTTCCGCATGACCGAGGATAATATGTCACGTCATAGCAATGATCCTCATTATCAATTCTGGGTTATGCTTAAGAAAGGTTATGATTTTTTTGAAAAAAATCGTCAACCTCCAACTGTTGAAGTTTATGGAAAACGTTACGTTTTTAATCGCGATATTGATAAAACTTCAGTTTCTCTAATACAGTGAGTGTTAGAGTATCCTGCTGCACCGTAAACACTATCACTTATAAATGGCGATACAGGATATGCAAAAACTTTACGCATAAGGTTTTTAAGTGAGTAGTCAATATTCTAAAGCGCAGAGTTTTTTCATAGAGCCTTACGTGAGTAAATCAGATGAAGTGGGAAGCCAAGAGGAATTTTCTCAAAGAAGTTGGATTGTTTGCACATCGGCACTGGTTTCAATCTTCGTTTTTAGTGAAGAGTAAGTTAACATAAAATGTACCTCTCTTTTTTATTTCTCTCAAAGAGTTTTATTCTTTCATGCTGCTATATAAGATACATTCACATATTTTAAAATGCGATATTGCCTCTGTCTGATTTTGGTTTTTTGCCTCAACAGGGATTTTGATTTCAATTAGCTGGAGTAAATCATAGAGTTGAGCAGAATATTTTAGAGCCAAGAATTTGTCCAATCGGTTTGTGAAATGAATCACATGAAGTGGTTTACAGATGAAGTGCATTTAGAGAGAAAACAATCTGATTACAGATTGATGGATATTAAATTTTTCATCATAACAATTTGATTTATAATAATTTATCATTTTGCAATTTGAGTTGATGGACTCAATATCATCAGATTCTTTTATCTTAAAATCTGTTTATGATGAATTAATCGAAACCGTTTTTTGCACGCCATAAAATTGGATTGGTATGTGAATAAAACTCTTAAAGAAAGGAGTACAGATATTTCTCGTGAGTACTCTAAAGTACCAAGGTTTTCTAAAGCATTTTCAACTGGCAAGAGCATGAGGCTACCAGCTTGCATATTTATGGAGTAAAGATGAAGAATGGGGCTTATATGTTTTATGGAGAATTTTGTATTATATTATTTATGGGTAGCGTCTTGAAATAGGGATGATGCGTATTGAGAGACGGTGTTTTTAAATGAATGCGTGAATTCGTGATACAATGATGTTCTATTTTGTGTGAGGGCGATTATTTTACAAATAAAGGTAATATGTTAGCGCTGGAGTGTTTTACTACGTGGTCATTTTGCGTCATGCGGTTTTGTAAGAGAGCTAAAAAGTTTCAATTGTGGTAGTCTATGGAGATTTTGCCGTCTAGTGAAAAGGTACGAATAATTTTATGGGAGGCATTATGGTGTAGAAAGCATTGTTAAAAATGTGTATTTTCTTATTTTTTATTTCATTATGTGAATAAACTTGAATAGGAATATTTATGAAAGGTTTTTATAAATTTATAATATATTGATTATAAAGATAATTTAGTATTATTCAACTTAAATTAGAACCCTGAATACCGTAAGATTCTCTCATTTCAACATTGGCGATTAGCAAAGTGCTTTATGGTGTCGGTTTGCTCCTTTAAAAGCATAAAGATGGTGGTGCCAATGAATTTAATGTTGTATCATTGAAGGGGAGAAAAAATTAAAATTTTATTCCTGGAATGACCAGAGGGTTTTCTAAGAGAGCTGTTTTGTCTGCAGTATCTATTGCTGGTTTATTAAAAAAAGCATTAAGGAGTTTTTGTATTGCTTCTTTTTCAACACCATCGGCAATGATGACAAAACGTGTTTGTTTTATTCCTTTTGGCCATTCGGGCAATCTTATGGGAGGATAAAAAAATGCTTGTACGCCATGTAATATAAGTGGGCGATAAGGGTCATCACGCAATGCGATAATTGCTTTAATACGTAATAATTTTGTACCATAACGCTCTTGTAGAATATCTAAAAAAGCTTCAATTGTGGCGTAATCAACAGGACCTTCACAGTTTAGTGAAAAGGTACGAATGGTTTTATGGGGGGTATGATTATGTGGGGTGGTCGTAAGATTTTGTTTAAGTTTTGTATTTTCTACTTTTTCATCCCATAATGTGTTATTTATTAATAGATTTGAACAGAAATCTTCAGAATGGGCGTCAATGATTTGTGCTGTAGGATTCATTGTTTTAAGTGTGTTAAGGAGTGTATCTGAAAGCGTTTGTGGGTCTCTAAGATCTGTTTTGGTGAGAATAATTTTATCAGCAAATATTAATTGTTTATATATTTCAGGATAGCGCTCACATATGGAAAGTGTGCTTAATGTATCAAATGTTGCAAGAACAGCATTTATAGACAATGTTTGAATAAATAACGGGTGGCTTAAAAGTATTTGTAAAATAGGGGCGGGATCAGCCATCCCTGTGGTTTCAATGATAATATGATGGAGTTGTTTGATCTGTCCTGTCTGAACGCGATTTATTAAATCAATTAATGTATCGATGAGATCACTACGTAAATTGCAGCATAAGCAACCATTGGCAAGCTCAATAATTCCTTCTGTCGTTTTTTCAACTAGAAGGTGATCAATACTGATTTCACCGAATTCATTGATGATAATAGCACATTCTCTTAAAAGAGGGTCTTGTAGCATACGGTTGAGCAAAGTTGTTTTGCCAGAGCCTAAAAAACCAGTAATAAGCGTGAGAGGGATGCGCTTTATTTTCATGTTAATCATCAATCATGGTTTTGTTTAAAAAAACATATCTTAGTACGTCTAACCAATTTATAATGGTATTCACGAGGGATATAATGGTCAATCTCCTATGAATCCATTGTACCACTATCTTTACGCTTATAAGGTTAAGTGCACATGGTATATCATACACTTTTTAGCGTCAATGTTATGATAATTCTTGGTTCTTGAAAGGACTTATAGGAAGAATTTTTATTCTTTGTTTTTATTATTTTATCTACATGTTCATCCACCTTGTGGCGCGCAAGTGACTGGTTTTTATTGATTCAACAAATACAGATTTGAAATGAGAGAATTTTACATACTTGTGGTGCTGACATAAGGTACAAAATAATTAATTTATCATTATAAATCAAAGTATTATAATGAATTGTAAGGTTATGATTTATGGTTTTTTATAGAATGGTTTGCGTGCCTTTTATACGGAATATAGGGTTTTCTTAGTGGTTTTACTGTCATTTTAGGTGTTTGTGGCGTACGAATGAGGTGTACTGATAAAGGATGAGAAAAAGAAGGTGGAGCAGTGATAAAAGGAGAAGTGAGAATAATATTTCCTTGATCATCATATGAATTTGCATGCATTTTTATGGCTTCAGGTGTGCATGTTTGTTGTCTCATATTGTTGGCTTGTGTTATGTTGCTCCCATAAGGTTTTAATGTTGCTAGTGTTAATTGGGGGCTTCCTTGGTGCAAAAATCCTATTTCAAGAAGTTGTGCAGCTTTTTCTTCTCTTTCACTTATGTTGTTAGCACCCAGAATGACAGCAATAATTGTACGTTTATTGCGGGTGGCTGAGGCAACAAGATTAAAACCAGAGGCACAAATAAAGCCTGTTTTCATACCGTCTATTCCATAAAAACGGCCAATGAGATTGTTTGAGTTATGCTGGATTTTTCGATTATTACCAAAATCAATGGCTGGAATAGAAAAATAATGAGCATATTGTGGAAATTCTCGACGTATTTGAACAGCTAAGAGAGCAATATCGCGTGCCGTGGAGTAGTTTTGAGGGTCTGGTAAACCACTTGCGTTCGCAAAATGGGTGCCAAACATGCCTAAACGTTTAGCTTCGCTATTCATTTTACGTACAAAATCTTTCTGTGAACCTGCAACAGCTTCACTCATGGCAATGGCCAAATCATTGGTCGATTTAACCATGGTGATACTTAAAGCTGTATCAAGTGTGAGTACAGAACCAGCTTTATAGCCTGAACGATATGAGGGAGCTTTTGCGGCGTAGTCGCTGATGGTGATATGTTTGTCTGGTGAAATTTCCCCTCGGCTCATGGCACGAAAAATAACATAAGCGGTCATTAACTTTGTCAAGGAAGCAGGATACCAACGCTCAAAAGCTTGATTATGTTTTAAGATATGCCCCGTTGTAACATCAACAGAAATAAAAGGCTGCGCTTGAGCAACAGCGCTGGATAAAATCAAAATGAAAGAAAAAAATAAATTATAGAAGAGACGTTGCATTAATTTAAATTGAGTTCCCTCTTATTCGTTATTTAGAATTGTTTTAATGTAGCACACAAAGCTTTTAAGTCTAGGATAGGGAGGAAAGATGGTTAATTGCTGTATCCGTTGTGTCTCAGAGATAAAAACCAACACTCATCTTTTATTTTCCCCTTGAATTTGGTTTGATGACTTAAGCATCTCAAGAAATACTTTTTAAATGATGAAGATTGTGCAGGATTTCAGATATTTGGGGGGATTTATGTTTCTCAGGAAGAAACAAATCGGCATAATCATACATTTTTCTTGTCCTCCTGTTAGAATAGCCCTTGGCACTTGAGATTGAGACGGTTCGTAAAAAGAATTTTAATCTTTTCTTATATCATTTTATTCACATGAGGTATCCTCGCTTGTAATGTGCAAGCAAATGGTTCTAATTGATTCAACATCAAATAGATTTGAAATGAGAGAATCTTACGGTATCCAGGATTCCCATTCAAGTTGAAAGGCTATAAAATATCATTGTAAATCAATGTGATGTATGTTTTTTAAATGATTTTAAAGAGAGGAAGAATTCTTTCTCAAAAAAAATTCACACATTGATCATTTTTTTGTAATGTACATGTGTTTTATAATTTTGAATTAGAAAGTTTGAGGTATCTTTCTTATATTTTTTTCCATATGCTGCGTTTAATATACAAAGTGATACGTTATTCTGACCAATTAGTGCATTGTTTCATGATGATTTAGTTTTTGAAGCTTCTGAACAGCGTATGGTGGCATAGGGGGAGGGGTAGGATCTTGAGCTGCTAAGAGAAGCAGTTCATCACACGCTTTTTCAGTTTTTTGGACAAGTTGATCTAGAAAATCACGTTTGCTTAAACCAGCCTCTATCGGGGGAAGAATACGGACACGAATTGTTCCGGGATAACGGCGAAAATTATTGCGTGGCCAATATAAACCCGCATTGTGTGCAATAGGGACAACTTGAAGTCCTAATTCATTATAGAGCGCGACAATTCCTGACTTATAATCTGGTTCTTGACCGGGTTGTCGGCGTGTTCCTTCGGGAAAAATCAAGATTTGGCGCCCTTGTTTTACTTTCTCTTTTGCTTTTTGTATAACCATTTTTAAGGCTTTGATGGGTGTTGTACGGTTAATGGGGATAATTTGTGTTTTTGCCATATACCAGCCAAACAATGGAATCCACATCAATTCACGTTTTAAAATGAGAGTGGGATCATCTAAATAGGGAACAAGACTGAAAGTTTCCCAAGCCGATTGATGCTTTGGAGCAATGATATAGGCTCCTTTGGGAAGATTTTCTAAACCTTCAATCTCATAACTTGTACCTGCGATGTATTTTTGCAAAAAGAGTGTAACGCGCGCCCATGTTTTAGGGACAATCCATGCCTTTTTGCGGGGCATTAAAAAATAAACGGGAGCGTAAAGAATCATTTGTATGAGAGTTGTTGTATAAAAAGCGAACGTAAAAAGAATAGAACGAAGGATAAGCACTACATTTTCCATTTTATATCTATAAGAAGACTTCATATATAATATAACTCACATGAGAAAACATCTTCTTTATGTTTTTTCAAACATCTATTTTTTCGGTAACTTATTTTCCGATATTTAAAAACAGAAGGAAAGAGGTTGATGGAATTACAAAAAGATAAACTTTTTATTCCACGGATTTTATCTATTGCGGGAACAGATCCTTCTGGTGGCGCTGGAATGCAGGCGGATTTGAAGGTTTTTTCAGCTATGAAAACTTATGGTATGAGTGTGGTTACAGCTGTTGTTGCACAAAATACTCAGGGTGTGCGTTCTTTTCAGGCATTAGATGCTTCTTTTGTTGCAGATCAAATTGATTCTGTTTTTGAGGATATCCATGTTGATGCCGTTAAAATTGGTATGGTTGCAAATGCTCAGATTGCACAGGTTATTGCAGAGCGTCTTGCTTATCATAAAGCGCGTTTCATTGTTTTTGATCCGGTTATGGTTGCAAAAAGTGGTGATGTTCTTTTAAAGTTTGATGCAATTGAAATTATGCGTGACGTTCTTGTGCCGATGTCAACTTTGATCACGCCAAATTTGCCTGAAGCTGCACTGTTATTGGGAGGTGAAGTGCAATGGTCTTTAGAGACTATGTATCAATATGCCCCACGACTTTTGGCGCTAGGGTGTCATGCAGTTTTGTTAAAAGGGGGACATTTGAATACGCTTAGCAGAAATAGTACAGAAAATTACGATTGTTCTAGTCCAGATCTTTATTGTGATTGTGAAAACCTTGTTGTGCTTGAAGCTTCTCGTCTTTCAACCACTCATGATCACGGGACAGGGTGTACCATTTCTGCCGCTATTGCAGCTCTGTTACCTACCCAACCTTTGGATTGCGCTGTTAAACAAGCAAAAGATTATTTGCATGGCGCTTTAACTGCTTCAAATGCTTTAAAAGTAGGGAAAGGGCGAGGGCCGCTTCATCATTTTTATGCATTATGGAAAGATTAATACAACAATTGATTGTGAAAAATCTTCACTTTATGAATTTGTTTCGTCATTATATGCTGTTTTGGACTTATGACTGATAAGTATTAGCGCATTGTAGTTTAACAGTTATTTTGTATTAAGAAGGATGAGAAAAATGTTATAATTTGCTTCTTTTATATATTTTTTAAGACTAATGTACCCTGTTTCAGAGGCAATTTTGAGTATAAAAAAGAAAGCTAGGAATTGTAAAATCAGAATTTGATAGCAAAAAGGATAGAAGGAAAGACCTTTTACAAAGTGATATTGAAGTTGGCTGATCCCACTATATTTGCTGTTTATTATATTGGTTGAAAAACAGAATGAGCCAAAATCGGTATCAAAATTATTGAATATATCTAACATTGATTTTTTCTATTAATTGACTAACAGAGTAACTATCTAAAAAATATGATGCAACTGTATTTTTAAATATTTGCTTTCGAGTTCTTCATAAATATGAGTAACAAACAGTAAATTATCGATCATATCAAATAAAAAAATTCACTTGTTAAGCTTAGATCTGTGATAGATATCTTTTTTAAGACAATGACCCTGAAAATCATGAAAGTAAGAAAATTTGAGTGAGTCATTTGAAATAATTATATTTGTAATAACTGCTGTTAGCTTTTCACTATCAGTATTAAAGGAGATTGGCTAAACTTTCTTGGTTGTATAGATTTGTTTTCTATATTTGAGTTTTGCTGAAAATAATAAATTCTCTTGTAGATTAGCAAAAAAAGAGTTCATAGCTAAACCGCTATGTGTTTATTGGAACAAACTTTGAATTCACCAAATTTTATAAAACCCAATTTTTTATAAATGCCAATTCCCTCGTGAGAGGCTTGCATACCAATAACATGATATTTCTTTCTTTTTAAATGCTCAATAGCAATTTTTGTCATTACTATTCCAATACCTCTTTTTAGAAGCTACATTGGAAGCCAATCCAGAGATTGCCCAATATGGTGTGCTTTTACCGCGGGGCTTGAAGGTCATTCTGCCTGAATTTGTGTTGTCTAATCCCCAAAGCACGGTGAAGCGACTATGGGATTAATGCGTACACACCCCTTTATTGTGGTCAAGGTGGGAGACAAACCTGTTCACGCGGTTTTTTACCAACGTCTTTTAACCGCAACCATTACGGACCATGCCGGTAATGAAGCCGATACATTTGAAGCAGAATTTGATGATAACGGCAATGATTTAGAGGTTCCACAGAGCAACAGTGCGCTCCAGGTGATCTTTGGCTATGAGAACAGCATCAGTGCTTTTATGGGGTGTTTTGTTGTCGAATCGGTTGTAAATTGTGGGGGCAGTGATGGAGAGATTTTGCGCCTTTGTGGTAAAAGCGCCTCGATGCGTAAAGAGCTCAAAGAACAGATGAGTGAACATTTTGATCACAAAACTGTTGGGGAGATTGTTGAGACACTCGCCAAACGCCATGGCTATCAAGCAAAGGTCAGTCCCCAGTTCACTAAAAAACCTTTGCCTTATGTGATTCGTACGGATCAATCGGCTGTTGATTTTTTAACCCGCCTTGCCGACCGCATGCAGGCACGTTTTTTGATCAAGGACAATAAGTTTTTGTTTTTAAGCGGAGATAATTTACCAGCACTCCAACTTCATAAACACGACTGTTCCAACTGGGAGTTCACGTTAGAGCCACGCACGCAATATGGCGCCATTGAAGCTTCTTATTTTGATCGCTCAAAAGGGCAACAATGCCAAGTCAAGCATCAGACAGGATTTAGCGGTCCCGTGCGGCGTTTACGGACTTGTTACACTTGTGAGGAAGAGGCTTTGGCTGCTGCTGCTTCCGAGTCGGATAGGTTGTGTCGTGCTGTGGGCAGTGGTTCTTTGATCCTTGCGGGGCGCCCCGAAATCATGGCGGACCAACCTCTTTTATTGCAAGGGTTTCGTGGGCAAATCAGTGGTCCATGGAAAGCTTCTACCGTCACCCACCGCTATGAAAAGCAAAGCGGATATACCACAGAAATCACACTTGAAGCACCAAACAAGGGAAACAAAACAGGAGAAAAGGAAACCTCTGAGTGACAGAAAATCAAAGGGTCAACTTGATCCTTTGATCGGTGATGATGAACATTTAGAGCATTTGGTGCAAGCTGCACCAATTGCTAAAAGGAGCAATAGGATCAACTTGACCGAATTGCTTAAACATTTCTCTCTTTAATAATGTGCTTAGAATACAGAAAAATTATCACTCAATTTATTTTAAAAGAGGTCACTGCATCTTATAAATTAAATGCCGCGTCTCAAATAATCCGATTCTGGCTCAAGAACTCATCATCTCAAATTGCGACTTTTAGAGGAAGAAAAAAAGATTCATGGAAGAGGTTTTAAATGATCTTTGAAAGACCTTTGAAGATCCTTTGAAAACACCTTTAAAACTCTTTGAGAAAAAATAAATTGCTACAAAACCTAGTGGCAAAATATACAAAACCCGCTGGCAAGCTACACTGGCAAGCTACGTACATACAGCTACAACAACCGATGACAAGCTATAACTCCACACAAGAACGAATAAATACAAAATTCAATGGAGCGGGCGATGGGATTCGAACCCACGACCCCAACCTTGGCAAGGTTGTGCTCTACCCCTGAGCTACACCCGCTTACCGATTCGATATATGTCCTGTCTGTATGGCGTAGGCTTCTACGAATTGCAACAAAAAAATATCATTTTAGTTTGATTTATTTTGTCCATGTTTTAATAAAATGAAATAAAGATTGATTTTAGAAGATTCTTCAGTAATAGATTATTCCTTTTTTAATTTTGCATAGAGAGGGGTGGAGTATAATGTTGAAGAGAATAAATATATTAGGGATTATCATTGCAGCTGTTTTTATGATGAACAGTGTTGCAAAAGCGGATGACCAAGTTAAACACATTAAAGTTGCACTCACACAAATTATGATTCATCCTGCTGCGGATGCTGTTCGTAAAGGTGTGGAAGATGTTCTTGCAGAAAATGGTTATAAGCAAGGTGAAAATTTTCAACTTACTTTTTTATCAGCACAGGGCAATATTTCAACAGCAACGCAAATTGCACGTAAATTTGTTGGTGATAAACCTGATGTTATTGTAGCGATTACCACGCCTTCAGCACAAACAATGCTTGCGGCAACAAAAACAATACCTATCGTCTTTGCGGCGATTTCTGATCCGATCGGAGCTAAAATCGTTTCTTCGCTTACCAAACCTGGCGGTAATATGACGGGGAGTTCTGATCGTATAGATGTTGCAGAAAGTGTTAAACTTTTACAAGAAGTAAAACCAAATTTGAAAAAAATAGGTTATCTCTATAATGCTTCTGAAGCAAATTCTGTTTCAACACTTAAAGTGTTAAAGGATGTAGCAAAAAAGGTTGGAATTGAAATCATTCCTTCATCAGCACCAAAACCTTCAGATGTCCAAGCAGCAACACGGGCTTTAATCGGTAAAGTAGATATCATTTTTATTCCCGCTGATAATACGGTTCTTTCTGTTTTGGAGGGTGCAGTAAAGGTCTCACAGGAAGCAAATGTTCCTATATTTACTGTTGATGCTAATACTATTGGGCGCGGTCCCTTTATGACGCAAGGTGTGAATTTCTATGATGTAGGGGCTGATGCTGGGAAGTTGGTTGTGCGTATTCTAAAGGGTGAAAAGCCTGGTGATATTGATGTTGTGCAGGCGGCTAATAATGACATTCGAATTGATATGAAAGCAGCAGAAAAAGCGGGGATTGTTATTCCGCAGGCAGTTATTGATCGTGCGACAAAAGTGATACGATAACTTTCATTGATAGGATATTGATACAATAAAATACGTTAAGTTTTCATGGGGATTGTCTTTACATGAATATATTTGCGTTTTCTGGCGCTGTGGAATTAGGTCTTATTTATGCGTTTGTGGCTATAGGGGTTTATCTCTCTTTTCGTGTTTTGGACTTTCCTGATTTAACAGTTGATGGCTCATTTCTTCTTGGGTCTTGTGTCTGCGGCGTCTTGATTCTTTTAGGTTTTAATGCATGGGCAGCTATGGCATGTGCTTTTTGTGCAGGCATGGTAGCTGGTTTATTAACAGCTATGTTGAATTTGCGTTTTGGTATTTTGAATCTTTTGGCTTCCATTTTAACAATGTCAGCACTCTATACGGTTAATCTTCGTATTATGGGAATTATGGGAGGATCTAATGTTAATTTAGCGCTTGCTGATACGGCGTTAACGCCCTTTTATAATCTGTTTGGTTTGTCTGATATTTTTGTGCGTCCTCTTTTCATTGGTACTGTATTGCTGATTATGGCGTTTTTGATTTGGCGTTTTTTGGAAAGTGAAATTGGTCTTGCTATGCGTGCAATGGGAGCTAATCCACGCATGGCGACGGCGCAAGGGGTCCATACGTCGGCGTTAATTTATTTTGGTATGGGGCTTTCAAATGCCTGTGTTGCACTTGGTGGTTCTCTTTATATTCAAACTGCGATTGCAACGGATATTACCGGTGGAATTGGAACAATTGTTTTTGGGTTGGCAGCTGTGATTATCGGTGAAACTCTCTTTCGTACGCGTAATATTTTTTGGATTATAATCAGCTGTATTGTGGGATCTGTGCTTTATCGTGTGGCGGTACAATTTGCATTTGAAGCAAATGGAATTGGTATTGATACGTCGACAGATCTTCAGTTGATTACTTCACTGTTGGTTATTTTAACCCTTATTGTGCCACGCTATTTTAGGAGGCGTAAACGTGATTGAGTTTTCTCATGTTGGGGTTACATTTAAACCGCAAACACCTTTGGAAAAACAGGCTTTGATTGATATTAACCTTAAAATTGATCAGGGTAGTTTTGTTACGGTTATCGGTTCAAATGGCGCTGGTAAATCAACCTTGCTCAGTGTTTTAGCGGGTGCAACGCTTCCCTCAACAGGGAAAGTGGTTATCAATGGCCAAAATGTTTCTAGGCAATCAGTCAGTGAACGCGCTGGAAAGGTTGCTTGTGTTTTCCAAGATTCTTTAATAGGCAGTTGTGGTTCTTTAACAATTGAAGAAAATTTGGCTCTTGCTGCTCTTCGAGGAAATCGTCGAGGTTTGCGCTCGGCTTTAAACCATGAGAAACGGCAATTTTTTCGAGAGAAAATTGCTCAATTAGGCATTGGTCTTGAAGCATATATTCATAATCCTATGGACAGTTTATCAGGTGGGCAACGTCAAGCTGTTTGCCTTGTGATGGCAACATTAGCCCATGCGGATGTTTTATTGCTTGATGAACATACCTCAGCGCTTGATCCTGGAATGGCTGATTTTGTGATGCGATTGACTGAAAAAATCGTTGAAGAGAAAAAATTAACGACTATCATGGTGACTCATTCTATGCGTCAGGCTCTTGATTATGGCGATCGCACCTTGATGTTGCATGGTGGAAAAGTGATTTTGGATGTCTGTCATGAAGAGCGTAAGGGCTTGGATGTCAATGATTTAATTGGCATGTTTCAGAAAGTTCGCGGGGAAGTTCTTGATGATGATGAACTGTTAATGGATTAATAGTGTGGTTCAGAAAAAAGCACATGAAGTTGATCAGTTTTTAATGCGTTTTTCGCGTGTTTTTCCTGTTGTTCTCATTTATGGGCCAGATCGTGGTCTTATTTGTGAGCGTGCACAACGTTTTGCAAAACTTACACAGGTAGCAATAGAAGATCCATTTTCGACAATTCGTTTGGATGCTGCTGAAATTGATAAAGATCCCGCACGTTTGGAAAATGAAGCGCGTACGTTATCGCTTTTTGGGGGAGATCGTTTGATATGGATCTCTAATGCTGCTAACCAAAAAGGTTTTCTTTCTGCCTTGAAGCTTTTAATTGAGAAGCCACCAGAGGCTTGTTTTATTCTCATTGAGGCTGGGGATTTAAAAAAAGGAACAGGGTTGCGCAATGCTGTTGAGACGGCATCAAAAGCAATGGCTTTGCCCTGTTTTGCAGATGATATGCGTTCTCTTGACGGTTTGATTGATGAGGTTTTGGGACAGTTTAAGAAGACTCTTTCTTTGGATGCACGTAGATGGTTGCATGAAAGTTTAGGGGCGGATCGCCTTGTATCACGAGGTGAATTAGAAAAGCTTTGTCTTTACGCTGCAAATGTTCATATTACTCTTGAAGATGTAAAAGCTGTTGTAAGCGATGTCAGTGCTCTTTCTCAAGATGAAGTCATTGATGCTCTTTTATTGGGTGATATATCAGGCTTTGAAGCGCATTTTAACCGACATGCAGCAGTGCATGGGGCGCTTTTTTTTATTTTGAATACAGCTCAAAGGCATTTTCAGCAATTACAGCTATTGCGTTATCAGGTAGAGGTTGAAGGAAAATCACCTTTTACGGTGGTTTCTCAAGCGCGGCCTCCCATTTTTTTTCAACGGAAAAAGATCGTTGAACAAGCTTTAAAATATTGGAAGTTAGAACAAATTTCTTATGCAATGGAAAGAATTCAGAGTGCTGTTTTAGACAGTCGTAAAAATCCACTTTTGGGCGAGGCTATCATTCGTCAAGTTTTGTTAGGGCTTACAATTATTGCACGACGCCAGATGGCAGCTTAACAGTTTAAAAATATGATGGTTTTTTATTTTTAGTACGCCACAGAGGTATTTTCAGCAATTAAAACTTTTGTGTTAATCAAGTGGAGGTTAGTTGTATTTTTGAGGATGCGTTTGAAGAGCTTGAAAGTTTTATAGAAACTTTTCTTCAGAAAAATTATTTTTCTTCGAAAGGCAGTTTTTACAGGGTTTTATTATTTTGTTGTGTCGAAAAACACTGTTGGTTCGTGATATAGAGCTCAGGTAAAATTTTACGCATTCGGTGTTTTTGTGTGAGTATGTGGTGAATATTAGGCTAGTTCATAGCGCCTTAATAGGGGTAACACCCCTCATGCAAAACAGAGCATCTCAAACAACAGAAGACACTTGTATGGTAAATTCATACGCTTTCTTAGAAATATTTTTCAATGTGCGTCATATCTATTTTATGACGACGTTTGTGAATGGTGTAGAAGTAAAGTTCCTTGTGAAGAATATAAAATCCATAGAGCAACTCTATCGTTACGCTTAATAAAAGTGCAAGTCGACATTCATTATATACTTTGCTAGCCTCTAATGTTGCTGCAGTTTTTAGCATTGAGAGCGTTTTTCATCATTTTTTGCTTACATGTCTTCTTGTGACGTACAGATAAGGGATTTTAATTGATAAGAGGGGTTGTGATGGAAGAATTTTACAGTATTCGAAGTCATGATTCAAATTGAAAAAAATAATTATTTTTATAAATCAATATATTATAGATTAATTGAATCACTTAAAATAGTAATCCAGCGGAATCTTTTAGACAAGAAAATGAATTGTTTGCAGATCGGTATGAATTAAGAATCTTCGTGGGATGAGGAGAAAGTCAAAATAGATTATGATGAAAACGACAGTACCTATGGGGAGACTTTTATGTTTGATACAGAAATGATTTCTTAGCAATGAATGTGTTTCATAAACAGAGCTAGCTATTGTTTATTATTAATAATTCATAATTTTTCATATTGAATCAATCAGAACAATGTCTTTTGCACGTCATAAGTGGGGGGGGGCGTGTGAATAAAAACTGTACAAGGAAGCACTAAAAATGTCTCTTATGAATGCTCTCAAATTCCAAGGGTTTTCGCAACATTTGGGGTAGTCAAATATAATGATAGTGTTTTATTAGGTGTAAAGAGGGTCGTGCTTAATGGATTTATAGTTATAACATTTACGAACACTGTCGTGAGATAGGCTGGGGAGCGAGATGCCTTTTTAAAATAAACGCATGAATTTGTAGTCCAAATCTATTCTGTTTAGGGCGTTCTATTTTACGTGAGGGTTGTGACTCCATTGAAGGGATATTCGGTGTTTTTGTTATCAAACTTTTTCTTTATTAAGAGGGCGTGTTTTTCTCGTATTTGTTTGATTTACGGTATCAGAAATCGGGAGGGGAAAATGTTTTTAATGGTATTTTTTTGTATGCGTTGTTTTACGGTGTTTTCAATATTCGCAAAACTTGTGTTGATGTTGTAGGTGGAGGCATAATACGTTCTTATATAGGTCTAATGTATAAATTAATTGGACGTATCGGGATAATTGGGGAAGAGTTGGTGTCTGCTTACGCTTTTTATGTGTTTTTTTGTGAGTAAATTAGTAAGATAAAGTAAACTGATGGGATTTTATGTAGAGTCGTTGTTATCTTAATTGAGAGTGCATTTATATTTTATGTGTTTTCTAGGTAAAATGATCTGTTGTTAGCTTGTGCAGGTAATGATTGGTAACTTGCGTTATTCTTTAGTTGTCGTTTTCAAAGAGTTTTTAAAGGTGAAAGATGCCCCATATTCAGTTTGAAAAAATAGCACTCATTGGAATCGGCCTGATTGGGTCCTCTTTAGCAAGAGTGATTAAAAAGAAAAAACTTGCGGCTCAGATTTCTATTGCAACACGTCGTCAAGAAACATTGGAAAGAGCGCGTGAATTGGAGCTTGGGGACTTTTATACGACAGATAATGCAAAAGCTGTTGAAGGAGCAGATTTGGTTATTCTTTCTGTTCCTGTTGGGGCTAGTGCAGAAGTAGCAAAAACCATTCGTGATCATTTAAAACCTGGAGCGATTGTGAGTGATGTTGGTTCTACGAAATCGTTGGTTGTTGTGGAAATGGCACCTTTATTGCCAAAAACGGTTCATTTTATTCCAGGGCATCCAATTGCTGGAACGGAATATTCAGGACCGGATGCTGGTTTTGCTGATTTATTTATGAATCGTTGGTGTATTTTAACGCCTTTTGCTGAGAGCGATGCTGCTGCTGTCACACAATTAACAGCGTTTTGGGAAGCTTGTGGTGCGCGTGTCGAAAAGATGGAACCTAAACATCATGATCTTGTTTTGGCTATTGTTTCGCATTTACCGCATTTGATTGCGTATAATACTGTTGGGACAGCGAGTGATTTAGAAAAAGTAACAAATTCGGAAGTGATTGCTTATTCCGCTTCCGGTTTTCGTGATTTTACGCGTTTAGCATCTTCTGATCCCATTATGTGGCGAGATATTTGTTTGCATAATAAGGATGCTATTTTAGAAATGTTGAGCCGTTTTAGTGAGGGGCTTGCTTTTTTAGAACGGGCAATTCATTTAGGAGATGGTGAGACACTGTTTAACTTTTTTACACGTACGCGTGCTGTACGTCGCAATATTATTGATGCTGGACAGGAAATTGATGCTCCTGATTTTGGACGTCAAAGTGTTGCTAAAAAAGGGTGAGTAAAAGCAAGGGGTTTTTGTTGAATTTCGTTTGTTTTTTCTAGAAATCGATAAGAAGTTTTTTCTCTACTCAGTCATAGATTGCAATAAAAAAGAGTGGCGATTGCTTCGATACAGATAACCATGACTTCAAAAGGTCTTATGTGTGCACGATCATCTTGCTTAGATCGCTATAGGGCATATGATGTACAGAAGAGTTTACTGATCTGTAGAAGAGACAAAAAAATGAAATCGTTGTAGAACTTCATAGAGTGGGTTATTGTTTTGGTTTTGGTATAAAGCAGGCTTGACCGTATTGATTATTGCCCTTTATACTACAACATTGCAAAATATTTATTTGCAGAGTTTTGATGATTTTTATAAAACTTGAAATAGACTGAGGAAGAGTTTTACCAGAAAGTATTGAGTTTTGTTAAAAAATATCTTTTGGTATAGCTATCGTATTTTTGGTGACGCAGTAAGTCATTATTGGCGTGATAATGGTAGTGCTTTTGCAAGCCATGTTGCGCTATCGGGGCTTTTAGCATTTTTCCCTTTTTTTATTTTTGGAACATCGTTTGCTCGTTTTCTAGGTGCTTTTACTTATACACCGCAAAAAATTAAAGCACTGGTGCAGTTATTGCCTGATGTTATTGCAGAGCCTTTATCTCAGGAAATTGTCAATGTTTTAACCATTCATCGAGGAGGTGTGTTGACGCTTTCTGTCATTGGAGCGGCTTATTTTGCTTCTAATGGGATAGAGGCTTTGCGTACGGCTTTAAATAAAGCTTACCGTGTTACTGATCGACGGAGTTTGTTATTTTGTCGTTTTCAAAGTCTGTTTTTTGTAATCCTTGGAGCTGTTGGTCTTGTTGTGATTAGCTTTTTATTGATTCTGACGCCTTTGTTGATCAAAATTATGCAAAACCATTCTTTTTTTATGACTGAATATATTGCTGCTATTCGTGTATGGCGTTATACAGTTGCAATCGTTATTTTGTTTATTAGTCTTTTGATTGTTCATAAGTGGCTTCCAGCAGGGCGGCGGAAATTTATAGATATTTTACCAGGAATAGTGGTGACAATGTTTATATGGTTTATGGCTTCTATCGCTTTTGCGCAATATTTAACGATGTTTGATTATATTTCAACCTATGCAGGGTTGGCATCTATTATGGTTGCTATTATTTTTCTTTACATATTGAGTGCAATTTTTATTTTGGGAGGAGAAATAAACGCGGCGATAATGTTTTATCGCAAGGATTTGCAACATTCAGATGAATGAAAGAGCTTATTATTGCTTGAAAGCCAAGGTATGAGTATCCCAATAAAGCCTGCTATCACTTTGTTGATTGATGCGGATGCTTGTCCTGTAAAAGATGAAGTTTATCGTGTGATGAATCGTTATCAGCTTAAGACATTTGTTGTGGCAAATCGTTTTTTGTCTCTTCCAGATGAAGCACTCATTGAAAGAGTGGTCGTTGCTGGTGAATTCAATGGTGCTGATGATTGGATTGTAGAACATGTGCATGAGGCAAGTATCGTTATTACCAGTGATATTCCTTTGGCAGCACGGGTTGTGCAAGCTGGGGGTTTTTGTCTTTCGCCAACGGGGCGTATTTTTGATGTAAATTCAATGGGGCAGGCTTTGGCGATGCGCAATTTGATGGAAGATTTGCGTGGACAGGGCAGTATAACAGGTGGTCCCCGTCCTTTTTGCCGTAAAGACCGTTCTGCTTTTTTATCAGCACTGGATCTCATTATACAACGTTTAAAAAGACGCGGCTATTAAAATTATAGGGCTTCTTTAATAACTGCTTTTATAAGTGCTTTGGCATCGTCATTGGCCCATGGAGCAGCACCATTGAAGGAAGCAATGAGATATCCCTCTTTATCGATGAGCAATGTAACGGGGAGTCCTAAAGCGAGCCCTTGTTTTCTAACATTGTTGAAAATATCCATTGTTTCATCGCGATAGTAAAGCAAATTATCTGAATGAATATTCTGTAAAAATTGCTGAATTTTTTCAGGAGAAGCAGTTTTATCAATATTAATAGCTATGACATCAAAGTTTTCTCCACCTAATTCACGTTTTAATTGCGCAAGTTCGGGCATTTCTGTGCGGCAAGGTGCACACCAAATAGCCCATAGATTGACCAGCATTGGTTTTCCAGTAAATTCGCTGAGAGAGTGCTCTTTTCCTTGAATATCCTTGAAAGAGAGTTTATTCATATCTGAGGGCGTATCAGCAAATCGTATGTGGCTAAAAAAGCCTTTTGCTGCTTTTCGTATCGCCATCATTTTTTCTGTTCGTGCTTTATTAATGTTTATTTCTTGTGCTTGTGCTGCTGAAATGAAATTGAAAAGAAAAGACTCTCTTTTGGTATCGTAGTTTATGGTTGCGTATAAACTCAATGCAATGATAAAGAAAGCAAGGGAGAGTTGCCTTTTTTTATTGTTTTTTTCGCTGATGAAAATTTGAAAAATCATAATTTTGTCCTTTAAATAGGTGTTTTCAGAATATGACAGATGAGAAGTTAAAGAACCAAATGTGGGGTGGTCGGTTTGCGGCAGGTCCTGCTGCAATTATGGAAGAAATTAATGCTTCTATTGATTTTGATCAAAAACTTTATCGACAAGATATTGAAGGTTCTCTTTCTCATGCGGCTATGTTAGCGCAAACGAAAATCATTTCACAATCAGATTATGAAAAAATTGCTCATGGTTTGAAACTTATTCGCCAAGAAATTGAAGACGGTAAATTTGTTTTTTCACGAAAGCTTGAAGATATTCATATGAATATTGAAGCACGACTGAGCGAATTGATTGGTCCTGTAGCAGGGCGTTTGCATACGGCGCGTTCACGCAATGATCAAGTTGCTGTTGATTTTCGCTTGTGGGTGCGTGAAGCAACGCAAAAGATAGCACAAGCTTTAAAAGGATTGATAGAGCAATTGCTTATTCGAGCAGAACAAAATGTTGATACTTTTATGCCAGGCTTTACGCATTTACAATTGGCTCAACCCGTAACATTTGGTCATTATATGATGGCTTATGTTGAAATGTTTGGTCGAGATTTATCGCGGATGCATGATGCCCTTGAGCGAATGAATGAATCGCCTTTAGGGGCGGCTGCTTTAGCGGGGACAGGCTTTCCGATTGATCGTTTTATGACAGCAAAAGCGCTAGGCTTTCGAGAACCTACACGCAATTCAATTGATAGTGTTTCGGATCGTGACTTTGCATTGGAATTTTTAAGCGCTGGCGCTCTTTGTGCAACGCATCTTTCGCGTTTAGCAGAAGAAATAATTCTTTGGTCAAGTGAACAATTTTGTTTTATTCATTTATCAGATGCCTTTTCAACGGGTTCATCTATTATGCCACAAAAGAGAAATCCTGATGCGGCCGAACTTGTTCGGGCTAAAGTAGGCCGGTTGAATGGTGCATTAATGGGGCTGTTAACGGTGATGAAAGGGTTACCCCTTGCTTATTCGAAGGATATGCAAGAAGATAAAGAATATGTGTTTGATGGGGCTTTGAGTTTGGAATTATCACTAGCAGCAATGACAGGGATGATTGCTGATTTGAAAGTGAATAAAAAAGCCATGAAACAAGCAGCGGATTTAGGGTATGCAACAGCTACAGATTTTGCTGATTGGCTTGTACGCGAATCAGCGATTCCTTTCCGCGAAGCACATCATATAACAGGATGTGCTGTGGCATTAGCAGAAAAAAAACAGTGTCGCCTTCATGATTTATCATTAGATGAACTTCAAGCAATTTGTCCTGATATTAATGCGACACTTTTTGATGTTTTGACCGTTGAAAAATCTGTTGAAAGTCGTAAAAGCTTTGGGGGAACAGCACCTTCAGAGGTTCTTCGGCAAATTGCGTATTGGAAAAAGCGTCTCGTGAGCGTTTGAGTGATTGTATTTTAAAGGTAAAAAAGAGATCGAGATGAGGAAAGAGGACAGATGAAAATTATATTAAAGGGGTTGATGATTGTTCTTTTGGGGGGCTTGGGTATCGTTGGGTGTGGGCGTAAAGGGTCATTAGAGTTACCTCCTTCACCAGGAGTGAATTCTTCACAAGGAACTTTTGTTCCTCAAGGCAAAACAGATAAACCTTTTATTCTTGATAGGTTGATACAATAGGGATTTTTATGCGTTTTTTTTCTTATCATCAGGGTGTGCTCCACGCTGAAGGTCTTTCGCTTTTGGAACTTGCGCGGAAAGTTGGAACACCTTTTTATTGTTATTCAGCTAGCTCAATCGTTGCACATTTTAAAGATTATCAGAATGCATTTCATGATATGCCGAGTTTAATTGCTTATGCGGTTAAAGCGAATTCCAATCAAGCGGTTTTACAACTTTTAGCTAACAATGGAGCGGGAGCTGATGTGGTCTCAGAAGGGGAATTACGGCGTGCACTTGCTGTTGGTATTCCTGCGCAGAATATTGTTTATTCTGGTGTTGGTAAAACAGTGAAAGAAATAGATTTTGCTCTTGCACAAGATATTTATTGTTTTAACGTTGAATCAGAGCAAGAACTTGAACAATTATCGGCGCGAGCTGATGCGCTTTCAAAAACGGCTCGGATTTCTTTACGCATTAATCCTGATGTGGATGCTAAGACTCATAAGAAAATTACAACAGGCAAGTCTGAGAATAAATTTGGTATTCCTTTGTCTTTGGCGGGTGATGCATATAAAAAAGCAGCCCAATTGCCCGGTCTTCATGTGTGTGGTGTTGATCTCCATATTGGTAGTCAAATTTGTGATTTAAAACCGTTTGAAGATGCATTTGTTATTGTTGCAGATTTTGTGCGTCAATTATGGAATAATGGTTATGCGATAACCCATATCGATATTGGGGGCGGGCTTGGTATCCCTTATGGTTATGAGCAGCATCCAGTACCTTCTCCTTTTGAGTATGCAGAACTGGTAAAGAAATATATTGCTCCTTTAGGGATTAATATTATCTTAGAACCTGGGCGTAGTATTGTTGGTGAAGCCGGTGTGTTGGTGACATCGGTTGTGTATTTAAAAAAGGGGGAAGGACGAAATTTTGTTATTGTTGATGCGGCGATGAATGATTTCATGCGTCCAACGCTTTATGATGCGTGGCAAAATATAATGCCAGTGAAAAAAGCACCAGTAGATGCCCCTCTGATTAATGCTGATATTGTTGGTCCTATTTGTGAAACTGGTGATTATTTAGGCTTGGAACGTTCTTTACCAGTGTTGAAAGCGGGTGATGTTTTGATGTTAACAGGAGCGGGGGCTTATGGCGCAGTGATGGCAAGCACTTATAATAGTCGACTTTTGGTGCCGGAGGTTCTGGTTCAGGATACACGTTATGCAGTTATTCGTCCACGCCTTGATTATGCACAATTGATAGGCTGTGATCATGTTCCAGATTGGATTGAACCCAAATTAGATTGAGCATTATTAAATATTTTTGGTCTTATTTTTACTAAACTTTGATGAAACAATTTATTTTCTAGAAATTGTTTTGTATGGGGTTTATGATCTTAATGCACCACGATAAAAGGGGATAAATGCTTGTTTATGAAAAATAAAAACATTAAAGGCTTTGCAATGAAGCTTTTGTGTGTGCGCATTTTGATGTGGGGGATCCTTTCATTTGAACGGATGTGGGTGCGGTTGTTGCCATTTTTCCTTGTTCTTAGTCTCTTTTGTTCGTTTAGCTGGTTGGGACTTTTTGGCATTTTGGGCTATTGGTCACATTTGCTCTTACTTGGGATTATACTTGTTTGTGCTGGGGCGAGTTTATTTTTTCTTATTCGTTTTCGGTTTCCCACAATGCGGGAAGTAAATTGCCGTCTTGAACGCGTCAATGATCTTAGACACCAGCCTTTGAATATTCAAACAGATCGTTTATGTTCTGAAAATGATGAAGATTTTAGTGCTGTTATTTGGCGTGAACATCAACGCCGAATGGCAAAGCAATTATATCATTTAAAAACTGGATTTATCTCTCTTAATAGTGCGGATTACGATCCTTTTGCTTTGAGGGCTTTGTGTGCTCTTCTTTTTGTGTGCTCTTTTAGTTTTTCTTTTGGTTCACAAGGGGGGCGTTTGGCTGATGCCTTTGATTTTCGTCCTGTCGTTGATGAAAAACTCATGCGGATTGATGCTTGGGTAACACCACCTGCTTATACCGGTGTGGCACCGATTTATTTGACAAAAGATGAGAAAACACAACTAGAAATTCCTGAAGGGAGTAATGTTGTTGTGCGTGTTGTCAATGGAGCTGGCATTACAGTAAAAGCAAAGTCTGTAGAAGATGGGAGGGAAGTTTCGTTTTCAGAGAAAACGGAACAAACAGCTTTGAATGATCCAATTGTTCATTTTGAAACACATTTCAAGCATTCAATGAATTTATTTGTATCATCACGTCGTAAAAAACAGCAGTGGCATTTGCAGATGGTTAAGGACACGCTTCCGACAATTCATTGGCTGGAAAAACCAGGGCGGATTTTAACGGGATCGTTAGAGTTACGATATATGGTGGATGATGATTATGGTGTGACAAAGGCTTTTGTTGAAATAGAGCCTTTTCTTCCTCAGAATAAAAGTGCTTCTTCTCTTTATAATGCTCCGGAAATAGAGCTTCTTCTTCCGCGTGGTGGAAAGGGAAAAATGCGGATGGTGCAAGATATATCAGCGCATCCGTGGGCGGGTTCGCAAGTCAAAATTACTTTGGTGGCAGAAGATGGTGCGGGGCAGAAAGGACGTAGCAAAACTTTTGTCATGACATTACCGCAACACGTTTTTTCAAATCCTGTTGCGCGTGCGGTGAGTGAATTGCGTCGTTTATTAGCGCTTGATGCTTCTGCGAGAGAGCGTGTATTGGATATGCTTTCTGCTTTGCTTGTACGTCCAGAAAAGGGGTTGCAAAATGCAATGCATTTTCTTGTTCTACAAAGTGCGTGGACAAGACTTTCTTTAGCACAAACAGAAGAGGATTTGCGTGGTGTGGTGGATTATCTATGGCAAATTGCTTTGGGTATTGAAGATAATCAGCTTGAATCCGTGCAAAAAAATTTAAAACAAGCACAAGCTGCTTTACGTGATGCACTGCGTTACGGTGCTTCAGCGGCAGAAATTGAACGGCTTATGGCAGATTTACGTCAAGCTATGGATGAGTATATCCGTGCTTTGGCTGAAAAAGCACCAGATAGTCAAGTTTCTAAAAATTCTAAAAGCTCAAAAAGTCCTAATCTTTCTGAAGCTACATTACAAGAAAAGCTAAATTTAATTGAGGAAATGGCTAAAACGGGCTCTTCTTTAGCAGCTGAACAACTCTTGGCGGAAGTTGAACAGACGCTTGATCATTTGCATGTGCAAAAAGGCAATCAAAATGAGGGAGAAAAAAGCCAATCTGCACAAATGACAGAAAAGATGGACCAGCTTGGGGATTTAATGCGTCGTCAGCAAGAAATTCTCAATGAAACACATCAGTTAGAGATGGAACAAAAACGCGGAGAAAATGTGCCGGAGACACAAAGCAGATCTTTAAAAAAACGTCAAACTGAATTGCAGTCTGAATTATCAACATTGGAAAAAGAATTATCAGAACAAGGATTTGAAACAGGGGGCGCATTGAAAAGGGCAGAAGAAAAAATGAATTCTGCGGAAAATGCTCTTGATAATGGAAATCATCAGGTATCTATACAAAATCAGTCTGATGCTTTGGAATCTTTGAGGCAAGGTGCACAAAATGTTTTGAAAAAAATGCGCGAAGCACTCAAAGAAACGGGAGATGATCAAAATGCTGGTTTTGGTCCTAAAGATCCGTTAGGACGCCCACTTTCTTCAAAAACAGATGAAGAACAAGAAGGTGAGGCACTACCACAAGAAAGTGATCAAATGCGTACGCGGCAGATTTTGGATGAAATTCGCAAACGTCTTGGTAAAGAGCATATTCCAGAAGAAGAAAAAAACTATCTTGAAAGATTGCTTCGTTTTAATTAACCAGTGTTGGCTTTTTTCTTAATTGATGTCGGAAACAGTGTATGAAGAACTTCTATGGGGTTCATCTCCAAGAAAATGATTAAAGCGCTTGTAACGCAATAATCATCCTTTTGTACTGATTTTTTGATCATTTAAGTTTAAAATATGAAATATTGAAATGTTCGCTATTGCGGAAAAAGGGCAGAAGTCCATATAAGTTGGGTATATGAAAATCTGTAATGTTTGAAATTTGTTTCTACATGGTAGGTTGAGTTGGATATCGTTACGCTGAAAGATTTTTATACTTCTGCACTTGGTTTGCGTGTACAAAAGACGCTGTGTGACCAGTTGAATTTATGGTGGCCTGATCTTACGGATAAACGGATTATGGGGTTGGGTTATGCACTTCCTTATCTTTCTATATTGCGTGAACGTGCCCAACAATGTTTTGCTTTTATGCCAGCTTCCCAGGGTGCTTCGTCTTGGCCTTGTGCGGAGCAAGTTGCTGCAGCGCTTGTTTTTGAAGAAGATTTGCCGCTTCCGGATGCGTCAGTTGACTGTATTTTATTGGTACATGCATTAGAATATACAGAAAATTCATTTGAAACGTTGAATGAAATATGGCGTGTTTTAGCACCCAATGGCCGCTTAATTGTTATTGTACCTAATCGCTCTGGCTTTTGGGCGCGAAATATTACTACGCCCTTTGGTTATGGCGAACCCTATAGTCGGCAACAAATTACTCGTTTGTTCGAAAAAACAAATTTTGTTTCTGGGCCAATACAAGAAATTGTACATTATATGCCTTCTACGAGTTATGTTTCGCGGTTGTTCTCATTTTTTTATGAGCCATTTGCACGCTATCTTTTGCCTTATTTTGGTGGACTCTTAATGTGTCAGGCACAAAAACGTGTTTATCAAGGTTTGCTCGTACAGCGTCGTCAGTCGCGACGTATTTTTATTCCTGCTTTATCACCACAAGTGCGGAATATTTTAATTTATAAAGATAATTAATCATTTTGCCATTGGCATAAGAACCGCAAATATAGAAGGATTCTCTTATTTCAATTTTTTGTATTTACAATCAAAAAATATTCTTTTGTACATTATATGTGGAATTGGCATGTGAATAAAAAATCTCAAGTATCTATATACCGAACCATATTTCATGAATAGTGGAAACATTTTAAGAGAAAAAAATGCTGATGTCTTCGTAAGCATAAAAATAGCAGAGTCTAAGGGATCTTGCATAATATGGTTCATGGTGGTTAAAAACTGTACAAAGAAGGATTAAAATGCTTCTTATGAACTATCTCAAGTGTCAAGGGCTATCTGCCAACATCGATATCTAACAAAGTGTGTGATAGTGCCAGCTTGTTCTTTTATAAGCGTAAAGACGGTGGTGCTCAGTGGCTTTATCGTTAGGATAAACATTTAGCGTTATATCATTAATTATATAACCTCTTAAGAGGAGATAAAATCATAAAGGATGGAGAAAAACTATAAAGATAAAAAACATCTCTTAATTTAGGTTCGTGAATGTGAGATAAAGCAGTGCGTGGAGCGGTATTTCTGAAAAAAATAATCATAAACATCACGCATCTAAAGATGATAGTTATGATCAAGAATGTCGTTAAAAGATATCACGATTATTTATATGCGGAACATATTAAAAATTTTAGAGAGAACAAAAGCATGTGAAGCAGAAGTTACAAAGTATATCGTGAGGTTTGAAAGCATTTTTGTTTCTGGTTCTCATGTTGGAATATTTCGTTTTTATTCATAATGTTATATATTTTGTCATAAGAGTAAGTTCTATGTAATAGCATTCCAATTATATGTGAAGTTTTTTCATCTCGCTTTTGTTTTCATTTAGGATATTAAAATTATTTTTGAAACAGTAAATCTCGAATTAAAGATTTAAACGATAACCATTTTGATCTGTCATGAGAATTTGTGCATTAGAGGGATCTTTTTCGATTTTTTGTCGCAAACGATAGATGTGGGTTTCTAAAGTATGGGTGACAATATTTTCATTATAACCCCAAACTTGTTCTAACAATGTTTCACGGCTGACAATTTTATCATTGGCATGATAGAGACATTTAAGAATTGCTGCTTCTTTTTCTGTGAGACAGATTTTATTGTTACATTGATCAAGAAGAAGTTTTTGTCTTAGTTTAAAAGTATAGGGTCCAATGTGAAAGGTTGCATCTTCATTTTGTTCATATTGGCGCAGCTGTGCTCGAATTCTCGCTAATAACACCGCAAAGCGAAAGGGTTTTGTCACATAATCATTGGCGCCTGTTTCAAGATCTAAAATATTATCGCAGTCTGTATCATAATTCGTTATTATGATAATAGGGGCACGAAATCCTTGGGTGCGTAATTGTTTCACGGCTTTGCAACCATCAAGATCAGGAAGTTCAAGTCCCAAAATAGCAAGATCAATATTTTCTTCTTGGATTATTTTCATTCCTGCTTTTGCTGTTTTGGCTTGGAAAATTTCAAACTCTTGATGCATTTGCAATTGTTCTACTAAAACGGGGCGTAGATCATCGTCTTCAACAATTAAAAGAGTATAGTGGTTCATGTTTTTCCTTATAGGCATGTTGATGCACTGATTGGTAAAGAGTAGTTTCGTGAAAAATGAGATTTCATGCAAGAAAAATTAAAAGAGGAAAATTAAAAAAAGAGGGTCTCTAAAAATAAACTTTTATCATTTCTATGGTTGCTTGCTGAAAAGAAGGTATTTCCGTCTGCAGAGTATTTTATGTATTGGTTGGAAGCATTTTTTATGCTCTAGAAGGTGTTTTAGCCATTAAGTGTCATCATCTTTACGCTTATGGAGAAACAAGCCGACACTATCATACAGTTTGCCATCTCGTGGGTGTTGCGGACAGTCCTTGGCACTTGAGACGATTCATAAAAGGAATGTTTAGTCCTTTCTTTCACGTTTTTATCCATACGGAACCTTCTCCGCTTGTAATGTGCAAGCAAATAGCTTGTGATTAATTCAATATAAACAGGTTGGGAATGAGAGAAGCCTGCGGTATAAGAGACTTTCATTCAATATGCAAAACGGTGAATGCTCAATATGATGCGTTTTTTAAGCCCGAAGAAAACTGTGCAACACCTAACACATATGCACTGTTTCGGAGAATTTCACGGTCATTTTATTGTTTTTTTATCCACGCTCAGTTTTGTTTTTTCGTTGCATTTGTGTGCGAGGGGGGGCTATGTGTGATGTTTGTGGTGTTGCTTATTATAATCGTTGAGTAAGCTTTGCCTTTAGCAATGCCGAAAAGATGCATCATAAAGAGATTTTTTGTGCAATGCTATGGAGCATCTTTTTATATGAATTAATGAATAAAAATTATTGTTTTAAGATAAAAGCATTTCACTTTTAAGGTTGCCCATCAAACAGACTTCTTTCCATTCATCTTCTGTCACGGGTTGTACTGATAAGCGGCTGGCTTTAACCAGCACCATATTTGCTAGTTTCGGATTGGCTTTAATTTGTTTTAATGAAACGGGTGTTGGCATGTCACAAAGTGCACGGATATCCACACATTCCCAGCGTGGATCAGAGCTTGTAGAATCATGGTGTGCTTCAGCACATATTTCTACAATGCCTACAATTTCTAAACCTTTATTTGAGTGATAAAAAAAACCTTTATCGCCATATTTCATGGCGCGCATATTATTACGGGCTTGATAATTGCGTACACCATCCCATTGTTCGCCATTAACTCCTTTTTTCTTTTGCATCTCCCATGACCATTTGTGGGGTTCAGATTTAAAAAGCCAATAAGCCATGAGTTCTCCTTTTTAATAGACTATTATGCATTCATAATATGCATTTTTATAAGCATCTTTGTAACACCATCAACGATGATTTTTAAAATGGGGTAAAGAACGGGCATTATCTGTTTTTTCTTGTTTCAAAATAACGTGTAGCAGAGAAACGCGATTCATTGATATTTCATGTTGTATAAAGGTATTTTGCTCTTTGCTTATCTTTGCAGCTATGGTTTGAAATGCGGTCACTATAAGAGTTTGTTGGAAAAAATTAAGAAAATTGATTCTAAAAAGCTTTAAATTACAACGGCAATGAAACGAATAGAAGGTCAAAGATGATGAGGCCAAAGAATGGCTTTCATATCTATACTTCGTGGGAAAGAGTCGATCTTATTATGCCGCAAAATACCGTCATTTGAAGTGTAATGATATAAGGCAGTTTTTTGAAACATAAAGTTTTTTAGAATGTGTGGTGAATATTTAGGTTTGCGTGTCGAGCTTTGGGTTAAGTGAATTGTGAGAGTGGGAAGCAGGTGGAATCTTCTCGATAGAGAGTTCGGACTATCTGTAGACCAGATTGAATAGAAATCTTCGTTTTTTAAGATGTGTGTGTGGGGGAACGTCAATTTTATTATGCTTTTGTTCCACGGCGTCCCATTCCGATTAAGGGGGGGGCTTTTTCATCTAATGGCCAGCGTGAGCGGGGTGCAATGTCGAGAGAGCTTGTTTCTCCTCGTACGAGTTTTTGTGCACCGGCAAAAGCAATCATTGCAGCATTATCGGTACACAAGGAAAGAGGAGGGGCTATAAATTCAAAACCATGTTGATGGGCAAGTTCTTGCAATGTAGAGCGAATGGCTTGGTTTGCTGCAACACCGCCCGCGACAACCAAAGCAGGAGAACGCTTTCCTTGATCATGAGAGAGAGGATATTGGTGGGTAAAGTGTTGTAGGGCTAGGTGAATACGATCATGTATCGTATCGGTCACGGCGGCTTGAAAACTTGCGGCAATGTCAGCAATATCATTTTCTGTAAGAGGAGCTATGGCTGTTGCGGCTTGTCGGACAGCAGTTTTGAGTCCGGAAAAAGAAAAATCTAACCGTTTTTCACCCTTTAAAGGGCGTGGAAGGGGGATGCGATTTTTATCACCAAATAAAGCTGCTTTTTCAAGTGCTGGTCCACCAGGATAAGGAAGACCTAAAAGTTTTGCAGTTTTATCAAAGGCTTCTCCTAATGCATCATCAATAGTGGTTCCTAAACGTTGGTAGTTGCCTACTCCATGAACAATGATTGTTTGTGTATGCCCCCCTGAAACCAAAAGTAATAAATAAGGAAAGCTGACGTTGTGCGTTAATACAGCTGTTAAAGCATGTCCCTCTAAGTGATTTACCGCAATAAATGGTTTGCCAGTGGCAAGAGAGAGTGCTTTTGCGCTCATAACGCCTACCAACAATCCTCCTATCAAACCAGGTCCACTGGTGGCTGCAATGCCATCAATATCTTTTAATTTTGTGTTTGCTTCTGTTAGTGCTTGCAGAATTAAATGATCAAGAACTTCAACATGAGCACGAGCAGCAATTTCAGGAACAACACCGCCGTAAGGTGCATGGTGATCAATTTGGCTCCAAACAACATTGGAAAGAATTTGGCTATTTGATTCATTGTTATATTCGATGACAGCCGCTGCTGTTTCATCACAACTTGTTTCTATTCCCAGCAGACGCATTTTAAACAAAACCTTATATTGAAGCTTCTTTCCTGCGTGCGTACCATGAACAGAAAAAGATGCAAAGTATTTCTCTTAGAATTGATTTTTCTATGAAAAATATGTGTTTTGGCATTTTCTTTGAATTTCATGGTATTGTTGATTAAAAAATAAAGCTGTATTTTTGAGTATAAAATGCAAATGTGTTTTTTAAAACTTGTCTATTAAAGTCTATAATTATAAATATTATTGAGAAAAATGAGATTTGGAAAATTTTTATAAAGTTATACTCTTTATAAAAAGAATGTAAAGTAAACGAAGATATTTGAGAAAAGCTGCATTTTTAAAACTTTCTTCATTTTATTATTTTATCATTAAAAAAAGTGTGCACGAAAAGTGACAGAGATGGTCGATTCTTCAAAACCAAAAATTAAACCACATTATGCTGGTACGCGCCGTAAGAAACCAGTTATTGAGCATGAAGCTGTTCCCCATGATTCAGAGGAAAAAGTCCACAATTCTGTAGAATCTCATGCGCGAGAAAAACAGAATATGCAAGGTCAGGATAAAAGTACCGCTAGTACAACTTGGCTTTTCTTGTCCCTTTCTGGAATTTTGGGGGGATTCATTGCTTTGGGAATTTTTATGGGGCTTCAATGGGCTGGTTTTTTTTCTTCTCCTTTTGTGGCAAATTCTGCTGGAGGGGAAAAAGCTTTGCAGATTGCTGAAGCCGCAAAAAGTCAAGGTGAAGACACAAAGGAACAATTGAGGCGGCTCCTTCAAGAAATCGATGGATTAAAAACAGAGTTTTCTTCTTTTTCATCACAACAGTTTAAAACAACGAACAACGATGAACTATCGAAAGAAGAAAGCAAAAAAGCTTTTGCGATTTTAGAGGAAAAAGTAAAAGCTCTTGAAGAAACTGTACAAACTTTTGTTAGAAAATCGAAAGAGATAGAGACGGCTTTGTCTGTTGGGCAGAGCAATGCAAATGATCTTGCTGCGTTAAAACAACAGTTAGAAGCACTACAAGAAGAAACAGCTGTTAAAAATAGTGAGAAAAGAAAAATAGATACCGCGCTCTTTACTGCAATTAGTTCATTAAAAAATGCTGTAGAGCGTGGTGGGTCTTATAATAATGAATTAAAGCTGTTACAGCAATTATCGCCTTCGATTGATGGACTTGATGTGTTGCAAAAAACAGCTACTGTAGGTCTTCCAAGTTCAGCACAACTTTCAGTTGATTTTGCTCATGTTGCCGATGCAATTGTTGGTACGCAAAATATTGTTGCGTCAGATGCTGGTTTTTTTGACCGAATTTTAGCGTGGATAAAAGGGCTCATTGTTTCGCGACCGATTGGAAATGTTGAAGGGATGACGCTTGGGGCTATTGCGGCACGCATGGAAGTTGCTATTCAAGCCGGTGATTACGAAAAGGCTTTGGGCGAATGGCAATCGTTGCCCCAAAGTGCAAAAGATATTTCAATGGATTTTGTTAAGCGGCTTGAAAGACATATTGCTATTCAACAGTTGTTGCAGCAATTGTTATTGTCTGTGCAACAAGGATCTTTAAAAGCAACAAAGATGTAAATAGGCTCAAGATGATACGTGTTTTTATTTATACCTTTGTTGTTTGTATCCTCGGTTTAGCTTTCGCGTGGGTTGCTAATCACAATGGTATTTTTGTTCTCACATTTTTGCATTTCAGATTTTCTGCTTCGCTGCTTACAGTGTTAAGTGTGCTTATTTTGTTTTTTGTAACACTGATGCTTTTATGGTGGTTATTGTCTTTCTTTTTTTCCATACCGAGTGCTCTTTCCAATTATTTTTATAAACGCCATCAAAAGCGTGGTTATGAAGCTCTTTCAAAGGGGATTCTTGCAACTTTTGCTGGTGATAGTATGGTTGCGCAAAAAATGGAAGCACGGGTTGCTAAATATCTTGCAGGAAAACAAGAGCCATTGGTAAAATTCTTACAAGCGCAAACCTTGTCTTTACAAAATAACTCTGTTCGCGCCATCGGTCTTTATGAGGAGATGAGAAAGGAAGATCCAACAAAACTGGTTGGACTTTATGGTTTGTTTCGTGAAGCGATGAAGAGTAAAGCTTATGAGGCGGCGCAACAATATGCCGAAGAGGCGCTGACTTTATCGCCAGCACTTTTATGGGCGCATCAAGCGGTGCTTGATCGGTTAAGTACTGAGGGTAAATGGGATAAGGCACTTACTATTTTTGAAAGAGCGCAAAAAGCTCTCCCGCGTTCTGTTCGCACGACTCCAGAGCGGCAGCATATCCAAGTTTTACTATTAAGTGGGCAGGCACTTTCTTTGTTTGATACACATCCTGTACAAGCACGTGAAGCCATTTTGAAAGCCCATAAATTGGCGCCTGATTTTGTTCCAATAATAGTTATTGCTGCTGATATTCTTTATAAGTTAAATGAAACGCGTAAAGCGGATAAAATGATTATAGCGGCTTGGCAAAAGGATCCTCATCCTGATTTGGGGACGCTTTATCTCGAAAGAGAAGAAGGAGCCATTGGGCGATTGAAAAGAGCTAAGACACTTGCTTCTTATAATAAAGATGCATTTGAATCAGCTTTCCTTATTGCTAAAGCAGCTTTAGATGCTGGTGAAACAGCATTAGCGAGAGAGCAGGCAAAAAAAGCATTAGAGTATCATCCACGAGAAAGTGTTTATTTATTGTTGGCAGATATCGAAGAGGCACAGGGAAACAATCAAGGTGCTGTGCGTCAATGGCTTTCTTTAGCACTTCGTGCTGAACGTGATCCAGTATGGATGTGTGATGGGTCCATTTTTTCTTCTTGGTCAGCGGTTTCTCCAATCAGTGGACGTTTGGGCGGTTTTGAATGGAAGGCGCCTCCCTGTATGCCTTCTCTCACATTAGAGGCGGATAATATTGTGCCGAAAAAGCAAGACAAAGAGTATGTTATGGGAAAAAGTGATGGTGTTGAAGATAAGAAACTTGAAAAATTAACACCTATAGATGATTCTCTTTTGCATAATGCGCAGGTGGAGAAACAAGATATAAAAGAACAAGATGTAAAAATGTTCAGTCAAACTCACTTAAATGTTGATGATCCAGGGGTTAAAACAGAAGAAGAAACATCTTTGTCGAGGAAAAAATTTCGTTTATTTTAAATTGCACCAATGTGATAATACGAATGTTTTCTCAGAAGAAACAATTGACCTAGAAGAAAAAATATCGTTAGTCTTGTCCAATAAAATTATTCTCTTATGCTTTAAAAATAAAGTTTTGCTTGGTAGCAAAGGTGATTGGTTAAAAAATGTTTTTAAATCAGAGGTGTCTTGATAAAAAACAAAAAAATAACAAACCAAGGATTGCTGTCGTTATTCATCGGCGGTCTATCTATACTGGTCGTTTGGGAAAATTTTTACAACAAAATGGTTTTGTTCTTGATATTTATCGTCCTATTTTTGGACAAAAACTCCCTGATACATTAGAGCATTATGCTGGTGTTGTTATTTTAGGGGGACCGATGAGTGTGAATGACAGCGAAACCTATATTGGTGAGGAAATTGATTGGATTTCGTTATCACTAAAGGAAAATAAGCCTTTTTTGGGTATTTGTCTTGGAGCACAAATGTTAGCGAGAAATCTAGGGGGGCGCGTTGGTACAAGAAGTGATGGGACTGTTGAAGTGGGCTGGTATCCACTAGAAGCAACCCCACAGGGGAAGGAATTGATGAATTGGCCAGAAATGGTCTACCATTTCCATGATGAAGGTATTTATGATTTACCGAAAGAGGCAATGCTTTTGGCAACAGGGCATACATATCCTACACAAGCTTTTCGTTATGGAAACAATGCGTGGGGTTTGCAATTTCATGCTGAATTTACACGTGCTATGATGCGGCGTTTGGTCATGCGTTCGGCACATAAATTGACTGAAAAAGGTGCTCAACCTGCTTGTGCACATTTGAAAGGACGTTTAATCTATGATCGAGCTTTGAGCCAATGGTTTGAAAGCGCATTACACCAGATTTTTTGTACACCGACCGTACTTGTGTGATTTTTTGATAACGAATTGATTCATATAGATAATTTACTGTTTTGCATATTAAATGAGGATCCCAAATATAGTAAGCTTTTTTCATTCCAAACCTGTGTATGTTGACTCAATAAAAACCTCTTGCTTGCATGTCACAAGTAGGGCTGGCGTGTGGGCAAAAACTGTATAAGAAAAGACTAAAAATGCCTCTTATGAACTGTCTTAAGTGCCAAGGGCTGTCGCAACATAGGGGGGCTAGGCCCAATATAATGATGGTGCTAGCTTGCTCTCCTCCATAAGCGTAATGATGGGGGGTGCTCAATGGCTTTATCGTTAAGAAACACTATTCATTATCATTTTTGTTATGCTGTGAAACAGTGTGGTTTAAGGCAGAAAATCTATATAAAACTTTACACATGAGGTGTTTTTTGTTAAAGGATGTAATGGGTTTTCTTAAAAAGATCTTGCTGGGTGGGCGTATGAGATGCTGTACTTTAGAATGATGTATAGGGACTCCGTGAAGTGGTTAGCAGATAGGATCCGATCGATTAAGAAGTTGGATTGTTTATCAACTGACCGTGGTTAAGAATCTTTGTCCTTTTTAGGGCGGGGAGGAAGTTAAGAGATAAAGAAAGTTTTGATGTTGTCTAAATTCTCTCAAATATCGTCATCACAAAAAAGTTTTTCTTTGGGTTATTTAATTTGTGGGCTCTTTTGTCTTGCTCTGATATTTATTTATAGCACACTCTGGTTTTTTTTTCACGTAAAATAGAAAACTATGTTTCTGATATATTCACAAAAGTATCTTCCCATAATATGGCGGCGGTATGTGAGAATGTGCACAAGGATGGTTATCCTTTACGTGTCGGTGTTGTTTGTGACAAGTTTCAATTTTCTTGGCCTTTACATGGGGTTTCTTTATCGACGGGGCGTTTGACAGCTGGTGCACCAATTTATGCACCTCATTTGATAGAGTTTAATGTTCATTCTCCTGCATTAATTGTTTTTTCTGGAAAAACTTCCATAGTATCGCGTTGGCGCAATTTGGTGATTGAAACGGAACCTTATTGGAAAACAGGTAAAACATTGAAGTTTATAGCTGAGGGGCTTGAAATTTCACCTCTTTCCTCTTCCCTTGAAGATCAAAAGCCTCAAGAAGCATTAGGAGTGCAAACAACAGATAAAAAAACGACACAAGAAAATATAGAAGATCAGGCATCTTTGCAAAATACGCATAACGTGACTATTCAGCCATTAGAGCCAAAAGAAGCTACCCAAAAAATAACGGCAGAATTTTTTCGACTTGATCTTAAACATGAAAAGAATGATTTATCGGGAAATATAACTTTTGACGGTTTTGATATTTCTCGAATTTTTATATCTTCTTTTGTTGATGTCCCCAAAATTGATGGCAATTTGAAAGTGATTTTAAATGACATCTCTTTTCTGTCTGAAGATGAAGGAAAAAATTGGCAACAGCGACTGCATGGAAAAAGTGGACTTTTAAAGCAAAGTGAATTGACTTTTCATACAGGTGGTGGGTTACGTATGAATGGGCCTTTTTCTTTTGATGAAGAAGGATATTTGACAGCAAAATTTGAACTTGTTCTTATTCAGCCTATGAAGCTTCTTGACACTCTGCAGCGCTTATTTCCCGAGCAGGCCAATAATCTTCAAGCGTTATTTTTTATTTTGGGTACACTGCCTAAAAATGCCGATGGCGCTCCTGTTCTTCCCTTGCTCATTAACAATGGGTGGGTAAAATTAGGTTTTTTAAAACTTGGTCGTCTTTCTCCGCTTTAGGTGTTGTACCAAAGCCTTTTTTCATTTTTACCACCAAATTTCGATCTTTTCTGATTTTTACACTTTTTTGCAATTTTAGAGTGTCAAAATCTATTTTAACAAAACACGTATTTAATGGTAAAAAAATAGCTATAAAAATAAAAAATTATTACCTACTCCTAACTAGTCCAACCTCTTTTTCACTTAACTATAAAGTCTTATGTCAAACTACATATAGAAACAATGTTTGTGTGCAAAAAGTGGCATTGTAAAGCATGCTGAATTGCCTTTTTATACAGGTGGTGTGGTACTGTGTTAGGAGCTTTTTTCTTTATGTATGGAATGAGCATCTTGCATATATCTGTTTAGGGTGACCTTTGAAATAGGTAAACAGCCTAGTTGGATGAGAATATGAAGTTGTAAAGGGAGAAAATAAACGTCCATCTTCACTGTCATTTTTTATTTGATTTTACACATTTCAAAAGCAGTTACAGTCATATCTTTTAAATAATGGATTAAGCATATCCTTTTGTTTCTGATGTTTTTTAATGAAGCCAGATGTCTTCCACGTAAAACAGAATATATGTGTATTGCATATTTACACATTTGTTAAAAAATATTTCTCAGTACTTTCTATTTCACGATGTTGCCTATGAATGGTATAATGATAAAACCATTAAGTGCTACCCTCTTTTCGCTTATGGAATAAGAAGCTTAAGGGGGGACACATCATATTTATATTTTCTACCCCCAGTGTTTCTACGGCTTTTGGCATTTGAGGCGGTTTATGAGGGGCATTTTTAGTTCTTTATTTAATGTTTTTTATTTATACAGCTTTCCCATTTGCAACATGCAAGGGGTAATGCGTTTAATTGATTGAATATAAACGGATTGGAAATGAGGCAAACTTAGAATATCAGCTTCTCCTTCAACATAAAAATGATAAAATTATGATTGTAAATCAATATATTATATTTTTGTGTTGAAGAATATTTGACAGTAAAATTTGAATTTATTTTTTATTTTAAGTGCTCTGTCTAAAAATGCGGGATAGCGTCTCCGTTTTTCCCTTACTGATTAGACATGGATGGATAGAACAGGGAAAAAGCTTAGCTATTTTGTACTGCTTTTAAGTCTGAGAGTTGATGTTTTTAGGGTGAGAAATCAATCCTGTTGTTTTTTTGAAATTATTGCAAACAATTCTATTGTGATAAATAGCGAGATTTTTATTATTGGAGCCTTGCCTAAAAATGCAAACTTCCGCTCTCTATTTTTGTTGGTTTGTTGTGGTGGTGGGATAGAACAGGAGATTGAGTGGGCCGTTTTGTATTTGCTTTAGGTTTGAAAGCCAATATTTTGAAGTTGAGAAATCAATCCTGCTGCAAAAGTAAAACGAGAAATATTGAGATCATTTTCAATAAGGGCGCTAATGCGGTTTGTAATGTTGTGAATATGATCTTCTTCTGTTTTTTTCCAAGTGTCAAAAGGATCTTTTTTCTTTCCATAATTTTTGAGAATTTTCATAACGATTTGCCGAAAGCTTTCAGAAACATTTTCTTTGGCTTGGCTTAAAGCCATACTATCATAATAATCTACTACAGGGATTATACGACTTGCTTCGTTAATGCGGTTTATACGAATGATTTGCGCAAGTGAAAAGTAGATCTCTGCGGTTTTAATAAGATCACTGTTGCTTTTTTTTGCAATTAAAGAAATATCACAGATTGTTGAAGCAGCTTCCAGGAGAGCTAATTGTTTCGCTAATGCTTTTGGTGCTCCCTCTTCGCTGTAGTGTAATGCTTTTTCTTCAATCTTTTGCTTAATATCGTTGTTGTGAGAATGCATAAGCTCTTTTTCAATAACGCTACGGGCTTGCTTTATTGTTTTTACAATTTCTTCTAATGGACGTGAGAGATCTATGTTGTGCAAACCCCAATTGGTTGTTTCAAAGAGCATTGGGGTCATTGCTGCGTAGAATTTATTTTGGACAAGACCGGGTATTTTATTATCAAGCTTATCAATTTGCTCAGACAATTGAGGAATTTCGAAACCATCGCGGATGGCAATGAAAACGCGAATAATATTTTCAGTCTTTTGTTCTGTTGCATCGTGTAGTCTATTAACAAAAGTAGGGCCTCCACGATTTACAATATCGTTGGCAATCAGCGTTGCGATAATATTACGACGCAATTGATGGTTAATAACTTCCTTCTTAAAATTTTCTTGAATTTGGGTTGGAAAATAGTTCAGCAAGGCTGTATTGAAATAGTGATCATCAACAATGGGGCTATGAGCAATTTCTTCTTTTAAGGTCAATTTAGCATAGGCAAAAATAACGGCGAGTTCTGGACGGAGAAGACCTTTGCCTTGGGTTGCTCTTTGTCGTAAAATTTGCTCATCAGGGAGTATTTCAACTCTGCGATCTAGAAGCTTTTTTTGTTCCAAATCGTGCATAAAGCGTATTTGATAGGGCAAATCAGTAGTGCTTTGGTTTTCTGCCAAAGAAAGAGCAAGGGGTTGTAGATAATTGTTGCGCAAGACGAGTTGCTCGACTTGAGGTGTCATTTTTTTCAAGAGCTTATTGCGTTCTTCGCGGGTTAACGTTTTGGCACGTAGTGCTGATGCAAGAACAATTTTGAGATTGACCTCAATATCAGAACAATTCACACCAGCAGAATTGTCAATGGCATCTGTATTGCATCGACCACCATTTAAGACATATTCAATCCGCCCACGTTGTGTAACACCAAGATTAGCCCCTTCGCCAATAATTTTTGCACGCACTTGCTCTCCGGTAATGCGTATTGCATCATTTGCACGATCACCTACTTGGGCATCATTTTCTGTTGCAGCACGGATATAAGTACCAATACCACCGAACCATAAAAGATCAACAGGGGCTTTGAGAAGAGCAGAGATAATTTCAAAGGGTGTTCCTGTTTGTTTTTCGAAACCAATGGCTTGTGCTGCTTCAGGTGAGAGAGTAATGGTTTTTTCTTTTCGTGAGAAGATACCACCGCCCTTTGATAATTTGCTTTGATCGTAATCTTGCCAGCTGGAGCGAGGAAGTTTAAAAAGGCGCATACGTTCTGCATAGCTTTCGTCTATGCTTGGATCTGGATCAATAAAGATATCGCGGTGATCAAAAGCGGCAATCAATTTTGTTTGTTTGGAAAGCAGCATTCCATTGCCAAAGACATCACCAGACATATCGCCAACACCGACACAGGTGAAGGGCGTTGTTTGAATATCGTGATTAAATGACTCTCTAAAATGTCTTTTGACGGCTTCCCATGCACCTTTAGCTGTAATACCAATGTCTTTGTGGTCGTAACCTGCTGAGCCTCCAGAGGCAAAAGCATCATCGAGCCAAAAGTGGTTTGCTTGGCTGATGGCGTTGGCTGTATCAGAAAAAGTTGCTGTTCCTTTGTCTGCCGCGACAACAAAATAGGGGTCAGGGTCATCATGACAGATGACATTGTGGGGAGAACTTATTTTGCCGTTAATCAGATTGTCTGTGATGGAGAGCAAAGCTGTGATAAAGTCTGTATAAGCTTGTCGTGCTGCTTCTATGATGACAGCACGGTCATTTGTTTGGGGAAGCCTATGGGGATAGAATCCACCTTTTGCACCTGCAGGAACGATAACCGCATTTTTAACTTGTTGGGCTTTGACTAAGCTAAGCACTTCGGTGCGATAATCTAATGCACGGTCAGACCAACGAATTCCGCCACGAGCGATAGGTCCAAAACGCAAATGAACCCCTTCAACTTCTGGTCCATAAACAAAAATTTCTCGATAAGGGCGTGGTTCAGGCAAACCTTCAATTTGGCGCGGATTTAATTTGGTGGCTAAAATACGCCGTGGACTTCCATCGTCAAGAGGCGTAAAGGCATTCGTTCGTAAACTCGCATCGATAAGGTTACAATAACGGCGTAAAATCAGATCATCATCTAAACCAGAGACTTTCCGTAATTTTTCTTCAATGCGCTTTTGAATGACTTGTTGGTTTTTTCCCCGTTCTTTTTCTGTATGGCTTTGGTGAAATTTTAAATGAAATAAAGCATAAAGATCTTGGGTAATGTCAGGATAAGCATTTAAAGTTTGAGCAACGCGATCTTGCGAATAAGGAATTCCAGCTTGTTGGAGATAGCGCCCATAATGGCGCAAAATAACAATTTCATGCCAATCAAGCTCAGCTGTTTGGGTGAGAGCGTTAAAGCCGTCATTATCAGCATTTTTTGCCCAAATGGCCTCAAAGGTTTCGGCGTGTTTTTGCCCGTTTTTTCCAAAATCGATACAGAGCTGGAAAGTGCTTTCCAGCTGCATATCATGAAGGTACACAGAGTGTCCATAGCCATCTGGTAATTCAAGGGTTTGTTCAGCAATAACGCGAAACCCCATATTTTCAAGGAGTGGTACACGTTTAGAAAGAGCAAGAGCTTCATGGCGGTGAAAAAGCCGAAGAGAAATGGTACATTTTTCTTTGTTTTGTGCGTGATAAAAGTTCACGAAAAGGGGCTTCTCATCATGAAGGTTTAAAATATGTCCAGCATCATTAATAGCGTCTTCGGCTGAAAATAAATCACGATAGCTGTTGGGGAATTCGCTGGCTAGACGTGTTTGTGGCTCTGTTATTTTCTGGGTCAGAGCGATGGCTTGAACTCTGTCTTCCCAACTTCGTGCAATCGAACGTACATGTTGTTCAAGTGTGGAGCGTTCGTGAAGGGGAACAGTTTCATTTCCTTTGCGATGGATGATATAATAGACACGTATAAGGGGGCTTTCCAAAAATAGCGGATAAGATTCAAAAAAGTCGCCTTTATAAAGCTCAACAAAATGTTCGCCAACTTTTTCACGCAGGTTGCTGCTATATTGGTCACGCGGTACGTAGACAAGGATAGAAACAAAGCGCCCAAAAGAATCAGTGTGGGCAAGAACCCGTAAACGTGGGCGCTCATCTAATTGTAGAATAAGTTTAGTGTTTTCTGTCAATGTATCGACATCAGAGCGAAACATTTCATCTCTTGGATAGGTTTCTAAAGCACTGATGAGTGCTTTTCCTGAATAATCGGCGTGATTGTGTCCAAGACGTTGAATAATAGTTCGGGCTTTTTCTTTTAAGAAAGGAATTTGCAAAATAGAACGTGTATAAGCTGAGGAGGTAAAAAGCCCTACGATGCGTAATTCTCCACAGAGTTGGTTTTCTTTATCAAAGATTTTAAGACCAATATAATCGAGCCAAACAGAACGGTGAATTTTGGAGCGGCTGTTAGCTTTTGTCACGATAAACAGATTATCACTTTCCATGAAGGATAAAACTTCTTGAGGAGGTTCTTTCATACTTTCATCGTCAACAATATGAATAGAAGCATCCGTGAGTATACCAAGTTCAATATTACTCGCTGTAAAGGATTTTAGGGGTTTTTGGTCTTTGATGAAGTTGTAAGTGCGCATACCAAGGAAAATGAAATTATCGTCCATTAGCCAGTGAAGAAATTCAATAGCTTTTTCGCCTTCTTGTTTGTAGTGTGGGGGAAGGCTTATTTGGTAGGCATGAATCTGCTTTTCAACTTCTTCAAGCATAGGTTTCCAGTCTTGTACAGCAGCATTAACCTGTTCAAGAACTAAGGTGAGTTCATTTTCAAGTTTTTGTATTTGCTGTTTGTTTAATGACTCGATGTGAATTTGCATCAGACTGATGCGTTTTCCAGAAGCACAATCAATAATGGGGTGTGCAATCAAATAGATATGGTTTTTGTGTTGATTAAAAACATTTAAAATAGAATCGAGAAGGAAGGGTTTGTTATCATTGACAAGCGTGATAACGGTTATAGGTCTGTTACTACGGGTTAAATTTTGCTCAAAGCAGATGGTATTTTTTCCCGTCTGATGGAGATTAAAAGCTTTTACCGCGATGGCTGTAGCTTTTTGAAGTTCTTCATTTTCATAATAAGTAATATCTTCTTTATCGGTTTGGGCAAAAAGGATTTGTTCTATTTTATCTTGGGTGTTTTTTGTTTCTGTTTTTTTCTGTTGCAACACGTTCACTCTCCCTTTTTGCTCTTAAGGGGTCTTTTCTTCTCTTTTTAAAAGCAGACCATTATATTTTTTATATACTGTAACACCTTCTTTCTGAAGAAAATAGCTCTTTATTTGGAAAGAATGAGTTTGTTTTTGCTATTTTTTAGTAATATTTTGTACTTTAAAAAAATATTTTGCTTCAAGGGAAGGGCGTTTTTAGTATTTTTGTATGTTAATAGTTTGTTTTTTAAAATATACAAAATGAAAGTAAAAAAAGAAGCAAAAGTAAAGAGAGAATGGCGCATTTACCAGAAAGACTTTTGAGTGGTTACCAAAACTTTATAAACAATCATTTTTTATATAAAATAGCACATTATCAGCAATTGGCGATTGAGGGACAGAAACCTGAAGTTTTGGTCATTGCTTGTTGTGATTCGCGTGCAGTACCAGAAATGATTTTTGATGCTAAGCCAGGAGAAATTTTCACCCTGCGCAACGTGGCAAATGTGGTTCCTCCTTTTTCTCCTGATGACCAATATCATGCAACATCAGCAGCTCTTGAATATGCTGTGCAATTGCTTAAGGTGAAACATATTGTCGTTTTTGGTCATGCCCATTGTGGAGGCGTTCATACTGCTCTTAAGGAGACATATAAATCTTTATCATCAAATGATTTTATTGGTCAATGGATAAGTCTCTTAGCACCAGCAGCAGAAATCGTTTTGAATAATAAGTCGCTGTCGTGGCCAGAAAAACAGACGGCATTAGAGCAGCTTTCTATTCGTCATTCGTTGAGAAATTTAGAGACGTTTCCATGGATAAAGCTTCGCAAAGATCAAGGTTTTTTGACATTGCATGGGGTTTGGTTTGATATCTCTAGCGGAAAATTATGGAGTATGGAACAGGAAACAGGTTGTTTTATGCGTGTTGAAGTTGAAAGTTTTTAAGTATAGTATTTGCTGTTTTTATTTCTTCGTATAAAAAGACATTTTATGATAAAACTTGACAAAGCTGGGGTTTTATTGTTTGAAGGAGCAAGCTTTCAGTGACAAAATTAACTTGGAGCCACCGACTGAGACCCCAGTTTAAGGGTATAAAGAGATCTCAGAGGTCAACATCCGACGGCGCGATGCGTTCTCGGATGCTATTTTGGTTTGTTTGTTATGCAACAATGAGGTAAATGATGTTTGAATCCTTGCAAGAGCGACTCGGTTCTATTCTGTCTCATTTGACGGGACGTGGCGCTTTATCGGATCAGGATGTTGTAGAGGCGCTGCGTGAAATTCGTCGCGCTTTATTGGAAGCTGATGTTGCTCTTGATGTTGTACGCTCTTTTACCGATAGGGTTCGGGAAAAAGCGGTTGGGGCCGAAATCGTTAAATCAATTAAACCAGGCCAGATGGTGGTTAAAATTGTTCATGATGAATTGGTTCATATTCTTGGAAATGAAAGCGTTCTGAGTGATTTAAATGCACCAGCTCCAGTTGTTATCATGATGATTGGTTTGCAAGGTTCCGGAAAAACAACCACAACAGCAAAGCTTGCAAAACGGTTTACTGATAAGCATAATAAAAAAGTTCTCATGGCATCATTAGATACACGCCGTCCCGCTGCACAGGAGCAATTGCGCCAATTGGGAGAGCAGGAAAAACTTGCAAGCTTGCCTATTATTGCGGGACAGCTGCCTGTTGATATTGCATCGCGTGCCGTGCAGGCTGCTAAATTGGGTGGTTATGACGTGCTTCTTCTTGACACAGCAGGACGTAATCATATTGACGAATCTTTGATGCTTGAATTGGCTGAAATTAAAGCATGTTCCCTTCCTCATGAGATTATGTTGGTAGCTGATAGTTTGACGGGGCAAGATGCCGTTCATCTTGCTCGTTCTTTTGATGAGCGTGTAGGGATTACAGGGATTATTTTAACACGGATGGATAGTGATGGGCGTGGTGGTGCTGCTCTTTCTATGCGTGCTGTTACAGGTAAACCAATTAAAGCAATTGGAACTGGTGAAAAAATAGATGCTTTAGAAGAATTTCATCCCAGTCGTATTGCTGATCGTATTCTCGGAATGGGGGATATTGTTTCTTTGGTTGAAAAAGCTGCTGAAACAATGGATCATGAGAAAGCTGCTGCTTTTGCAAAAAAAATGCAAGCCGGAAAATTTGATCTGAATGATCTTGCAGAACAGTTGCAGAAAATGAAAAAACTGGGTGGAATGGGCGGTATTATGGGCATGTTGCCAGGAATGGGGAAGGTCAAAGAGCAGATTGCGGCTGCGGGGTTTGATGATCGTTTGTTTGATCGTCAATTGGCCATTATTTCATCTATGACACCGAAAGAGCGGGCGAATCCAGAGCTTTTAAAACATAGCCGCAAACAGAGAATTGCTAAGGGATCTGGTACAACGGCAGCTGATATTAATAAACTTTTGAAGATGTATCGCCAAATGGCTGATATGATGAAAGCCATGGGTGGTAAAGGAAAAAGTGGTTTGATGGGAAAAATGTTGGGAGGACTTGGTTCCAAAATGGGTTTTGGTGGTATGGGAAACTTGGGAGGGGATTCTCCAGCTATGCCGGATTTGTCGGGATTGGATCCCAAGCAATTCTCAACGCTTCAAAAGCAAATTGAAAATGGTAATGGAGGGAAGCTCTTGCCCGGACTTCCCAAGCGTGGACCTACGTTTCCTGGTCTTTCTAATGGCATTGCCGATGGGGGAAAATTTCCTCAGCATCCTAAGAAAAGATAAGATGTAAAGATGTAAAGAGGGAAAGGAATATAATGCAGGAAACAGTATTAAACGAATTGGCACATTTACGAGCATCTATTGATAATTTTGATGCAACCTTGATTCATATCTTAGCAGAGCGTTTTCGTTGTACGAAAGCTGTTGGGCGTTTAAAAGCGCGTTATGATTTGCCTAAAGTAGATCCTCTGCGTGAGCAATATCAGGTAGCGCGTTTGCGGCAATTGGCTATAGATAGTGATCTTGATCCTGACTTTGCTGAAAGATTTTTAAAATTTATTATTAAAGAAGTTGTGAGTCATCATGAAGTTATTTCTGAAGAGCAAAAAACAAAAAAAGTCAATTTAAACGAAAGCCAGAGCTGACAATAGGAGATAAAATATGGCATTGAAAATTCGTTTGTCCCGTGGAGGTTCAAAAAAACGTCCTTACTATCATATCGTCGTTGCAGATGTTCGTAGTCCGCGCGATGGGCGGTTTCTTGAACGTGTTGGTGCATGGGATCCAATGTTGCCTAAAGATGGACCGAGGGTGAAACTTAATGAAGAACGTATTCAATATTGGCTTGGGCAAGGGGCTCAACCAACAGATCGCGTTTTACGGTTTTTAGATGCAGCTGGCTTGAAAAAGCGTCCAACTCGTAATAATCCACATAAAGGTGAACCGGGTAAAAAGGCACAAGAACGTATAGCAGCAGCAAAGCAAGCGGAAGAAGAAGCAGCAGCAGCGGTTGAAGCAGAATCTGCTTCAGCATAAGAAGCATGATTGTTTAATCAACGTGTTTTTAAAAGCTTTAGAAAAATAAATATTATCCGTTTTTGTCTATCAAAAACGGATTTTCTTTAAAAAGCTGCTTGTTTAAACAGCGTTGGTTTTTTAAAAATCAATGGTTTTAAAAGTCAATAGCGCGGCCTTTAATTTCCCAGTCTCCATAGCGGGAAGGGTCTTTGCCGCCACGTCCGCCGTTTTCTAAAGGTTGTTCTTTTTTTGCTGCGCTTTTTCGCCGTTCTTCAGCTTCTTTAAGGGCGCGTTGTGCTGCGGGAGAAAGAGATTGCTGTTTAACGACAGTTGCATTTTTTTTGCTTGTTTTTCCATCTTTTTTATTCATTTTACACCTATTCCATTGAAGAAGCAGAAAGAAAACACCATCATATAATATTGATTGACTTTTATCATGGAGTTTTTTGAGTAATGAATATAATGCGTACAGCCATGCTTTTGGCTTTTTTAACTGCTCTCTTTATGGGAGTTGGTTATCTTGTTGGAGGGGGCGGTGGCATGGTCATTGCTCTTTTGATGGCAAGTGGTTTAAACTTTTTTTCTTATTGGAATTCGGATAAAATTGTTTTACGCATGTACGGGGCGCGTGAAGTTGATCAGCATTCAGCACCAGTTTATTATAAGATTGTAAGCGATTTAGCGCAAAGGGCTTCTCTTCCTCAACCAAAGGTTTATGTTATTGAGAATGCGCAGCCAAATGCTTTTGCGACGGGACGTAATCCGCAAAATGCTGCTGTTGCTGCAAGTACTGGGTTGTTAGAGCGGTTAAGCGCTGAGGAAATTGCCGGCGTTATGGCGCATGAGCTCGCACATATTGAGCATCGTGATACCTTAACAATGACTTTAACCGCAACGATTGCAGGGGCAATTTCAATGCTTGGTAATTTTGCTTTCTTTATGGGAGGGCAGCGCAACTCTTCAGAAGATTCTCATGGCGCTGGGGCAATTGGAGGATTTATTGCATTGCTCGTGGCACCTTTTGCAGCGATGTTGGTGCAAATGGCGATTAGTCGTACGCGTGAATATGCTGCGGATCGGAGAGGGGCTGAAATATGTGGCAATCCTTTATGGTTGGCTTCGGCATTGCGTAAGATTGCTGATGGGGGACGTGGGGTATATAATGAAGAAGCAGAGCATAATCCAGCAACTGCGCATCTGTTTATTATTAATCCTTTGAGCGGTGAGGGAGCGGATAGTCTTTTTTCTACACATCCAGCAACTGCAAATCGTATTGCTGCTCTTTATCAGCAAGCAGAAGAGATGAAAGGGGCTCTTGCCAAAAGTGTGGGATGGAATAAAGAAGACACTATGCATGAAAAAAGCAGCGGGATGAACTATGGAGATTTTCATAGTGGTCAGGCTCATGCATTAGGTGAGCAAGAAAACAATTCTTTTCAGCGTGTTACAAAACGTCCTTCTTGGCTTCGTTATGAAAATTCAAAAAGATCTCGTTGATAGAGTTATTGAGGGGGTTTTAAAGGAAACAGTGATATAAAGGTGGTGTTTTGAAACACAAAAAAGCGGGGCATGTGTCTGAAAAAAATGTTCCAGGATTAGCTGTTCGACAGGTGTGTGTGCGTCTTTTGGGGGCGGTAGTTGATAAGTACACGCCTCTGTCTGGTTTGACGGATAATGAACACGGACATCCACAATATTTAAAGCTTTCACAACGAGATCGTTTGTTATGTCGGGCTATTTTAACAGCTTCATTGCGTCATCGAGGGCAGATTACGGCAGCTCTCTCACGCCTTTTGGCGCGTCCTTTGCCTTCACAAGCACTTTCACTCCAGCATCTTTTGCATATCAGTGTTGCACAAATTCTTTATCTTGATATTCCCGATCATGCGGCTATTGATTTAGCTGTGCGTGTGGCGAAACTTGACCCTCGAATGCGTCGTTTTTCAGGGGTGGTGAATGCTCTTTTGCGCAATATTGCACGTGAGGCGATGCCCTTATGCCAACAAGTTCCTACCATTGAAGGTGTGCCAGCGTGGTTTGGACAGCTTTTAATGTCAGCTTATGGAACAGAAAAGGCGCATCAGATTATAGCAATTCAAAGTGTGGAACCCCCATTCGATTTAACAGTGAAATCTGACAGTGTTGGATGGGCTAAAAGGCTTGGCGGTGTGGTGTTGCCCAATGGTTCTGTTCGATTGAATCGTCTAGAGTGTTCTGTTTCTGATTTACCAGGCTATAGTGAAGGAACTTGGTGGGTTCAAGATTTTGCTGCAGCGTTGCCTGCTTGTTTACTAGGAGAACTTCGGGGTAAACGAGTTGCTGACCTTTGTGCGAGCCCTGGGGGGAAAACAGCACAATTGGCTTTACAAGGGGCAGAGGTAACAGCAATTGAGCTTTCTGCTAACCGCGTAAAGCGTTTAAAAGAAAATATGGAACGGCTTCATTTTTCAGTCAACATTTGGCAAGGCGATGTGAGGAATTTCCATCCCCCACAGCTTTTTGATGCGGTTCTTCTTGACGCTCCTTGTTCTTCTACTGGAACGATCCGTCGTCATCCAGATATTTTATGGACGAAATCGAGAGATGATATCGTCAAGTTAGCGGCGTTTCAACATGATTTGCTTGTCGGGGCAATTTCTTTGGTGAAGGTGGGGGGACGGATTGTTTTTTCCAATTGTTCATTGGCAAGAGAAGAAGGTGAAGATCTTATTGAGAAAATTTTATCGACACGCAATGACATCGTTTTAGAACCTATTTATCCAGAGGAAATGGGAGCGCTGGCACATTTGCTTTGTGGGGGGATGTTACGTACAACGCCTGCGGATTTTTGTCATAAAAATTTTGATGCTGAGAACACCGCATTTTTAGGAATGGATGGTTTTTTCGCTGCGCGCTTACGAAAAATTGCTTAATTAACGCTTCATTTACGAAAATGGTCGAAATTGTATTTGATTCAGCATAAATGGAGATGAAATTTTGGCGGTTGCGGTAAAAGCTCCTCAGGTAAAAGTGGCGGCCTGTATCGATACGATACAGAATGTTATGCGGCGTTTATGGGTTGGACCATTGTTTCGTTGGCGATTTTCAGGGTTTCGTCCTCATAAAATTTTAGCGCATCCCATGGATTTGCATGTAGCAGACCCTATGATGGCGCATGAATTTTATCATGGTCGTTTTGCTTTTGCTGGTCACATTGTTCATTCTGGTGCTGTTTCGCCGTTTTCATTGGTTTCACCAACGCTAGAATGGGAAGCGGCTCTACATGATTTTCATTGGTTGCGCCATATGGAGGCAGCAGGAAGTGATTTAGCTTCTGCACATGCACGCTCTCTTTTAGAAGATTGGTTTGACCATGCTGGCAAGAAGGTAAAAGGACTTGCTTGGAGTGGTCCTGTTGTGGCGCGGCGCTTGATTTCATGGATTTGTCATTCGAAAATGTTGTTAGAAGGGGCAAGTGAGCGGTTTGAAAAACGCTTTTTACGTGCACTTGGTTTGCAATTTCGTTATTTGCGCGTAACAATTTGCAGTATGGAGCACAATGATCAACGTTTACAAGCAGCAGTGGCTTTGACGTTCGCATCTCTTGCTTTGCCTGTTTCTGAGGCAGTGAAAAAAAAGACACAAACCACACTTATAGAGGAGCTTTCACGTCAAATTCTAGTTGATGGTGGGCATATTTCCCGTAGTCCTGTTATTTTGCTGAATTTGTTATCAGATTTATTATCGTTACGGCATCTTTTTATGCGTAGCAATGAAACAGCACCCCGTATTTTGATTGATTCTGTTGAGCGTATGTTGCCAGCTTTACGATTCTTTATCCATGAGGATCAAACGTTGGCCCATTTTAATGGGGTTGGGCCTCTTGTGTCGGAACGGTTATCATCACTTTTGGAGCTTGATGAAACAGGAGGGCATCCTTTTAGTTATGCCCGTTATTCAGGATTTCAGCGCTTAAAAGCCAATCAAACAACAGTGCTTGCAGATACAGGAAAGTTTCCACCCCGCTTTGTAGCACAGCAGGCTTGTTCGGGGTGTTTGTCTTTTGAAATGTCTTCACAAGGGCACCGTTTTATTATCAATACCGGTGTTAATCCGGATGGGCGGGAAGATTATCGACATTTAGGACGTGTTACTGCAGCGCATTCAACAGCTACGCTTAATGATTGTTCAGTAGGTGCTTTTTATCAGAAAAGGAAAAATGGCGCGCCATTTTTGTTTGATGGACCAACAGATGTTCAAGTGCGCCGTATAGAGGATTCAGAGAAGACGGGTTTTATTGCGAGTCATAATGGTTATGTGCGACCCTTTAATCTTATTCATGAGCGTGGTCTTATTTTGGCGACAAATGGAGATATGATTGAGGGTTTTGATCGCTTTTTTATGCCAAATAAAGGGGGAAAGAGACACAAGAGTGTGCAAAATGAACAGAATAATGTTGCTGTTCGGTTTCATCTTCATCCACAAGTTGAAGTTAATTATGATGGCGAACGTGTGTGTTTAGCCGTAAAAAACGAGAACGCGAAGAGCGAACAAGTATGGTATTTTATATCGCCTGACGCAGATATTTGTCTTGAAGATTCTATTGATTTTGCAGAATCAACAGGTCCACAACGGACACAACAGATTGTTTTATATTTTCGCCCTGCATTTCAGGAAAAAGTTCGTTGGCGTTTTATCCGTGAAGCGTTTGATAAAAAATCATAACATTGTTCTAACCCATAGTATATTGCGTTTTATCTTACGTGTCGCAAAACATTATCGTTTATTGTGGTAATATTCTTAAAATTTGAAGATCATATAAATTTTATACATGAAGCATTGTGTTAGAGTATAGGTTGGATGTTTTTAGGCAGGTTTGCTCATAGAATCTCATGAGGTGATGCTAAGAGGGATTGGCTCCAAAAAAAAGGTTTTTTGACAAACCATTGTTGACAGATGCGTACCAGTTAAAGATCTTCATTCTTTAAAGATATGGAGAGAAAATTAAGCTGTTGCTTATCTTCGATAAGTTCTTAAGAGTACTGTTGGGATCAATATTTATTTCTGAGAGAGTTGCATTAATAGGGGCACGCTTCTCACGAAAAAAGAGCGCTGTTGTATTGCATATTCATGAACTTATTTTAAAGAAAAACCCCTTTACGCTTATGAAGGAGCAATTCGGCACCATCGCACTATTATCTCATCAGTGTCCAATCTAACAGCTCTTGGCACTAGAGATGGTTCATAAGAAGCATTTTTAGCCTTTTCTTAATAGTTTTTATCCACACAGGACTCCCCGCTTGTAACGTGCAAGCGAATGTTTTGGTTGATACAACATACATAAATTTTAAGTGAGAGAATTCTACGGTATTCGGGGTTCTAATTCAACATTAACGCTAAATTGTCATTATAAATCAAATAATAAATCAAATGTTGTATATCACAGAAGTACTGAGAATTTGAAAAACAACACGCAGCAACGCCCAAGAAAAAACTCTTCTGCTCTTCGTTATTATACTGAAAATGAAGGCGTAATAACAAACCACAAAATACACGTTTTCTCATAGCAAAGCATTCTCTCAAATATCTCAAAAAATTTTCATAAAGATTTACGCGAATAACGTCGTGCAATCGAATCAATATCACCTCGACAAATTCCAAGATCGCTGAGTTCATATGCTGAAAGACGACTTAATGCATTAACGGTCCGACGATAACGGCGCCAATTACTATAAAAACGTAGAATATTCATATCCTCTACTCAAACTTTTCATTACACTCTTTAGTTTAAGAATAGAGCATATTACTAAAAAGAGTTGTGTTATAATATCATAACAGGTATGCATCTACATACAAGATAACATCCCTTTAACATTTTCCTCATGTGAAAGGGCAACCATTAAAAATATCAACAAAAACAATATTCTCTCCTTAAACAATGGCTAAATTATGTGCATTTTCTTCGGTGATAAACTTCTTCACGTGTAGATTCTTTGGATTGAATAACTGCTTTCATTTCAACAGTTATCAATAGTCATACGATGATTATGAAAAATTCCTTGAAATATTTGTCTCATATGAAGAGGGAATCAGCAAAACTATTAATGTCGGAAGTGTCGTGTTCCTGTAAAAACCATTGCTAAACCCTGCGCATCAGCAGCAGTGATAACTTCTTCATCACGCATGGAGCCTCCTGGTTGAATAACTGCTGTTGCCCCTGCTTCAGCTGCTGCTAATAAACCATCTGCAAAAGGAAAAAATGCATCTGATGCAACAACTGATCCTTTTGTGAGGGGTTCTGTTAAGCCGGCTCTTTGAGCACTTTCTGCTGCTTTACTTGCAGCAATTTTTGCTGAATCGATGCGGCTCATTTGTCCGGCTCCAATTCCAACTGTTGCGCTATTTTTTGCGTACACAATAGCATTTGATTTAACGTGTTTTGCTACACGAAAAGCAAATTGAAGATCACGCATTTCATCTTGAGTTGGTGCCCGCTTTGTCACTACTTGCAATTTAAGATCATCAACCACCACGTTATCACGTGATTGCACTAAAATTCCTCCTGCAAGTGTTTTCGCAAGAAGTCCTCCACAGCGTGGATCAGGAACTCCACCTGTAATGAGCAAACGAAGATTTTTTTTCTTGGCGATAATTTCACGTGCCGCCATTGTGGCATCAGGAGCAATAATCACTTCTGTGAAAATTTTAACAATCTCTTCAGCACATTCTTCATCAAGGGTTTGATTTAAAGCAACAATTCCACCAAATGCCGATACATTATCACACATAAGAGCTTTCAAATAAGCTTCTTTCAAATTTTCTCCTTCCGCAACACCACAAGGATTGGCATGTTTAATAAGAGCGACAGCAGCGGTTTTTTGCGGATCAAATTCTGCCACAAGCTCAAAGGCTGCATCTGTGTCATTCAGATTGTTATAAGAAAGTGCTTTGCCTTGTAAAAGTTTTGCTGTTGCAATACCAAAACGTTTTTCATTATTGCGATAAAATGCTGCCTGTTGATGTGGATTTTCCCCATAGCGCATAACACTTTCAAGATGACCAGAAAAACTCTGCCACGATGGAATTTCAATTTTTAAATCCTGTGCAAACCACGATGCTATTGCCGTATCATAGGCAGCGGTGTGTGCATAAGCGCGCATTGCTAGCTGATGACGCATAGATAAGCTTAAACATCCATTATGCTGCTTTAATTCAGCTAGAATCGAATCATAATCTTTTATCGCTGTTACAACACCAGTATAAGCATAATTTTTTGCCGCGGCGCGAATCATCGCCGGTCCACCGATATCAATATTTTCAAGAATTGTTTGCCTATCGGCTCCCGATAGGATCGTCTCTTCAAACGGATAAAGATTCACCACCAAAAGATCAATTCCATGAATGTTGTTCTTTTCCATAGCTTCTCTATGGCTAGGATCTTCTCTTACCCCTAATAAAGCACCATGAATCAAAGGATGGAGTGTTTTCACACGCCCATCCATTATTTCAGGAAATCCGGTAACTTCAGCAACATCTTTTACGGGTAAACCAGCAGCTATGAGGGTTTTGGCTGTTCCTCCTGTTGAGATCAATTCAACATTGTAAGTAGCGTGAAGGGCTTGTGCAAAAGCAACCACACCCGTTTTATCAGACACAGAAAAGAGAACACGACGAACCCGATGAAGATCAGGTATGGGAAAATTTTTGGCAACAACACCCATAACAGAAGCCTTAAAAATGAAAGAGTTAAAATTCTAGCAAAAGAAGCTTATATATTTATAGCATAAGCCTTTAGCAAAATACACTGAAAGGATAAACTGTCTTTTTAGAATATAGGATGATTCATCTTTTTTTATTATCCTGTAAAAACCTCTTATTTAAGGTGTGGTGATAGGTATAAAAGTCTCATCGAGACATTAAATGTTTTTTTGTTGCTTATAACTCAACATCTTATCTTCATAGCAGTTTTGAAACAAAAAATGCTTCCGTATATTCTCTGCTATATTAGCTTTTATACTAGATGAAGGCGAAAGTATTGCGTATATCAATTGGAGTAATCTCTGAAATGGGAAACAATCTAATGAGGCAGGAATATCAAATTATAAAGGCAAAAATGAGTGCCTATCCTTCCTATCATTTTTAAATTTGGCTTTATGTTTTTCAAAAGCTTTTATGACAATGTTTTTAAGAGTGAATTTTTTATAGAGTGGAGATAATGTATTGCTTCACATTTTTGTGTATTACATTTTTAATGAATTAATCCTCGTTTTATGATGATTTTTTTGAAGAGTATCGCGTAAATTTTTTGTGTGGACGGTATAAAGATCCATTGTTCGCCTATGATCTTTATTTAACAAAGGCGCAAGTTAGTAGCGTTTATTCTCTTTATCAGTTTTCAAGATTTTAAAAATTTTTGTTACTTGAGATGGAAGAGGTCTTTTTTAGTTTTTTTGCCGTAGCAGAAAAAGAAAAGCTCCTAATACACCAGCCGCTAAAATAAACCACGTGATTGCATAAACGAGATGATTATTTCGAAAATGGATAATCGTAAGACCAGTGACGGGAAGGTTTGCTTGTGGAGATGTTTTTCTGGCATCAATGAAATAAGGGGCAACAGTGGACAAACCAAGTTTTTGTGCCATAGCGGGGAGATCGCGCGTATACCATAAATTTTTGTCAGGATTATTTTTACGTGGGAAAAAACCATTTTTTTCACTCATGCGCAATAAACCTATAATCGTTGTTTGTTCTGTGTCCGTGGTCGAATTTCGCTGAGATGAGGCATTTGTATACGATTGCTCTGAGTTTTGAAAATTGTTACGTTCATCCATGGGGATAAAGCCACGGTTGATAAAAATCAGTGTATTATCAGCAGTTTGTAAAGGAGTCAAAACCCAATAGCCTGTAGTATTTTGAGCGGCTGCAGTGACTAAAATATTTTTGTCTGTTAAAAATTTTCCTGTGATAACAACAGGTTGATATTCATTTTTTTCAAAAGTAATATCTGACCATTGATTTTTTAGGGGGGCTTTTATGGGGGGCAAATGAATGCGCTGATTGGCACTGGTGATAAGATTTGTTTTCCAGTTTAACCGTTGTACTTGCCATATACCTAATGCGCTGAAGAGAAGAAAAAAACAAATACATAAAGTTCCAAACAAAAAAGAAGAAAAACAGCAAGATTTTCCCTGAAGCTTTGTCATGGGAGGCTCTTTTTTGCTCATGATTTATGCTTCCTTTCGGGACAATAGGTTTTTATTCTAACATAGTATGTATTTAAAAAAAACGTTTTGTACGCTTTTTGGCAGAATTTGCACGCCTTAATTGAGAAAAAAGATGAAGAATAAGCCCGTAAGAGATGAAAAAGGTTTTATAAAAGACTTGACCTTTTGTTGTCGACCCCCTATTAGAAAGAGACTTCCCAATGATGCCCGTTCAAGGTTGCATTGTGCGTTTTTTGCGTTCATTGTGTCTTTTGGGTATGGGGATTTGAAAGTTTCTTAGAGTTTAAGGGTGAAGTTTATGTCTCGTGCATGTGAATTGACAGGGAAGACGGTTCTGTATGGTAATAATGTTAGCCATGCAAATAATAAGACTCGGCGTCGTTTTTTACCAAATCTTTGCAATGTGACATTGATTTCAGAAGTGTTACAGCAAAGTTACCGCTTGCGCATTTCAGCAAATGCGTTGCGTTCTGTTGAGCATCGTGGGGGCCTTGATGCTTTTTTGGTCAAAGCAGACGATAAAGAGTTGTCGCAACGTGCGCGTTTGCTAAAACGACAAATCATTAAGAAAAAAGCTGAGCAAGAAGATGGGCAAAAGGCTGAACAAGCAGCGTAATTGTTAGCGCCATTCTTTTTGGTTTATTGACGCTTTCATTCCGGTTTTCTGTTCTGGAAGTTAAGTTTTTTCAGGTTGATTGTTTTATTTTATTGGTTCCGTATTCTAGGTTGAAAAAATGCCCCCAAGCAGTCTTTTACGAGAACAGCAAAAGAAGAGGTATATTGTTTTTTCTATTTTAGCAATGTGCCTTGCTGTCACTGCTTCTAATATTTTTGTTCAATATCCTGTCTATTGGTTTGATTTAAATGAGCTGTTGACTTATGGGGCTTTTACCTATCCATTTGCTTTTCTGATCAATGATTTGACCAATCGTTTTTATGGTCCATCTGCTGCGCGGCGTGTGGTTTATGCTGGTTTTTTTGCGGGCGTCTTTGTTTCTTGGATATTGGCAACACCACGGCTTGCACTTGCTTCTAGTTTTGCATTTTTATTTGGGCAACTCCTTGATATTGTTGTTTTTACTCCTTTGCGACGTAAAACATGGTGGAAAGCACCTTTAGCAGCAGCGTTGGTTGGTTCGGCTTTGGATACAGTGCTGTTTTTTGCTCTTGCTTTTTCTAGCTCTTTTGCTGTTCTTGATAAGATAACAGGCTATGCTGATAGTTCACTGGTGGAGAGTACTGTTTTGGGAGGGGTAGGCATGCCAGTTTGGCTCTCGCTTGCTTTTGGTGATTTTTCGGTAAAAATTATTATGAGCCTGTTTATGTTGATTCCTTATGGAACAATTCTTAATATTGTAAAGCTTCCTCTTTATCAAAGTCATTCAAAGGATGATTCTTCTTTTGTTTGTAACAAATAATGATCTTTGTTCTTTTGTTTTGCTAAAGAAGAGGGGGGCGTTATGTCCTCTAAGGGCAGAATTTGAGCGGATTTATAAGAAGTATTTTGATTCTTTTCTCAAGTGGTGTTTATCCATACATCATCTATACTTATAATGTGTAGGGAAGCGGTTTTGACTGATTCAGTATGAGATAAAGGCATCTTATCAGTATTAAAAACAGATAATAAAGCTCTTATAAAGGACCCAAAATGTCTTGTTAAGAATTGTGATTTCTTCCTTATGATTATTTGAGTTATAAGAAACTTGGTTCTTATAAAGGAAAAAACATTTCGATATACATTTGGGTAGTATATAAATAGAAAAATAAATACCAATGGTATCAAGTCCTTTTTGACGGTTTTAATACTGGTATTTATCATTATTTTAGGAACAAACGTTTGTGCAGATATGTTAATGAATTTATCATTTGTTATAATGCGATCTCTGTAGAATTTGGCAAACGCTTCGAGTATTTATTTTAGATAATTGTAGGTTAGAAAATGCGATACTTGGAGCTGATAGTATGAACAAAATGATAAATCAAAGAGATCATACAGAGGCTTTATTTGATAATTTGGTATTAACTTCCTTGAAAAAACAGAGAGAGACTAGGGAGTTACCCATTGTCAAATCACCTCTTCGTTATCCGAGGGAAAAGTCGTGCTGTTCCTATGATTATTAATAACTATATAAGGAAACGGAAAACTTTATGTTCTCCTTTTGTAGGAGGTGGTTCAATTGAATTAACCTTAGCAAAAAGAGGAACAAGGGTTTATGCTTATGATGCTTTTAAGCTGCATGCTATTTTGGGGCAGATACTTTAGAGAGATGCTTCAGCTCTTGCATAAAAAGTGAGAGAATATGAAGATATGACTCCCGCAATGTTTTATAATCTCCAAAAAACTTTTGGGAATATTAAAAATCAATTAGAGATTGCTGCCGTTTTTTCTTACTCTTAATCGCTCTTCTTTTTCCGGAACAACACTTTCTGGCGGTATGTCTCCAGGACACTCCCGATTCAATTATCGTTCTATTGAACGGCTTAAAGATTTTAAGATTGAAAATTTTACAGTGGAACACAGAGATTTTACAGAAAGTATTCCTAAACACTTTAACGATTTTCTTTATTGTGATCCTCCATATCTTATTAATCAAAAACTTTACGGTCAAAAAGGCGATAAACATCATTCTTTTGATCATCAAGCTCTTGCTGAACTTTTGAGAAAGCATCACAGATGGGTTTTATCTTATAATGATTGTGTGGAAGTTGGAGAACTTTATAAAGGACATACAATACTTAAATCCTGAATGGACTTACGGTATGGGAAACAATAAAAAATCAAATGAACTCGTAATTTTGAGTAAGGATTTTTAGGAAATTGCATGAATCAGATAGAAAATGGAAAAGCCTTTGAATTGCTTTGTCATGGGTTTTAAAAAAGCGACAAAGGCTTCTATAGAATTTAACTCGTCCTTTCAAATAGCGGAGTCTTTTTATAATTTATTTAATGATACTGAAAAAAGGCTTTTAAATCTTGCTTCTATTGAAGCAGCTGTTTTCTTACAGTTACATGATAAAAATATTAGAAACACGAAAACTATTGTTCTTCAGGAAGATTCTGTTGGGATCAAAGGAGATGTCCGTGATATTATTTTAAAAGTTCCTGAAAATCACATTGGTATTTCTGCAAAACATAATCATATTTCTTACAGTTACATGATAAAAATATTAGAAACACGAAAACTATTGTTCTTCAGGAAGATTCTGTTGGGATCAAAGGAGATGTCCGTGATATTATTTTAAAAGTTCCTGAAAATCACATTGGTATTTCTGCAAAACATAATCATAGCGCTATCAAACATCCTCGCCTTTCCAGTAAAATAGATTTTGGTAAAGAATGGACAGGTTATTCTTGTAGCAGCGTTTATTTTAATGAAATTAAACCTATTTTTGATTATTTAGCAGAGCTCAGAGATAAGAAGATGTTCTTTAGAGATATAGAGAATAAAGACAGCAGAGTTTATCTTCCAATCCTAGAAGCTTTTTCTAAAGAACTTCAAAGGCTTTGTTTAGATTATCAAGATAAATTTGTGAAGTTATTGTTTCAGTATGTTATAGGTTCTTATGATTTTATAAGATTATGATAGATACAAGATCTAAACAAAAACGGGTTATTATTCAGTCTTTTAATTTGAATGGCACTCTGGGATATGGTCGTAAATGGAAAATTCCAAGCAAAATTTTATCAGTTGCACTAAAACCAGAAAGTAAAAACAAACTCGTTATAATTTTTGAAGATGGTTGGAGTACTTCTTTTAGAATTCATAATGCATCCAGTAAAGTAGAAGCTTCTTTAAAGTTCGATATTCAATTTGTGGGATTATCTTCTCAGGTTGTTAGTCATCAAATTCTGATGGTTTAATGCCGATGGTTTAATGATAGAGATAATTTTTTAAAATGTAGCTGTTGGCTGTTTCAAGGCAGATTTATTTCTTATGAATATGAGGCTTTTTATCACTAAAAAGTATTTCTAATTGTTTTGTTATGGCGTCGGCAAGTTCTTCAGCATTCATAATTGTTACAGCACGTTGATAATAACGTGTGACGTCATGACCAATTCCAATGGCAATGAGTTCGATGGGGGAGTGTGTTTGGATTTCTTGAATCACTGCGCGTAAGTGTTTTTCTAGATAATTGCTGGAGTTGACCGATAGTGTCGAATCATCAACAGGAGCACCATCAGAAATGACCATGAGGATGCGACGTTGTTCACGCCGCGATAAAAGACGTTGATGAGCCCAAATTAAAGCTTCTCCGTCGATATTTTCTTTTAATAATCCTTCTTGCATCATCAAACCTAAATTGCGTCGTGCGCGACGCCATGGGGTATCAGCACTTTTATAGATGATATGGCATAAATCATTGAGGCGTCCAGGATTGTGGGATTTGTTTTGGGTAAGCCATTGTTCTCGCGATTTTCCTCCTTTCCAAGTTTTAGTGGTAAAACCTAAAATTTCAACTTTGACACTACAACGTTCAAGAGTTTGTGCCAAAATATCAGCACAGCTTGCGGCAACGCTAATGGGGCGTCCGCGCATTGAGCCAGAATTATCAATGAGAAGTGAAACAACCGTGTCCCGAAATTTGGTGTTGCTTTCCATTTTAAAAGAAAGGGGTTGCATGGGATCAATAATTAGACGTGGAAGCCGTGCTGGATCAAGATATCCTTCTTCAAGGTCAAAGCTCCAGTTGCGATTTTGTTGCGCCATCAAGCGGCGCTGGAGACGGTTTGCTAAACGTCCAACGATGTTTTGAAGATGATTGATTTGCTTATCAAGATAACGGCGTAAGTGATCTAACTCGTTTTCAGAACAAAAATCTGTTGCTTCCAAAATTTCATCAAATTGACGGGTGAAGATTTTATAATTGCCAAGTCTTTCCATTTGTTCCGAATCGGAAAAAAGGCGTTTGGGTCTGCTCGGCTTTTCTTGCCAAGGTCCATTTTTTTGCTCGCCGTCAGCTTGATCATTGTTGTTTGATTGTGTCGCTTGTGTTTTTCCGTCGTCTTGCACATCACTTTCTTGTTCAGTGCTGGTTTGTTTTTCACTTTGAGCGTGTTTTTTGTTTTTACTCTCTTCTTCTTCTTGGTCTTGAGGTTCACATTCGTTTTTTAATTTTTTATTGTTTTCACTGTTAGAAGCTTCAGCTTGTTGCACTGTCATTTTGAGTGTAGCAAGCATCTGGCGAACAATCTGTGCAAAAGCTTGTTGGTTGTAAATATGATGAGTGAGTTCATCGAGTTCTGCTGCTGCTTTTTGTTCGAGTTCTTGACGCCACAATTCTAAGACAGGACCTGCTTCTCTTGGAGCTGTGCGCTTTGTTATTTTTTCACGCAATAAAAGTGCAATCGCTTCTTGGATGGGGGCTTCACTTTGGTTGCTAATTTTATGATAATGGGCTCTTTTGTATTTATCGGCGAGCATGACATCAAGATTTTTTGCAAGCCCCTCCATGGCTAAAGTGCCAATTGCTTCGACACGTGTTTGTTCGAGGGCATCAAAGACAGCACGTGCTTCTGATTCTAGTGGAGCAAATTGCATGTGAATGCGGTTATCATGCCATGCTTTGCGTAGAGCCATGGAATCACCTAATCCGCGGGTAATGGTGATGTCTTTATTCGTTGCGTATTGAGGTAATTCTGGTAAACGCGCACAACTTTCGCTTAAAGATGGTCGGTTATGACTAAAGGAAACTTCAAGGTTTTTTGTGCCTGCAATTGCACGCATACAGGTGGAAAGTGCTTTTTTTAAAGCTTCAGCATTAAGAGTGTTTTTGGAAGAGTCCTTTGCCAGATTTTTGTTGTCGCCAATATCGGTAGCCATGAGTGACAGATTCCTTAAGGCGAAACACCATGAATGAGTGATTCGGGAAGCTCTTGTCCAAAGGCGCGTTGATAAAATTCTGCAACAGTGGCACGTTCGAGTTCATCACATTTATTGAGAAAGGTTAATCGGAAGGCAAAGCCGACATCTTGAAAAATTGTTGTATTTTCTGCCCAAGTAATGACGGTACGTGGACTCATGACAGTTGAAAGATCTCCATTGATAAAAGATTGGCGTACCATATCAGCAACATGAACCATTTGTGAAATTGTCTTTTTCCCCTCAGCCGTTTGAAAAGATTTGACCTTTGAACAAATGATATTAACCTCTTTATCATGGGGTAAATAATTGAGTATTGTAACAATAGACCAACGGTCCATTTGAGCTTGATTGATCTGTTGGGTACCATGATAGAGACCGGTTGTATCACCAAGACCAATGGTGTTTGCTGTTGCAAAAAGACGAAAGGCTGGATGTGGAGAGATGACACGGCTTTGATCAAGTAAGCTTAGTTTTCCAGAGGTTTCAAGAACGCGCTGGATGACAAACATAACATCGGGACGCCCCGCGTCATATTCGTCGAAAACAAGAGCAATATTATTTTGATAAGCCCATGGCAAAATGCCTTCTTTAAATTCAGTGATTTGTAAGCCATCTTTTAAAACGATAGCGTCTTTTCCTACAAGATCGATACGACTTACATGACTATCGAGATTAATGCGGACACAAGGCCAGTTGAGGCGTGCAGCAACTTGTTCAATATGTGTTGATTTCCCTGTACCGTGATAGCCAGAAACCATTACACGACGGTTAAAGGTAAAACCTGCGAGAATCGCTAAAGTTGTTTGCTGATCAAAAAGATAATCGGGATCGATATCAGGGACATGGGGGGTTTTTGTGCTAAAAGCAGGGACTTTCAGATCTGTTTCAATATGAAATAGATCGCGAGCACAAAGTGTAATATCGGGCAAATTTTCAAGGTTAAGATTTGTCATTGTGTTTCTGGAAGGGAGAGGACGCTATTTATTCATTAGAAACGATACAAGAGTTAGAGTATTTATGCAATGCTCTATAATGAAAGCCTTAGATATTGAAGGAAGATTTTTACGTATTCTATAATGTTTTGCAAAAAATAATATCTTGCGCAAATAATGGTGGTCTAAATGAAAATAGGCTCATACAAGCGCGTATTTTTAGCACAAACCAGACTTTTTTAGCAAATTATAAGCATGTAAAACATCACGAAAGCGCTCTTCTGAAGCACGATTACCACCATTGGAATCGGGATGGTGCTTTTTTACCAACTCTTTATATTTCATTTTGATGTCTTCTGCTGAAGCGTTTGCCTGTAGACCCAGTGTATCAAAAGCTTTTGCTTCTAAGGGCTTTAATTTTCGTGAGAAATTATTGCTTGAATGCCGCTCAGTGAGAAGCGTGAAGGGATCGCGCATGCGATTTTGATAGGCAGCTGTTCCAGAGCGAATCTTTGCATAATTAGCGGCTGTTTTTCTCGATGTACCATTGCTCAGATCTGTAGGCCATGTCGGACGATGTCCTGTGAGAGCATCCTTTTGAAATTTTGCGATATCTTTATTGCTAAGACCAGAGAAGTAATTAAAATTTTTATTATAGGCGCGTACGTGTTCAATACAGAAATATAAATATTGTCCTTCGTGATTTCGACCTGCGGGTGCTTTATGGGACCCTGTTTTTTCACAACCTTCCCACTGGCACTGTTGCGCTTCTGGCTCAGCTTTTTGTTTTTTATTTGAGCTTATGCGAATTGAATCGAATAATTTAGATGTTATTGTCATATCCTTGGTTTATGCAAAATTGATTAATTTTACAAGAATTGACTTTTAAAAAATTTGTTTTCACACTTAATTTTATTATGAAAAAGGGGTACTTTTGCACGTTCATTTTGTTTGAGGAATGAAAAATGTTTATAGAAACAATAATAAAGAGAAAGCTTCAGGATGCTTTTCATCCGCAAAAGCTTGAAGTGATTAACGAAAGTCATCTTCATGAGGGGCATCGTCATAATGAACATGCTTTTGATGGTAAAGGAGAAACACATTTTCGAGTGAAAATTTTATCTTCTTCTTTTTCCAATATGACACGCGTAGAAATACATCGAGCGATTTATAAAGTTTTACAAGAAGAGTTAGCTACTTGTGTCCATGCTTTGGCGCTTGAGGTTGAGACACTCTAATTTTTTTGATGAGACGTTTTTAGGAACGGGGATGGGCCTTTTGATAAATTTTTAACAAATGGTCTGTATCGACATGGGTATAGATTTGTGTGGTGGAAAGACTAGCGTGCCCAAGAAGTTCTTGAATCGTGCGCAAATCTCCCCCCCGTGATAAAAGATGGGTGGCAAAAGAATGGCGCAGTGTGTGAGGCGTTGCAGTTTCTGGTAAACCAAGGCTTGCTCGTAAGTTGCGTACAGTTTTCTGAATAATGGCGGGTTGTAGAGGACCGCCTCGCACTCCGCGAAATATGGGTTGGTTATCTCTTAAAGGATATGGGCAACATTTGAGATAATTTTGTACAGCTTCGTAAACAATTTTTATGAGAGGAACAAGGCGTGTTTTGCCGCCTTTTCCTGTGATAAATAAACTTGTTTTTTCAGGATCAGAAAATTGTTCTGGTGTGAGGCTTAAGGCTTCTGATATTCGCATTCCACAGCCATAGAGAAGCATGAGGACAGCCGCATTACGAGCACTAATCCAAGGTTCATTTTCTAGTTGGTTTTCTTGTTTGACTATGTGAAGTGCTGATTTGATCGCTAAAGGTTTTGGGAGCGATCTTGGGTGTTTGGGGCTTCGGATAAGTTGAGCCGCGGGAACATTGACGATACCTTCGCGTGATAGGTACTTGAAAAAAGAACGTATGCCTGCCACTCCGCGGCTTAAAGAGCGAGCACTTACATTGTTTGTACGCCGATAAGCAAGATAAGCACGCAAGTCACTGATGCGTAAATGAGCAAGATCTGTAAGGGTTGGTATATGGCTTAAGTGTTGACAGAGAAAAGACAAAAATTGCCGCGTATCACGTTCATAGGCTTGCACTGTTTGTGCCGACATACGACGTGTTTGGATGAGACACTCTAACCAATTTTTCCTTGCGTTTAAAATTGCATGGTCTGCTGGAATGAGAGGAATATTTTTATCTTTTCTCTTGTCGTTTTTGATAGGCATTATCTAGTTGAGGGTTTCTTTCTTTTTAGATTTTTCATCGTTAGAATGACCATTCTTGTTTTGGGGTTCCTCTTCACGATTGATAATCTGCTTTTCACCTTTGAGAGAGAGTATTTTCAAGAGATTGTGCGTTGACATCAAATGCGCAAAAATTAATCCTAAAAAGCCATTTTTATGAAGTTTAGCAAGTTGGCTTGCTGATAATTTATTCAATTTTTCTTCATCAACAACCCAAAAATGTTCCAACTGCGCTGAGAGACCTTTATCGTTTTTCACATTGATGGATTTTTGGCTTAGAAGATCCATTTCCACAAGAGCATCAATAAACTCAGAGGTTTTCTCCATGGCTATTTTAAAACTTTCAAGAAAACGAATACGTTCTTCCATAAAAGGAGAAATAGAGCCGTCGGAATTAAAAAGTTCTGTTCCTGCAACTTCATTAAACATACCTGACTGTTGATCAAAGCAAACAGAAAGTTCTTTTTCATTACTAATTTGTGCTAGAACAAAAGGATAGCGACGGACAAAAGCAGGGACATAAGTATTGGTTTTCCAACTTTTATCAGAAGCGATATAGTCATTTTCGTCATTAGAAAGACCGACAAGAGCCGCGGATGTGTAGTGCCGTTTTTTTTGTTCATCTTCGGCGCACATAAATAAAATAGGATAGTCTAGTGCTGCTTGAAAATACTCAGTACTTGCTAAAGGAACCCAGTGAGTATCCTTGGCAAAAGACATATCACTTGGAGGAGCAAATTTTAGATTTTTATGGGAAACTTTGTTGATTGGCGTGATATCTTTGTAAAATAGCATAATATTTGCCATAAGACTTTCTCCTTTATTAATTTGTTTTTGTTACCAAGAAAGGTCTTTTAGAAGATTGTCTCATATGGCAACAAGATTGAATAGAAAACTATAAGATTGAAGGGTTCATTTTTGAGAGATAATATCTTTTTCATGAAGTATAATAAAGAAAAGCTTAAAAATAAAGTCTATCTTGCCATTATTGGTATGCCTCATGGTATAAAAGGAGATGTTTTTGTTAAAATTCTAAGTGCTGAGCCACAGCGTTTCAAGTCTTACAGCACTCTTTATGATGATATGGGGCGTTCTTATGAAATTGTAACTCTTCGCATACAAAAAAATAAGGCGATTGTACATTTTAAAGGGGTAGAAAATCGTAATGCGGCTGAGTCTTTAAAAGGTATTCGCCTTTATGTGACGCGTGATCAATTAATTGATGATTTGATGGAGGATGAGTTTTATCAAGTTGATTTAATAGGCTTGTGTGTTCAAGATTGTGGGGGAAAAATCTTAGGTGAAGTGTGTGGTTTCTTTAATTTCGGGGCTGGTGATTTGCTTGAAATACGTTTGAATACGGGTAAAAAAGTTCTTATTCCCTTTAGTAAGGCGGCGGTACCAGAAATTTGTATGGATTCTGGTTTTCTTGTTGTTGATCCCATGGCAGCTGGTTTAAGTGATGGGGGAGACAATGATAAAAAGGAAATAGCTTGAATCTAAAAATAAAGATGAAGGTAAAAAATAACAGACGAATTTCGTCAATAAAAAGTGGAAAGTGTGGAAATATTAAAAATGCACTTTTGAGCGGATATTTTAAGCACTTTATCTCGAGATAGTCCTGAATTTTTAGAGTCTTTTTTAGTGCAAGTATTTAGAAGGATCGTATTAAATATGGCCATATCAAGGAGATTCAATTTAACGCTATAGCGTTAAATATTTTGTTTGTGCTCTTTTTACTATTGAAAGTCTGTTTAAGAAAATAAGGATGAGAAATAAAATGAAGTTTCAGGCGCGCGTTTTAACCCTTTATCCTGAAATGTTTCCTGGTCTTTTAGGGTATTCTTTAGCAGGGCAGGCTTTAGAGCGCGGAATTTGGTCACTGGAGACGGTGCAGATTAGGGATTTTGCTTTGGATAAACATCATAGCGTTGATGATACACCTGCTGGTGGGGGGGCTGGTATGGTGATGCGGGCGGATGTATTGGCGGCTGCTCTTGACTGTTGTCCACAGGATTCGCCAAGATTGTTGATGAGTCCACGTGGGCGCCCTTTTGACCAAGCTTATGCGCATAGCTTGGCTCGTGATAGGGGTGTAACGTTAGTTTGTGGACGTTTTGAAGGGGTTGATGAGCGAGTCATAGAAGCGCGAGAATTAGAAGAAGTCTCTATTGGTGATTATATTCTTTCAGGGGGTGAAACAGCCGCATTGGTTATCTTAGATGCTGTTATACGTCTTCTGCCTGGAGTGATGGGAAATGCAGCTTCTGCGAAGAGTGAAAGTTTTGAAAATGGCTTGCTGGAACATCCGCAATATACACGTCCTTCTCTTTTCGAAGGGCGGGGTATTCCGCCTGTGTTGCTCTCAGGTCATCACAAAGCGATCGCAGATTGGCGTCAAAGTCAAGCCGAATTGTTAACACGTCAACGTCGCCCTGATCTTTATGCGCGTTATGATAAAAATCATCAGAAAACTTGATTCATATGATAAGGTGGTGTATTGCATGGCTCTCTTTTTAGAGAGTTTTTTATAAAAGGTTTTCTGTAGTTCCAGAATTAAAATGAAGGAATGGTGTATTCGCTCCTGTGTAAGGCATAGCCTAAAGAGCTCCTTATTCTTAATAAAGGCTTTTTTGGTAAGAGTTGAGCGCTCTGACTGTTTGATAAAGAACATGAAGGATAAAAGAAATGAATATTATCGCACAACTTGAAGCTGAACAATGTGCAAAAATTGAAGAAAAGCGCCAATTTCCAGCCTTTCAGCCAGGAGATACAGTCCGTGTCATGGTGCGTGTGACGGAAGGTACGCGGACGCGTGTTCAGGCTTATGAAGGTGTTTGTATTGCCCGTTCAGGCGGTGGGTTGAATGAGACCTTTACAGTACGCAAGATTTCTTATGGTGAAGGGGTGGAACGGGTATTTCCTGTTTATTCTCCGTTGATTGAAGGTGTTGAGCTGGTGCGCCGTGGTAAAGTGCGCCGTGCAAAACTCTATTATCTTCGTGGTTTGAGAGGTAAAGCTGCGCGTATCGCTGAAAAGAGAGATTATCGGAAAAAAGCTGAAAAGGTTGTTGAGAAAGTAGAAGCAGCAGCTGTAAGCACAGATGTTGAAAAGCAAGTTGCTGAGTAGAGATTATATCGGCTAAACTTTATGCAAAAGCGGCTTTTATGCCGCTTATTTGTGTCTTTCGTGATTCGTTTTGTCTTTTAAAAGGCTTAGAGGGGACATAAAAATGTTTAATCTATCATTTTTGCCTCGTTTTATTCTTAATCATGGGGTTAATTTAAGATATCGTTGCATATATCGTGGATCCTCAAAAAGATAGGTTTAATCTGGAAAAATTCCTATTTTATATTTGAGAAAAGATGTTAGACCTTTGACGTGAAGATAAAATTGTATTAGATTAAAGCAAGTTTTGCGGATTATATCCGTGGAGCAATCGGTTTTTTTTATGCGTGACCTTTAATCCGTTATTTGAGACAACCGACCTGTAATATTGGTATCTTAAGATGCCAAACAAGTAAAAACGAGATAATATATTTAGTCGTTTTATGCGAATTTTCTCGTTCATTGCGGTTGCAGTAAAAACCAGGTCAGGATATTTTATGACAGAGACAACTAGGATAAAAGAGCGCCCTCGTTCCCCTCATATAAGTATTTATCGTTGGACAATTACTATGGCTATGTCCATTGCGCATCGCATTACAGGTATAGCACTTTATGTTGGAATGGTCTTTCTTGCTGTTTGGTTAATTGCTATTGCGTGTGGGGAGGAGGCATTCAGAACGGTTCACGAGATTTATAGTTCTTGGTTTGGATTGTGTATCTTGTTTCTTTATACTTTGGCAGGGGTTCATCACATGGTTGGTGGTGTTCGCCACATTGTTTGGGATCTGAAGCCTTGCCTTTTGGCAAAAGAAAAGGCAACAGTCACTGCTTGGGCGACAGTATTTATTTCTCTTATTGTTACTTTTGCGATTTGGATTATTGGATATACCGTTGTTTAGCTGGGGGTGAAAAGAGATATGAAAAAAGATTTTCGAACGGAACTTGGAAAAGTACGGGGGCGTGGCAGTGCTCATGAAGGAACAGAGCATTTTTGGCTAGAACGTTTGACAGGGTTTATCAATCTACCACTTTTGATATTTTTTATTGTTCTTATTCTTTCGCTTGTGGGAAAGGACTATAGCATTGTGCGTGCAAGACTTGCACATCCTATTGTTGCTATTTTGATGGGATTGATGACTTTTTCGGTCCTTTATTATATGAAACTTGGTATGCAGGTGGTGATTGAAGATTATATTCCACGTGAAGGTTTCCGGATATTCTTTTTGACGTTAAATATTTCATTTTGTTTTCTCATAGGTGGTATCATTATTTTTTCTCTTTTGAAAATTGCATTAGGGGGTTAAACAAGTATGGCGGGTACAGGATCATCTCTGGGCGCTAAAGCAGGTAACGCCCCTTATCGCACTGTAGATCATAAATTTGATGTTGTTGTTGTTGGGGCAGGTGGTGCAGGATTACGTGCAACGCTTGGTATGGCGGAACAAGGATTAAAGACAGCTTGTATCACGAAGGTTTTTCCAACTCGCTCGCACACGGTTGCAGCACAAGGGGGGATTGCTGCATCGCTTTCAAATATGGGACCTGACAATTGGCAGTGGCATTTATATGATACCGTGAAAGGTTCTGATTGGTTGGGTGATACCGATGCAATGGAGTATTTGGTGCGTAATGCACCTGCTGCTGTCTACGAATTAGAACATTATGGCGTTCCTTTTTCGCGGACGCAAGAAGGCAAAATTTATCAACGTCCGTTTGGTGGACATACGACACAATTTGGTGAAGGTCCACCTGTTCAGCGTACTTGTGCAGCAGCTGATCGTACAGGCCATGCCATTTTGCATACGCTTTATGGACAAAGCTTAAAGCATAATGCGCAATTTTTTATTGAATATTTTGCACTCGATCTCATCATGACGGATGGGGTTTGTACGGGGGTTGTGGCATGGAATCTCGATGATGGTACAATACATCGTTTTTCTGCCAAAATGGTTGTTCTTGCAACCGGTGGTTATGGACGGGCTTATTTTTCCGCGACATCGGCGCATACCTGTACAGGTGATGGTGGTGGAATGATCGCACGTGCTGGATTGCCACTTCAGGATATGGAGTTTGTGCAATTTCATCCTACAGGGATTTACGGTTCTGGCTGCTTAATTACAGAAGGAGCTCGTGGTGAAGGAGGCTATTTAATCAATTCTGAAGGTGAACGCTTTATGGAGCGCTATGCACCCTCCTTTAAGGATTTGGCTTCACGTGACTTGGTTTCGCGTTGTATCACACTTGAAATTCGTGAAGGACGTGGTGTTGGACCTAAGAAGGACCATATTCATTTGGTTCTCAACCATATTGATCCTGCAATCTTGCACGAGCGTTTACCGGGAATTTCGGAATCAGCACGGATTTTTGCGGGTGTGGATGTAACAAAAGAGCCTATCCCTATCTTGCCAACGGTTCATTATAATATGGGTGGGATTCCTACCAATTACTACGGAGAAGTTCTCAACCCAACGGCTGATTCGCCTGATCGTATTCAACCAGGGCTGATGGCGGTAGGAGAAGCAGGATGTGCTTCTGTTCATGGGGCTAATCGCTTGGGGTCAAATTCATTAATTGATCTTGTGGTGTTTGGTCGTGCTGCTGCCATTCGCGCAGGTGAAGTTATTGATCGGAATGCAGAAATTCCACCCATCAATGAAGAAGCTGTTGACGAAATTATAGCGCGTTTTGATCGTTTACGTTTTGCACAAGGGGCGATACCGACTGCTCTATTGCGTGAAAAAATGCAACGTACGATGCAAGAAGATGCGGCAGTGTTCCGTACAGAAGATTCTTTACAACAAGGATGTCAACGGATGAATAAAATCTGGGGGGAATTGTCTGACCTCAAAGTTACAGATCGCTCGTTGATATGGAATTCTGATTTGGTTGAAACGTTAGAGCTTGAAAATCTCATGGCGAATGCAATCACGACTGTTCATTCTGCACAAGCCCGTTTAGAAAGCCGTGGCGCTCATGCTCGTGAAGATTATCCGGAACGTGATGATAAAAATTGGCGTAAACATACGCTTTCACATTTGTCAAAAGAAGGTAAGGTGACGTTATCATATCGACCTGTTCATGTGGACCCGTTAACATCTGAAGCTGATGGTGGGATCGATTTAAAGCGCATTGCACCTAAAAAACGGGTTTATTAAGGGGAGACACGAATTATGGTACAAATTAAGCTTCCCAAAAACTCTCAAGTAAAACCGGGGAAGGTTTGGCCTAAACCTGAAGGTGCGACAAAGCTGACAGAATTTCAGGTTTACCGTTGGTCGCCTGATGATGAGAATAATCCTCGTCTGGATACTTATTATGTAGATCGTTCTGCTTGTGGTCCAATGATTCTTGATGGGCTTTTGTTTATTAAAAACCATATTGATCCAACTTTGACACTTCGTCGATCTTGCCGTGAGGGCATCTGTGGTTCATGTGCGATGAATATTGATGGAACCAATACATTGGCTTGTACCAAAGGGATGGATGATGTAAAACACCCCATTAAAGTCTATCCTTTGCCTTCCATGCCGGTTGTTAAAGATTTGGTTCCTGACTTGAATCGCTTTTATGCGCAACACCGAGTTATTGAGCCTTGGTTGCAAACAGTTTCTCCTGAACCTGCAAAAGAATGGTTACAAAGTCACTCCGATCGTCAAAAAATCGATGGCCTTTATGAGTGTATTTTGTGTGCGTGTTGTCAGACTTCATGTCCAAGTTATTGGTGGAATGGTGATCGTTATTTGGGCCCCGCTGTTTTGCTTCAAGCTTATCGCTGGATTGCGGATTCACGTGATGAGATGTGTGGTGAACGTCTTGATAATTTAGAAGATCCTTTCCGCCTTTATCGTTGCCATACGATTATGAATTGTGCGCAAACTTGTCCAAAGGGATTAAATCCAGCGAAAGCGATTGCTGAAATTAAAAAACTCATGGTTGAACGCCGCCTTTGAAAATTTACTGATTGATGAAAATAAAGCGCAAGGTAGAAAGTTGGATCTCCTTTTAGCAATTAAATCTCTAAAAGAAGATCGGCTGTTTATAAGGGTGCAGTAGCTATAATCATTCTAAAAGCGAAGTAATCTCTAAAAACTAACCAATCCTTGTAGGAGCAATCCTTGCAATGGCTGAGCAGAAAACTCATAATTGAATGTTATCTTTGAAAATTAGCCGATTAACGAACAGTAAAAAGAAAAACAGAAAATTATGTGTGTTTTTTGTGCCTCTTGAGGTTTAATCTCTAAAATTTATTGGCTTCTATGAAGCGGTTACCATAGTTATTATTACCTTTAAAAAGGCATTAGTATTTTGGGAAAACTATACTTTAAATAGCGTTCTATGTAAAAACAATAAAATCAATATGCCATGTGTTTTTATTTTTATTAAATTCGTATCAGAATTTTTATTTTAATGCAGATTCAATTAATCATTTTTTATAAAAAAGATAACTCTGTATAAATAGAGCACAAAAAATAAATGCTGATACGAATATTATAACGTATGTAAATTATTCAAATGAAATACAAAGAAGTGGTCATTATGACAGTTCGTCATTTTACGACACATTTATTATAATATCGAAAACATTGCTAATATTCAGGGATTAGGAATTTTTGATAAAATCATTATAAATATTTAAAGGTCATATTTTTTATTTTAAAGATTGGATTGTTAATCGCATTAAAAAACAAAATTTATAGTTCTCAAAATGGAGAATGTAAAATCCCTATCTATTGTAGAGATAGACCATACAGTTAAGGGGGCAGTAATTTAAAATTATTGCAACGTCATAGATTTAAATTCATTAAAGAGCAGATAAGATGTTTGAAAAAATATCAAATTTATAGTTTTTTCTAAAAATTTAGAAAACGGTAGTGAGAATTCTAAAAACACGTGTTGCAAATGTGGAATAAGCGATGTTTATAGGTTCGTTTGAGTTGAATAAATTCAATTATCAAAGAAAACATGTTGTATTTTGATGAGTTTCATAGGTTTTGATTTTATATGTTTTATCTATAAAAAATAGAGATTTCTAGGTTTAGATCTTATTTATTATGTTAGAGTATTTCATTTTTTCTTGTATGTCTTCTTAAGAAAGTTATTTAAGCAGTAAAAGTGTTTTTTATTTTTCAGCATAAAAGATATTTCTTAACATGAAAGAGAGGTGCCCAAGTATTAACGGTATAATCGGTCATTGTTTTGGTATTTATTCTGTTGTGCCGTAAAACATTATCGTATTTAGGACGTGGTAATTAAAGTGGTTAGAAGGTGAAATCTGCTAGGCGAGGAGGCGAATAATTTGCAGATCAGTGCGTATTAAGAGGCTTTGTCCTTTGAGATGTGGTAGGTGGAGTCTGCTAGCCAATTACGTAAACGAGAGTGAAATCTACATGGACAGGTTTTTAGTCTAATCTCTCTTATATATTGTGATAGGAAATTCACGTTAATAAGGACCACGACTGGTTGCAGAAAAAAGAAATCATTGCGAAAAAACAAGCGTGCTTGTTTTAAAATTTTTAATGCTTCTGATCATAAGGGTACGTGAAAATCTCTTATAGTATTATAGTATCATGCAGATCTTTCATATTCTCGAGTCAAGAATTGTTCATATATCCCCTTCAATTTAATTTTCACGAATTGATGCAAGAGATGGGTACGAAACCTGTAAGAATAAGCAGACACAAAGTCAGTTGTATCATTATTGTTGCTTTGCAGAGTGTTTGATAAAAATCTGTAACATTTCTCCAACTCATTGCCGGATTATTAATGATTTTATGGCGTTGTTTTTCTAAAAGAGCTTTTGCTGTTGCAGCTTTTATCTAGCAGATGGGAGTTAAGAATATTAGGTATCTTTCTGTTGGTGTAATCTCTGAAACCGGTATACAGTCTTCTAATTTAGGGAGAATATGAAGCTGTAGAGATGCAAACCAGTTTCCATTTTTGCCGTTATTTTTAGTTCAGTTTTATAACTTTCAAAAACGTCTAGAGTAATGTCTTTTAAATAATAGAGATTACTCATTGCTTCACGTTTTTGTTTCTCTCGTTTTTTAATAAGATCACAACCCTTATGCAAAAACAGAATGCTCCAAACAAAATACACTTGGCTTGTCAATTTACGCACTTGTTTTTAAGAAACCTTTCTTTAAGGTGCCCAAGCTCATTTCACGACAGAGTTCGTGGATGGTATAATGGTAAAGCCCCGTTGAATAATATAAAATTTATAGAGCATCTCTATCTTTACACTTCATAAAAGAGCAAGCTGGGCGCCATTAGACACTTTGCCAATTCCCAATGTTACGAACATTTTGGCATTTGGGATGGTTTATAAGAGGCATTTTTAGTGCTTTTTTATACAGTTTCATTCTACACGGCTTTATTTACTTGGAATGTGCAAGAGACATGGTTTTGGTTAATAAACAGCTTTGAAATGAGAGAATCCTACGGTACTAAGATCTTTTATCTAACACGCAAAATAATGAACACTCTTTATAAATCAATGTGATGCATCTTAAGAAGTGGGATTTTAAATCTGTGCTTTTAGGAATTTTCGCTTTTTGAGGTGCAGAGAAGAGGGCAGGAATATTTAGAGTAGAGCTTACCTGTGTAGTCTATGGATATCGTCTTTAGGGTGGGGACATAAGCCACGTGATATGGTTAGCAAAGCTTGCTTAAGAGAAATTTGGTTGTTTACGAACAGCCGGAGGTTAAGAATCTTTCTTCGTTCGAAGAAGACATTGATATACCACTATACTTTTTATTACCAAATAGAATGTGGTTTATGGATACTAAATCGAAATGATAGTTTATTTCATATGAGGTTTTCCGTATCTGGAGATTGTTTGGTTAAAAAACATATTTATTAATCATTTGAAAATAGCACTTAGAATTTTTAAACGATAAGTTTTGGTCTTGATGACGATAATTATTTGTGATGATCAAAAGTACCTATTTTACGAGGCTTTCATTGATAGGCGAATCAAAATTTATTCTTTTCTTTTTTGCATCAAACATACCTTTATCAAAAGATAAATGGAAAAAATGATTAAAGGTAAGAGAATAGAGAGAGCCTTATGTATAATTTGGTTTTCTCGTAAAGTTGTTGTCTATTAACTTTTTTCTTTTTTTATTCATGAAGAGTGTAGAAAATGCATTGGAGAAGCAAAGAGAATAGGGAAAGTTAAATAAATAGCCGTAACAATTGGTTACGGCTATTTATTGTTTGCATCATATTATCGAGAGAAGAAGCTCCTTTTAAGCGATTTTTGATTTAGCAAAAATCGGGTCGTAAAAGACTTCAGAGAGTTTTCTATCTTTAAAGAACAACACTACGTCAACCGTTGTATAGAGAACGATTTTTATCATCTCTAACTCGAGTTGCCGGCCAACTTCTGATCTTTTAATCAAGGTGGCACATCGCTCAAATGTCTGCAAAGCGCTGTTGGCATGCGTTGTTGTAATCGATCCGGGATGACCAGTGTTGAGTGAATTGAGATATTCCCATGCCTCATTGCCTCGCAATTCAGCGAGAAAAATTCGGTCGGGTGATTGACGCATACACGCATCTAGGCATTCTTCAGCTGAAACACGGCCTACATTGCTACCATAAATCATATGTACATGATTGGGATGATTGGGTAGAAAAAGCTCATGAACATCTTCAATTGTGATAATACGCTCTTCTACAGGAACCTTTTCAATTAAAGAGCGAGCAAATGTTGTTTTACCAGATCCTGTCTTGCCTGCAATAATAATGTTGCGTTTATGAAGGACGCATTCTTGTAAAAATTCAAGAATTTTTCCATCACGTTTATGTTGCAAGAGTTCAACTTCAAATGGTTCCAACCTTGTGAAGTCCTGCTTCGATAACAAGTTATTTGCTTCTTTTTTTGAAGGTTTGTTAAAACTTACGTCAGAGAAATTATCAAATGCACCTTCTTCTTTGAGTTCTTCTAACGTCTTAACTATAAGAGAATGTTTACGAATCACAAAGGAAAGAGCACCATCAACGACAGCTGGCGTTTGTATGATTGTACCACGTTGTCCACCAGGCAATAGCACATAATTAATACTTCTGGGAGCCATACCGTTATAAACGATAATAGCTGTAATGAGCGTTTGCAAAAAATTGGTTGTTAACTCTGGTACGCTATGTACTTGCCAACCCTTAAAGCTTTTCGTCCATACTTCACAGGGGCGGCAAATCGATAATTCAGTGATCGTGGGATCTTCTAAGAAACAATCAAGCGGTTGTAGAAGCTGAGAAACAGCTTGATCTTTCTGTATCGGGTTAACGTGTGACAAGACTGTAGACATTGCTGAAATCCAAATCACGAGCAACAAAAATATTTACTCGTTCACCTTGGTTTTTGTAAAGTGTTGGTGTGATATTGATGGAATTTTGAATAAAATCGATTGCTATAGATTCAGCATTCTGATTACCTTTATTTTGTGAGTTCTCTTTATTTTCTTTGCTGCTTTTACTAACTTTGCCTCTTACCCATTCTCCTAAATCACCGATAATGCTTACCATAATTGCACTACCAAATCTCTCCCAAAAGTGTCTGTCAACCCATCCACCAATACCCGCTTCCCCCAGAGGACCCGTGCCGGGTGAGTCAAGATTGACAACAACACCAGAAGGTGTTTCGATGCGTAACCACTGAACAAACACACGCGTTTGTCCTTGTTGTATGCCACTTTGGTAAAAACCAACGACTTTAGAACCACGGTCAAGCAAAACAACTCGACCACTTGTGGAATAAATATCGCGTGTTAAATGACACGTCGTCATTCCAGGTTGTGATGTAATGATCTTTGTTTCTAACGTGCAATCTATTTGCGTTCCTTGCGTAATCAAAAAGTCACGGTTACGAAGTTGCGCCGCATGTGATTGACCTAAACGCACGGGCTGAAGGTTATCAAATAATGCGCCATTACCTCTATCATTATTCGATGCTTTATTACTTGTATCTGTAGATCCTTCGCTACCGCCGCTGTTAAGGCTAGAACTAAGCATACGTTTGCGTGCTAATTCTTCAGAATCTTGGAGCATATGTGGAGGAATGGCTGTTTGAAGAAGCTTACTCAAGGCCGGTGGAATATCTAGGCTTGAATCTTCTATTTGTGTTGATTTCTCTGCTTCTTCTACAGGCTTTGGCTCTTCTATAATCCGAGGGACGTAGTTTGGTATAATTTGCTGTACTATTTGTTGTGGGTTTTCTTCCTCAACTTCCACAGTATTACGCATTTTAAAAGCTTTCCAAGTCAAGGCAATCGGTATCGCTACTATGACAATAAGTCCTACCATTAACAATGCACGGGTACCTGGAATTGTTGGACGACGTTCAGAACCTAGTTCCGACCCTCCATAGGTACCTTCAATATGTTTTTGCTCGACGTTATCGAGTTTTGTACTTTTTCCCTCTCCTTCCTTATTGTCAAACATCATTTTCCTCCTTTATTGATACGATAAACCACCGAAGATACTGTCCCTGTTGTGTTTGGTACACCATTGGGGTCATAGGCTTCATTAAAAACAGCTAGAGCACGTTTACCAAGTCGTATGAGCCATTTAGGATTGACCTTATGAACGGCGATAATATCATTAGAACTGCCGATAACGGTGCGTGGTATTAAGCTTTCATTTCCTTCAGCATCTACGACATAAATCGATGGCATATCCATGTTAGCGGGAAATTTGAAGTAAGTAATACGCCCATTGTCCCAAGCATTTATCGGAGCAATATCTTGGTGACCGCTCATGGTGTAACTGAGATTATAGCCGTTGACGCTTTGGTGAAAACCACGCTCAATCGCAAGGCGTCGGTTGTTTTCTTCCGACTTTTCATCATTTGAATCGGGATAATGGAAAGCTAATTCATATGTTGATCCCGCACGGTCATTTCGAAATTGTAGTCGGAATTTGTAACTCCGTTTGTCAGTTACAACGATGAGATTCGTATTAGCGAGTTCTGCTTTTGGTTTAATAAAAATATGCCGCCCTTTATGAGCAAAGGCATAGGCTTCCGAATCGCCAAAGGCATGAGTGATATACTGTTCACCTTCTTCAAGAATAATATGTGTTGCCACACCAAGAACTGTTTCAATTTGAACCACATCGGCTTCGTTATATGTTATATAGCGAATGCGGTGATCATATTGTGAATTTGATGGGCTTTTGAGCGCCTGCACAGGTACCGTATAAAGAGAAGAAAACGAAGACAATAGAACAACGAATGCAAGTTTTTTCATAACAATCAATTCCTTAATCATTCAACAGGACTTCCGGATCAGAACGGTAACTTGTCACTTGAAAACCAAGGGGGTTAAGCAATCGATCAGATGATTTCATAGGTGCACCAACATAGGTGTAACCAATTGTTGCAATTTGGTGTTGTTTTGGTCCAGTAGCAGCACCGTTGCTGTCATGTTGCTGCGTTGTAAAACGTACAGTTGCTTGACCAAGCCCATTAGGCTGGATTGATCGTACTTTTACAGCGATACGTGCTTTGTTGGAAAGCACTTTATCTCGTGCATTTTCTCCATCATAGATTTTATAGTATTCTTGTTGAACAGATGCCGCACTTAAAAGTGCTGTTGTGTCATAATTCAGTTGAATGGTATCATAGTCGTAAGTTTCGCGGTTAAGCACATATTGGTTTAGCCAATATCTATCTACAACTTCACCATAGCTGGTCTCGTGTTCACGCATGATTGAGATAACATCAACTGCACCCGTCGTATTATCAACGCGCAATACTAAAGGTGTTGGAGCTGGTTGAGAAAATCCAACGACTCCACATATCATACCGAATAAGCCAAAAAGACCAACAGTACTTGCTACACGCCATGCCGTTCTACGCGACCTTATAAATTCATTTATAAGATCACGTTCTAAGCCACGGCTTTCTTCATAATAACTTCTAAGTTGTTCGGCTTTCACTGGTTTTGCTTGTTTTGTTTTCATCTGTCTCCTCGCTTAATTTCGGCAGGGATTGTTTTATTAATAGGCACACGGTTCCTATCATTAGGCTGTTTTAGCTTTGGTGCTAATGCACAAGCCGATAAAAGGTTTGCAATCAAAATTACAAGAATGATATTTTTCATTTT